>DAIOTP010000005.1:0-57761 GCA_036751905.1 Cryomorphaceae bacterium
GGTGACAGTTTTCAGCTACAAACTGCCGATCCTGCCGAGGCACTAACAGCCGCCCTGCGCATCAAGGCGGCGCTGAGGCAGCACAAGGACTTTGACGTGCGCATAGGCATAGGGCTGGGCAGTGTAAGCCACAATGCCCGACGCATCAGCGAGCGTCAGGGAGAGGCGTTTGTACACGCGGGCACCTGTTTCGAAGCCTTAAGGGATGACAAGCGCCGCCTTGCCATACGCAGCCCATGGCCTGATTTCGATGCTGATATGAATCTTTACTTCCGTCTCGCCTCCATCTTTATGGACAGCTGGCCACCTATGGCTGCTGAAGTAGCAGGCATGATGCTGGCCGATTCTACACTCAGACAAGATGATGTAGCGCAGCAGCTCTCCATCTCCCAATCGTCGGTGAGTGAGCGGCTCTCCAGGGCCCGCTGGTCTGAACTGCAGGCCCTTGACGCCATGTATAGGTCCAAACTTAAGCCTTACTTGCCGTGATGCTCCTCGCCCACATATTGCTCGCCCATCTGCTCGGCGATTTCCTCATGCAGCCTTCCTCATGGGTCGCCGAAAAGGAGAACCGCAAAGCCCTATCGCCCAAGCTCTATTTGCATGTGCTGATCCATTTGGCCCTGTTGCTGATTGCTACATGGCAATGGGATTTCTGGCCCTATGCAGTGGGTATTGCTGTGATCCACCTTCTTGTTGACATCGTAAAGCTCTATGCACAACGCCCGAGTACCCGAAACCGCTGGTTTTTTATAGACCAGTGCATACACGTGCTGGTACTTTTTGGGGCATGGTACCTTTATACCATGCCGCACACGGCCGAGCTCATGGAATGGCCACAAAGTACAGTATACGTGGTACTCACCGTAGTACTCCTCAGCCATCCCACCTCCGTGGTATTGCAGGTGCTGCTCTCCAACTTCAGCCCGGAGCGCAGCAAGCAAAGCTCCCTTGCCAATGCAGGCAAGTACATTGGTATGCTCGAGCGCCTGCTCATCCTGCTTTTTGTACTCATTGGGCAGTGGGCGGGGGTAGGATTTCTGCTCGCGGCAAAATCAATTTTTCGCTTCGGCGACCTCAAAGAAGCGCAGGACCGCAAGCTTACTGAGTACATCATGATTGGCACTTTAATGAGTTTTGGCATTGCCATTGTTTGTGCTTTATTGCTGAAAATGGTATGGCGGCTCCTCTAGGGCAGGTAAATTGTAAGTACAACATCCTAATTGATTTTCAACACGGTATGTGGAGCAATTTCTGGATCCGAAATTGAAATTGTGATAAGTGGCGCTTGTTAAATGCTGAAACCAATATTATTTTGCCAGCTTTTGGGGCCATCACAAAAAAAGCAGCCATACATTTCTGTATGGCTGCATTTCAAAAAACACCACTATTTGGTCAACACTTATTTGGCAATCATGAATTTCTCCACGATTGTTTCGCTGTTGGTTGTCAATCTGTAGAGATAAACACCGTTGGGCAAATTGCTTCCATTAAATTCGAGGCGGTACTCCTGATCGGGTTCAGTTACTTGATTGAAAAGGCGCTGAACCATGCGTCCGCTCATATCGTACACTTCGAGTGTAGCGTATTCTGCACGTGGGTTGCTGAAGCTTACGAACGATTGGCCCGAAGTTGGGTTCGGGTTTGAGCTCAAGTCGGCATTGAGGCAGTTCACGATGTTGAAAGTCACAAGGTTTGACAGAGCAAAACAACCTTCAAGCTGGCTTTGGAATTCTACACCGGCCAGGTTTACACCTTGCTGGAGTGCGAGAGCAGCAGCTCGGTATGTTCCCGTAGGCAATGTATTCAAGTTGAATGTAGATGAGGTTGCGGTTCCTGAATTTTGTAACACAACCTGATTTCCAAGCGCCTGTGAAACGATAACGTAGCGTCTGTTTTCAGCATTGAAGCCAGAAAGGGCCAGCTGAATAGAAGATGCAGGACCCGAACTTGCACAAATTGTTGTAGATGTTGTAGCAGTTAGTGTACCAGCACTTGGCTCAGGGCGCAAGAAAAGAGTAATGGCATTGCTTGTGCCGAAACAGCCTTCAAGCGTATTGATAGAGGCAAGGCTTGTAATCTGCGTGATGTCCACATCAGCTTCGTAACGGATGTAACGGATGGTGTAATCGCCAGCAGGATAGGTGTCAAGGTTGAATTGTGAGTTGCCTCCGCGTGAATCAACCAATTGACCTGTGCTGTTGAACAGGCCCCATCGCTGGAAAGCACCACTGGCACCTGTTACAGGAATGTTGATTCCTTTGGGTGTACCGGTACCCACGCAGAAGCTGCGGTTGCCGGTCCATGTCAAAGTACCTCCATTGGCAGAGCAGGGAACCGGGAAGTTTAGGGCTGGAAACTCTATTTCGCTCCCAACAGGATTGGAGGCTACATATTGCTCGAATCCGCCATCAGGCCTACCCAAACGCATGTTCAGGCTGAAGGAGAATTCGCCATCGGTGGTAAGTTGTGCAATCAACACGCGGTTATTGGCATCAGGACCTTGTGTACCACCCAAAACAGCCCAAGCTGCATTGTTGGTAGAGAATACCGGACCGAAGTTTACATCATTAAACACGTCGAATACGCCTGGTAGCGATACCAGTGTAACAGCTGGAGGCGTACCGGGCAGTAAACCATCGGCTACGCTGATGGGTATACCTGCATTTGGGTTTACACTTTGAAGAAAGCCATCTGAATTGGCAATAGCTCCATTGGTGTCATCACCTTTAAGAACAGCCCATTGTCCACTTCCTCCGGCACCCATACTGAGGTAGGAGTCAAGCAGTACAGTTCCGTTGTCGAGAAAATTTGCTCCAAGTCCGTTACCGGTAATGGCTCCACGGTCTTCATTGTTGAAGAAGAACGTAGAGGTTTCGAAACGAAGCTCGTGGTCAGGGTTACCAAATACAGTTTCCAATTTATAACCGGGCGCCATATCTACGAAGATGCGGTATGTGGTAGATCCTTCGTTGAGGGTACCTGCATCCGAATCGGTTGCGTCATTGGCATCAGTAATGTAGTATTTTTCTACAATGATGCCTTCCAGTCCTTGTGCCTGTGCCAATGAAAGGCTGCCGGCGGCAAGAACGCTAAGGATGAATTTTGTTGATTTCATGGTATTGTTTCATGTTGTTGTGTTGCCTCGGCCCACATTTCCTGAATAAGGAGAACTGCATTGGTATGTAAGGCATCGACAACCGATTGAATTAGTTACCGCAAGAAGTACCAAATGCGCTGTTCAACTCGAGGAAGTCGTTCACATCCGTTTGTCCATCTTTGTTGATATCAGTAGGACATGCTACGAGTGCGTTGTCAGTTTCGAGCAATGCAGCAAGGGTCCAATTGGCAGTCCATGGGCTTGTAGTTCCAGGTTTGAAAGCACCTTTGTAGTTGGCAGGAGTAAAGAAACCATCAACAGGAGCAACTTCAGGGGAGCTGGCAGTACCGGCAGCAGGAACAAGGTTGTAAGGGTTGGTAACTGCATTGTTGGACACATTGATCGCATTTTGGAAATCAATGATGCCTGGTACAATCGAATTGCCACCATTGGCAAATAGGGTTACAACATTTGCTGGTGCAGTACCATTGTTTACACGGATGAGGTTGTTATTGCCATCAAAGGCGTTGTTGGTGAAAACCAAAGTTCCGTTCAAAAAGTTTTGCAATGCATCGAATGGGCGTCCAGCCTCATCGGCCAAATCAACACCAGTGTCGAAATTACAGAAGATGCTGTTTGAGATGCGTCCACCGAAACCTTCACGGGCAAGAACACCACGGTTTGCGCCACGACCTACTACGGTAGCGTTGTAGATTTTTGCGTCAGTGAAAGGCGTGTTACCAGAATTTGAATCATCGCCGTCAGCTTCAAAACCGTGGTCGCCTACGGTAGAGTTGCCTAATTGAATAGCCACGATGAATTGGTTGCGGCCTATATACCCTTGGTCATAGTCATAATAATCATCGCCACTGTAGGCAGCCACGCCGTATTTAAGGTCAACACTTCCACCGAAAAATTCAAAGGCATCGTCCACGTTGGCTATTACCTCAATGTACTCAAGTACAGTGCCGTTTCCAACAGAACCCATGGTCAAGCCATTGATTTCGTTGTCAGCACCGATGTTGGTGCCGCCGTGACGGATGGATACATAGCGCATCACACCTGAATTGTCGCCGATGTCATTTCCACCATAGTGGTTGCGTGGATCGCCAGGCGCAAGACCTTCAATGGTACCTTCACCATCGCCTACGGCAAGACCACCATCAGCAAGGAGGAGGTTGTTAGGCGATTTACCAAGCATGATAATCCCACCCCATTGGCCACGAATGTCAACAGAATAAGTACCGTCAAGTGGATCAGCCTCGGCCGTCAAGATGATGGGGCAGTGCTCTTCACCATTGGCGAAAATCTTGCCTCCGCGTGAAATGACCAAGGCACTGGCATCCAATCCTTCACCAAATTCAGCTTTGATCACTGTTCCGGCCTGTATGAACAGTTGTGCACCATCCTGTACATACACCAATTGGTTCAGGCGGTACAGGTTGTTGCAGGTAAGGGTAGTGGTAGTGTTGGTCAGGTTTCCATTGGCCTGTACAAGGCTACTCATGTCAACTACTGTACGTGCACTGAGTGGAGGACATCCACAGTCTTCGCCAAGGGCGAGTTGGGCATTGGCCTGACTTAAAGCCATAGCCGAGAAAGCAGCAACAAGGGCAACTTTCAAAGAAGCATTCTTTTTCATTTTGATTAAATTACGATGATTAATAACATTTAAGCCTCTTGTTTGATGAGGCGGTGCTAAGGTACTAGGACTGGATAGGCAAAGTGTTATTAGAAAATTAAATACATGCTTTATCGGCTAATTGCAAGAGAAATATATGTAAACAAAAAGAGACGGAAGTTTAACCGTCTCTTTTTAATATGTTGGTTGTTAGAGGTGAGATTTCAAAAAAAATCGTACTAAATAGAACAGCAACGAGTTGCGTGTTAATTCAGTTTATTGTTTCACCACACGTTTTGTAATCATTCCGAATTCAGGGTGTTCCAAAATGAAAAGATAAGTGCCTTGAGCTACAACATCCATTCGAATGGTATAGGAACCCTTATTGTTTCTTAAAGAGGAAAAATTTCCAGCTGTAATGAGGGTTCCAAGAACGTCGATAAGCCTGTATGTTGATGCGCTTATAGCCGCCTCATTGGATGAAAGTACAACATTGAATTCCTCATCAAACGGATTGGGGTAGATATGGATATGCTTGGTATTGGCATCGTTTACGCTTAAAAATTGACAACTGCCATCGTCATCAGTGGCTTCCGGATTGTAGTTTACAGCTTCGGGAATGGTGCAACCGGGTATTTCATCCGCATTGCATACTCCGTCGCCGTCATCGTCAATGAGTATGAGTCCATCATTTGACTCATTACATGCCAGGCAGTTTTCAATAGGCTCAAGGCAGCTACCATTATCATCGGTGGCCTCGGGGTTATAATTGCATGCGCTTGTGCTTTGACATCCAGCAATTTCATCGGCATCGCATATGCCGTCGCCATCACTGTCAATAATCACAAGTCCATCATTGTTTTCATTGCAAGCCAAGCAGTCCTCAACAGGTTCAATGCAGCTGCCATCATCATCGGTGGCCAGAGGATTGTAGTTGCAAGCACTTGGGCTTTGGCATCCGGCTACCTCATCGGCGTCGCAAATTCCATCACCATCTGTATCGATGAGTATAAGCGCATCGTTGGTATCGTTGCATGTCAGGCAATTTTCGACAGGCTCCAAACATGAGAAATTTTCGACAGTAGCATCAGGATTGAAATTGCAGGCAGTGGGGCTGGTGCATCCTGGAATGCCCTGAAACTGGCAGCTTCCATCATCATCAGTGGCATTCGGGTTATAGTTCAGCGCTTCGGGATCTGTACATCCGGGCACTTCATCTGCATTGCACACACCATCGCCGTCATCATCAATGAGTACAAGACCGTCATTTGTTTCATTACAAGCCAAGCAGTTATCCACTGGAGTTAAACAGCTGCCATCATCAATGGTGGCATCAGGATTGTAATTACAAGATAAGGGATCGGTACAACCTTCAATGGCAGGTTCAGGAAAGATTAGACTTGGATAAAAGATTTGGTTTCCGGTGGCTATGCCACTTACATAATCTTCTATACCTCCGCCGTTTATGAGGTTAATGCGGATATTAAGTTTAAATGATAGTTCTCCATCGGTGGTGATTTGCGCAATAAGTATTTTGTTTTCTGGAGTCGGGCCGGTGAAACCACCGAGTACTGCCCAAGCTCCGTTGTTGGTTGAAAATACAGGGCCTGCATTTTCGTTGTCAAAAATGCTCCATATATTGCTGTCATCAGCAATGAGTGTGATGTTGGGCACGGAGCCGGGTATCAGTCCGTCGGAAGTGGTGAGTGGAATACCTGCTTCAGGATCATTGTTGGCAAGCAAGCCTGCCGCAATGCCGGCACTTCCTCCATCATTGTTGGGGCCACCAACAATGGATCCATTTGGATCTTCGGATTTGAGCACACCAAAGTGTGCATTGGATGCACCTGCAATGGCAAGGTAGGAGTCGAGGGCTACGGTGTTGTCATCCAGTCGATTATTTTGTAGCTCGCTGCCTGTTATTTTGCCTCGGTCTTCATTGTTGAAGAAAAATGTAGTGGTTGCTATGCGCAATTCGTTGTCGGCATTTCCGAATACTGTTTCAAGTTTGTAGCCTGTTGCCAGGTCAACGTATATTCGGTAGGTGGTAGAGCCTTCCGGCAAAAATCCACCGTCGGTATCGGTGGCGTCATTGGCATCGGATATGTAGTATTTTTCAACAATGATACCTTCCAGGCCAAGGCCTTGTCCATATCCGGCTGCAGCGCAAAGCAGCATAGGGGCCAGCATCAAATAATAAATTTTGTTCATGGTTTATGGTTTAAGGGGGTTGGGGTAAATGAGTTCAGGATGGGTACTTTGTTTTTTTTCCGGTCTTTCTGCTACGAAATACTCAGTAATTCCTTCATCACTTTGAATTTGAATGTTCAGCTTAAAGCTCAAGGAGCCATCCGTGGTCAACTGGGCAATTAAAATATGGTTGTCGGTCTCCGGTTGTTTCATACCGCCTATCAAGGCATATGCACCATTTTCTGTAAAGAACTCATTTGCATCATGTTGATCACCGAAAACTTGCAAGTTGAGATCACCAAAAGAGTGTATGAGTGAGACTCCTTTTTCTTCTACAAGTAGGCCGTCACTGGTGAATAGTGGGATGCCCAGCGTTCCCTCTACATTTCTTAAGAGCAACTTTGGTTGATCCTGTGAGCTATCGACCGGGGTTTCTTTGAAGATGCTCCCGTCAGTATCGAGTTCTTTGGGCACAGCGATGTGGCGGCGGCTGGCACCACCAAAAGCCAAATAGCTATCGAGCACTGAGGTGTGCAAAGGAAGGTGAAGGGTGCTAAACTCACTTCCCGTTTGCTTTGATCTTTCGCTGTTGTTGTAGAAGTATGTGCTTGTTCGGAAGTACATCGGATGGCCCGGTGCTCCATACACAGTAAGCAATTTATAATTGGACTTTAGGTGCACGAATATCCGGTACGTTACAGCTCCGGCTTTCAGAGTTTGACCAGGGTCGGCTGCTGCATCGTTGGCATCAGCAATGTAATAGGTTTCTACGCGTACGCCATTCAAGCCCTGTGCTACTGCCATAGTCCCGATGGAGAACCAAAAACATAACATGAGGCCGTGAAGAATATGCATTTTGCCAAAAGTGCCCACTGCTTTCAATTTTTAACGTTTCACCAATTTCTGACTGCTGCTTTGTCCGCGGTACTGTGCGTGAAGGATGTAAACGCCATTGGCAAGTCCATGAAGCTCCAATACTTCAATTCCATTGCCTTGTTGAAGTCTTCCTTGCTTTACAGGGCGGCCGGTGAGGTCAATGAGTTGATAAAGTACTTCGCCGCTTATATTGGGATCCACCGCCATCACCACCCGATCACTTGCAGGATTTGGATACAGTTCAAAGAATGTCGAGGGTCGGATGCGGTTTTGAGTGTTGACCAGTTCATTGGTGTAAATTACCTCAGGAAGAAGGCACAAGCGGTCATTCGCGATACTGGGCTGTTGCTCAGCCTCGGTAAGGAAAAAGAAATAATCCAGTGTGCTGTGACAAGCGGGTGCCGTACACCTCAACTCAACTGGTATGCCCACGCGCATATTCAGCTTCAAATCAAGTGCTCCGGTGGTAGTAAGTTGAGCGATCAACACCCTATTGGCTTCAGTTGGACCTTTCACACCTCCAAGAACAAACCATGCTCCGTTGTTGGTGCTGAAGAAATTGCCTGTGTTTTCATCTTCGAAAACAGACAAATCGGAAATTCCGATGGTACCAACCGATCCGGCCAGACCTGTCGCAGCCGAAATGATCGTTCCATTCACCAGTCCGTCGGATTCGGTGAGTGGCTGCCCAATTTCAGGAGATTGATTTACCAGCAGACCGCCTCCAATACCTTGACTTCCGCCATCATTGTTTTCACCACCTACTATGCTTCCATCAGTATCTTCAGCTTTCATTACTCCCAAATGTGCTGTACTTGCAGCACCAAAGGTAAGGTAGGAATCAAGGGCTACTGTGTTGTCGCCAAGTCGATTGGCTGCCAAAGCGTCGCCAAGGATTTCCCCACGGTCTTCATTGTTAAAGAATACTTCAGTGCTTTCAATACTGAGGGGGTGTATTGCATTTCCAAAAACGCTCTCGAGCACATAATTTGGTTTCATATCGATAAAAACACGGTAGGTTACCGATCCTGTTTCCAGTTGCCCACCGTCGGTGTCGGTAGCATCATTTAAATCGGAAATGTAGTACCGCTCAATGATGACTGCTTCAATTGCACCGCAGTCGGGAGCTTGATATTGCGCTGATGCACTGGTGATAATCAGTACACAAAGCGCCGTAGTGAGGAAGTGAATTTGTTTCATTTTGAGGAGTTTTTATTGGTTTATGTGTATTTATGATTAGAATCTTTCACAACTAATGAGTTTTCGAAAGTTTGCTTGTAAATAAGATGGAATGCGGGCCATCCTGGACGCGTAAAATGTACATGCCCACTGGTAAGCTGCTCACATCCATTGCTAAGGAAGAACTGCTTGTGGAGGGCAATGCGTGTGCTAAAACTTTTTTTCCTTGGAGGGTGTACACTTCAGCTGATAGACCTGCTGGCAAGGGATTTGGCAACCTTAGGTTTACCTCATCAACAGCAGGATTAGGATAAAGGCTCCATGAATTTTCTCGGACATTATCGGAGTCGAGTGTGGGGCAAATAATGGTCCAATCCAATCCATTGCACTCAGTTGGTGTATAGCAGCAGAGTTGTGGTATGTTAAAATTAACGGCAGCATTGTAGTTGCACGCATCCGGATCACTGCAGCCCAACACCACGGGTGTGGAGCAGCTTCCGTCATCACAAGGTGCCGCAGCGCTGAATTCTAAAAAGTTGGGATCGGTACATCCGCATTGGGGTGGATATCTGAGAAAGGGGCTCAATACTTCGGCTTGGCCCACGTTGGCGTCACGGGCTACGTAGCTTATATTGGTACCCGCTGCGCTTCTCACTATTGCATTGATTTCAAATTCAAGTTCACCAGTGGTGGTGAGTTGGGCAATCAGCACCCTGTTGTTCGAAGTAGGTCCTTGCACGGCATTGGGTGTATTCAACCGGAAATTATTCGATTCAAATATGTTAGACACGGTTTGGGTTCCGAATACCGACGCGGGATTATCAAAAAATTGATTGAATGTGAAGCCGGCAAATCCAGGTGCCGGCCAAGGCAGTAGGCCGTCAGCGTCGGTAAGCGGGATACCCGCTTCAGGATCGCTGTTCACCAAGAGGCCGCCTTCAATACCAGCACTGCCGCCATCGTTGTTAACGCCTCCAATCACTGAACCGTCCGTGTCTTCTACTTTCAACACGCCGAGGCGGCTCCGGCTGGCCTGACCAAAGCTAAGCCATGAATCAAGAGCCACCGTATTTTCACCAAGTCGGTTGTCGCGGATGTCAAAACCGTACGTTTGACCGCGGTCTTCATGGTTGAAGAATGGAGTAGTGCTTTTGATGAAAAAAGCATGGTTGGCATTGCCAAATAATTCGATCAGGCTACTGCCTTCACTTAACTCAAGGAACACCCTGTAAGTTACTGAACCTTCCTGCAATGTGCCACCTTCGGTATCGGTTGCATCGTTCGCATCGCTGATGTAATATGTTTCAACAATTAGATCATTTATGAGTGGCTGAGCTTCGGTATGAAATGGACAGGCCATGAGAAAAAGGCTCATGACAATTGACGTTGTATATTGCATAGTTTTCATAAAGAGTATGATACAGTCAGTGAAAACAAGGGCCCCCATGTGAACCGGTCAAAGTCAAGCAAATAGCCCTCATCAAAATCATAAGCTCTCAATTGTGGCGCATTCAGCATATTGCGCACGCGGAAGTTGGCACTGAAATGGGCGCCAAAATTTTTGATCACATTAAAGTCTATGAGGTGTTGTGGTACTTCCACCACGTTGGGCTGGTTTACACCAGTGCTGAGCACTGTTGCAACGCGAGGTCCTTGGATATTGTAAGTCACGGCCGCATTAAGGCCCATTTTTTCAAATGCATACGCGAGTGTGGCATTCACAATGTAGGGTGCCTGGCCAAACATGGGCCTTATTTTTTTGACAGGAACAGTAATGGTGGTTTTGGATTCGATCAGCGAAACGTTGCCACGAAACTCCAAACTTTTAGTTACGATTTTTTTTCCCTCAATTTCAAAGCCAACGGCATAGGAGTCTTCAGCATTCTGCCATGAAAAGACGTCGACTGCTGATCCGCCACCTGAAGTTTGAATCAGTTCGATATGGTTTTGGAAGGTTTTGTAAAATCCACCAAGTATGATATAATCACCTGAATTAAAGTAGGCCTCATACCTGATATCGTAGTTATTGACATTGACCATATTCAACTGATTGTTGCCGCGTACCATGGCTATAAATTCGAAGTCGAAAAGTTCAACTGCCGAAAGTTCCCTGAAACTCGGGCGTGCCAAAGATTGAAAGTAATTGAGCCTCAAGTTTTGCTTGCTCTTATCGTCCTCTCGCAGGTGATAGATGACGCTCATACTCGGAAGTATGTTGAGGGTATCAATAATTCCGGGGTTGGCAGTTTTACCTCCAATGTTGCGTCTTCCGGGATCATCAACTGGCAAATTGGCTTCATCATATGCGCGGATATCGGTGTAAATATTGGTGGTCTCCAAGCGGACTCCTCCTACTAACCTTACCTTGGGATGCACGTGCACATCGCCCATTGCAAAAGCAGCAAACACTTTGCTTCTTCCTATGTCGGCATCCAGTTCCGAAGAGGCATTGCTGTAACTTAAGTCAAAATTGCTGCGGCCCTGTACGCTGAATCTGTCAAGGCTTAACACTTCTTCCAAAGGATCAACGATATCTTGACCATTGGCTCCTAGCAGCCTGTACTGTGTTTGTTCGCTGCTTCTGTTGTGATTCATATAGCCTATGCCAGTTTTTACTTTGGCTTTGCGGCCTGCTATGTCGGGCAGTGGGATATCCAGATGCACATGGCTGTCAAAGAGGTTTTCATCGAGCAAACGGAAACGCCGGTTGGGATTGAATGTGGTTTGAAAAAATAGCCTGTCCTGTGTGGCATCGTACAGCCAACGGGTGTCCTTGAAGTCCAGCACGTCGCTTTGTCCATCAACGTATGAGGCCATTGCGTGCAGCTTACCCTTGAAGGCAGGAATGTAGTGGTCTGATTTATATTGGTATATGAGCTGTTTGCGTTGGGTGTAAATCAGGTCATGTCCGAACAGTGTTTCATCAGTATTTTGGTCATCGCTCCGGCCTTCATACATGCGAACTTGTTCTTCACCGAAAATATTAGGCATGGCCAATATGGAAAGGCTGTTGTTTTCATTGAGCTTATAAGAAAGACTAAGAAGTGCATTCCACGCATTGATGGTAGAACTCACTTGCTGGTCCATTCTCAAATCATTCGCAAGTGCTATAATATCCACGCCCCCCTCGTCAGGCTGGTAGTCCGGCGATTCGGTGGTTCTGTTGAGGGTCGAGTTGGGGTCGAAACGAATAAATTGGTTGTATCGGAAACCTGCAATGTAACCGAGGGTTTTGCCAAAGAGTTTGGTTTGATTGCCTATGCTCAGGCTTTGTCCGAAATTTAACGGTGCTTTGCGTTGTCCGGCAAACCAATTGTTCGGGAAGCTTTGGCCAATGCGCTCAAACTCTGAATTGAAACGCTCAAAGAAGAAGGAGCGCGGATATTGCTCATTGTAGTTGTTGAGTGCTTGCTGAAATGCCTGTGTATTTCCGATTTGTGCCGGACCCATAAGCCCCAGTTCCACCAAGCCGAGTTGGTGAAGCACTCCTCCATTATCTATGGGAGTGGTACTTGTGATTCCAAAGTTGTTCAGGTTGCCTTCGATGCCCAATAAGGAAAATTGCTGATATAAAGTGGAGTTGGTAACGGGTTGTGGAAATTCAGCCTGTGTTCTTGGCACCCCCGCCGGTATGGCCCTCAGGCCATCATCCCAGCCCAACCAATCGGTACTGCTGCGGTCACCGGCTACAATATTTTGAAAATTCGTTTGCCCAGTGTAGCTTACTGTGGTGCTAACTCTTACCTGAAGCTTGTCAGGGTAGTCCTTGGTTTCAACGGAAATAAAAGCGCCGCTCCAATCAGCAGGCAAATCAGGCGTGAGTGTTTTTGTAACAATCAAATTGTCAATTAGCCCTGTAGGAAAAATATCCAGATCAATGTTATTGGTAAAAGGATCAAGGGTAGGGACACGGGCCCCATTGACCGTAGTGCGTATGTAGCGGTCGGCCAAGCCGCGCACAGTTACAGAGTTGCCGACAAATGACACCCCTGGTACCCTTCGCATGGCTGCAACAAGATTTCGGTCACCAGTTTTGCGCAATGTTTCGGCCGAGATAAAATCAAAACTTGTCGCTGAATTCATTTTGATCTTTTCCATGTAGTAGTCGTTGGCTTTATTGGCCTTGGCTTCAATTACTACCTCCCCTATGTCAAAGTTTTTGGGCAGCAGTCCCACATTTATTACCTTCACAGCCCCACCACTTAGCGAAACCTCTATTTCCTTGGATTGAAATCCTATAAAACTTACAATCAGCTTATACCAATTATCTGTTGGGAGTTTTAAGCTATAGTTTCCATCAAAATCGGTATTGGCACCTTGACTCGGATTGTCCTTAAATACAATGGTGGCACCGATAATCGACTCTCCTAAATCATCTGTGATCTTCCCCCTAACTTCGCCTTGTCCTTTGATTTGAAGTGAGATGCATATAAAGAGAATACTTGCTACAGTGCTAAGAAATTTCATAAGGCAATGTTCGGTTAAGGGTGCCCAAAGGTAAGTTTCGCTCATCCCGACACAGTTAGCAGACTGTAATGATTGTGTCAATTTGGAGGTAATTGTTGGCTATTGAAAAAATAGAATATATTCAATTGCTTCCATTCGGGGTATTTAATCAATGAATTAAAAATTAAGCAAATAAATTTTTTTTTTCAGGCTAATATTTTTTAGGCTCGTTGTTATACTGTTGAACAAGAATTAAATAACCTATTATTAATTTTGCAAAAACAGAAAATCCATTCAGTGTTAAGTTATATGCTGCACCAGTACCCAAATCACGATGATTTCAAGGAAGCTTATGCCAAATTTAAGTTAGCCCAACTGTAGGCTTTTTAAGCCTTTGGCGTGCTGCTTTCAACCCATTTGGCCTACCTTTGCTAGTAAATATGTTCTTCATGATACCTTTTTCACCGCCGCGAATTGATGATAAGATTGTAGCAGAAGTAGCTGCGGCCCTGCGCTCCGGCTGGATCACCACCGGGCCACGCACCAAGCGCTTTGAGCAGGAAATATCAGACTACACCGGTGCCAGGAAGACGGTGTGTTTTGGCTCTGCCACAGCGGGTATTGAGTTGGTACTGCGTTGGTTTGGCATAGGTCCCGGCGATGAGGTAATCATTCCCGCGTACACCTATTGCGCCACTGCCAATGTGGTACTGCACTGTGGTGCCACGCCCGTGATGGTCGATTGCCTGCCGGGTGGCTTCAACCTGGACCCTGCCAGGGTGCGCGCTGCCGTGACCGAACGCACCAAGGCCATTATTCCAGTCGACATCGCGGGCACGCCATGTGACTACGATGCCTTGTGGCAAATTGTTAAAGACCCCGAGCTCAACAAACTTTTTAAGCCTTGCGGCAAAATCCAGGAGGCACTGGGACGCATAGCACTGCTGGCTGACTCCGCCCATGGATTCGGGGCGAAGTACAAAGGCAAAATGCTCGGCGCTGTAGCCGATGGCACGGCATTCTCCTTCCACGCGGTGAAAAACCTCACCACCGCTGAGGGCGGTGCCATATGCCTCAACTTCCCAGACCACTTTGATCATGAGGAGGCCTACAAGTGGCTCTGCACCATGAGCCTGCACGGCCAAAACAAAGATGCCCTCGCCAAAACCCAAAAAGGCGCCTGGCGCTACGATGTGATCGCCCCGGGCTACAAGTGCAACATGACCGACCTGCAAGCCGCCATTGGGCTCGTGGAGTTGGGGCGATATGAATCGGAAACCATCCCCAAGAGGCGCACGCTTGCCAAGGCATATCATACAGCCCTCTCCAAGTACGATTGGGCCATCCTGCCCACCTTTATCTCAGGTGATACGGATAGTTCCTACCACCTCTACCAGCTGCGCATCGATGGGCTCGATGAGGCCGGGAGAGACGCTGTTATTGCTGCCATTGCCGAGCGCGATGTAGCAGTCAATGTGCACTTTATACCCCTGCCCATGCTCACGGCTTACCGCAATTTGGGCTACCTGATGGAGCAGTATCCCAATGCTTACGCACAGTATGCCAACGAGATCAGCCTGCCCTTGTACTTTGACCTTACGGAAAATCAAGTGTTGGAGGTGGTGGCTGCCGTGGCTGCCGCAGTCCAAAAAGTGCTGGTGGCATGAGCAAGTGGCTCTTTGACCGCGTGGTGTCTCTGCTGGCGCTTTTGTTCTTGCTGCCCTTCTTTCTGATCATCGGTGTGGCCATTGTGCTCGACAGCAGGGGAGGGATTTTTTTCATTCAGCGTCGCGTGGGCAAGGGTGGTAAGCCCTTTGGCATGTTCAAGTTTCGAAGCATGCGCCCATTTGCCGAAAAGGCAGGTAAATTAACCCTCGGCCACCGCGACCCCCGTGTTACCAGGGTGGGATTTTATTTACGAAAATATAAACTCGACGAGCTGCCCCAACTTATCAATGTGCTCCGGGCCGATATGAGCTTGGTAGGCCCCCGCCCGGAAGTGCCCGAATATGTGGCCCTATACACCCTTGAACAGCGCATGGTGCTGGAAGTGCTGCCCGGCATTACCGACTACGCTTCACTCCGCTATTTTCATGAAAGTGAACTCCTTGCCCAAAGCGTCGACCCACAGCGCACCTATATTGATGAGGTGATGCCCGCCAAGCTCGCGCTCAACCTGGAGTACATCGCCCGGCGCAGTTTTTGGGAGGATGTAAGGGTGATTGGGATGACCATACGCCGCATCTTCAATTGAGTAGACTTATTGTGCCGGCCTCAGAATGCTTTAATCCTTCTTCGGAAAATATTCCTTGTAGCGCTCAAAAGCCTCTTCAATGATTTTGATGGCTACGGCCTTGTCCTGAAATTCATCCACTTCAACTGTTTTGTTTTCCAGCTTTTTGTAATCTTCAAAAAAGTTGCGGAGCTCAGAAATGAGGTGGTCGGGCAGGTCGCCAATGTCGTGAAGGTGACCCAGGCTGGGGTCGCCGGCGGCCACTGCAATGATTTTTTCATCGCGTTCGCCATTGTCGATCATTTCCATCATGCCTATGACGCGTGCAGGTACAATGCACAAGGGCACTACATCAATCTTTGACAGTACAAGAATATCCAGTGGATCGTTGTCTTCGCCATAGGTTTGTGGAATAAAACCATAATTTGCAGGATAGTACATTGCCGAATACAACACGCGGTCCAGCATGAGCAAGCCACTTGCTTTGTGCAATTCGTACTTGGCGCGGCTGCCATTGGGTATTTCGATAATGGCGTTGAATTCATCACTTTTTTTGCACAAAGGATCAACTTCGTGCCAGGGGTGGAAAGTTTTGTTCATGAGGATGTAGTTATTTTCAATAGTTTGTGGAGCTGCGTTGTTTTGGCTTCTTCCGCATGACAGGATCAGGATTGCAGTAAAAGCGATCAATGAAAAGCGGCTTGCATTTATTTTTGCTACTGAAGTTTTCAAATGATGGGGTTTTAGCAATGGATTACACCTGGGCTTGGTTTGTGTGGTGCGAAGTTGAACTATTTATGTTGCTTTACCGCGTAAAAGGCGTTGGAATTACCAAATGTTTTTACCGGCCCTGCGTATTGACATCCCAGAAAACAGCAGAATTCTTCAACATTAGCCCAAGAGAACGAAGCAATTGAACAGATTGAAGTGACTTGATGCAGCAAGAAAGAAACATTTTACCTCACAAAAGTTGTTGGGACAATTTCAAGGGCTTAACTTGGTGTGATATTTGTTGTGCCACTGCCAATGCAATGGTCATGCAATTGACCCCTTGCCGTTCAAGAACACAACCCATGTCAAATGACTTAAAAATGCGCACCATGAAAAATATCGTTTTCTCCCCTTCACTGCTGATGATGTGTTTGATGTATTGTTTTGCCATTTATCCTTCCCATGCTGTTCAGACCTTCAGCCACAGCCACGAAATGCAGCCCGCTTCCACGCAACCTAGGGAGGCAAGCATTGAAATTGAGTTGCTCTGGGATGGCCCCGGAGGAGTGGTAGTGGTGCTGAATGATGCGGAATATGTAGCCCGCGGAGGCCATGTTGCTACCATCAGCGTACCGCTGAACAAAGCCCTCAAGTTGTGCCTGAAAAAGCCTTTTGAAACGGTGTGTGCCGAGTATTACCTTATCGTTACTGGTGATGCCAAACGTGTTCGTGTAACCGAAGAAGCGGGACGCGCCTTTTTCGAGCTCAGCAACAAAGAGGGGGAGGTGGTTGGCGGCATGTGATTCACTTCCAGATACAGCAAATGCAAAGCACTAAGAGCAGCTATTTGTAATTAGTGCTCCTCGTGAATGAGATGGCTTGACGAAAATCTATTTTCACGGCATTGTGCTGCCCTGTATGCTCGCTATACCGAGGATGAATGTCACCTGAAGTACTCCCGAATAAACGATCTTGGATCGGGTGAGGCATTGCCCTTGAGAAGAATCCTTGTATGCACCCCTGCGATATGCTTGGCGGGAAGTGAGCGGCCTTGAACGTGGTGGTGCTGGTGTTCATATCCTACCACCCAATCATGCTGCTTGCCTAGAAAGATGCGTATTGACCAGTCGAGCAATACTTTGGGAGCTTTGAATCCTGTAGCGATGCTTTTGTCCCAATCGGTTCGGATGTTGAGGTAGGTTACAGCGTTGTGCCTGGCATCTTTGGCCAAGACCCGGCTCAGGGGTTTGCTGCCCAACCTGATTTGTTGCAACCCGGGCTGGCTGATAAACCACTCGGCGGAGTGCTGGGCCACCACTGCAAGGATGGGCATCGTAACCTGTGACATCCTCTTGAGGTTGTTCAAAAATCCTAAGGCATTTTTGGCATGCAGCAGGTAGCCAACGCCGAAAGCGGCACTCACAGTGAGCACTTTTTCCACCGTGAAATTCGGACAGATGCCTTCTTTGGCCAGGACGTAAGCCACCACTCCTCCGCGGCTTGTACCCATCAAGGAGATGGGTCGGCTAAAGGTATTTTGCCCCAGCAGGCGCTTTAGGTTCTCGGCATTGTCAAACGCATCGTCAAATAAGTATCGGTGATCGAATGCAATGATTTGCTCGAAGATGCCCTCTTGAATGAGCTGCTGTAAAAAGGTATCTCTCGCGCCATTGACTTCGGCAAACAAGCCCCCGAAGCTTTGTCTGGTATTGGCAAAAGTGCCATGAACGAGCATAAGGGTTTTTTTGTCAAAATCAACCTGTCCTCCGTCTTTGGTCGATTCAAAGTCATTGGCAGCGGGATTGAAAACCAGCAGATCATACCGCTCTGAAATTTCTTCTTCTTTGCCTTTTTTCTCCAAGTGATTGATCAAAATGTCTATACCATCTTTCACAATTTTAGTGGATTTGCCGCTGCCGCGCTTGTAAGTCAGGATTTTGATGACAAATCGGGCAGCTTCATTGATCTCTGACATTTGGTGGGTGAAGTCTCCATTGTCGCCTTCAATGGCCTCCACTGATTTGTGGGGGATGATGGGAAAGTAGTAGTTCAGACGATCTCTATCGGTGCTGTGCGATGCATTTGTAGGCTCCGGCGTGATAAAGTCTATGCCCTCATCGCTTGAGTGGTGAAGACGCGAGCCGTAATCATAATATACGAGGGCACCCTCTGAATTATCGAGAAACAGGGTGAGCCGCAGTTCAGGGAGTTTATCGATATGGAACTTGTCTTTGGTCCATTGCAGGTCGAGTTTGCTCAAATCGATGTAGCGTTCCAGCACAAACTCATCGGGCAATGTGCCTGCTGTACTTCCGCGAATGGCCTTGACCATGTCGAGTGTCACGCTGTCTGAATTGTAATTGCCTTCTGTAGAGAAAGTAATACTTCCGCTGGCCTTGAGGTGTTTATTGTAATGGTTCCATCCTAAGGTGGCCCATGCTTCTTTCACTTTTGTTTTTTGCTGTCTCTTTATTTTTCGATGAAGTCTGCGCAATTGACCCTTCGACATTTCTGAAATGTCGGGTCCTATCGTGAGAAATCGCTTGTCGAAGAGCTTTCCAGCTTTAGAGAGGTCGATGGTGGTCATGGTGGTTTTTGGTTAGGATTAAAAAAGTATCATGTGAAGAAGAAAGGCGTTTCGCTCAGAATACATGCCTTGCAGGAGGATGTGGTATTTTTGGTTATTCACTGGTTTTTGGCCAGCATGAGGCCATATTTCCATGCAGTCCGCTACGTAAATTTTTGTTTTCCAAAGATAAAAATATTCACTGGTCTTCGTCCAAAAATAGCACACACCTCAGCTGAACTTATGGGGATTATCCGGGTGCGCAGCGTGTTTTTACCGAACGGATGTAGGGATTCAAAAATTATCCATTCACCAGGTGCGTTGGGCCATTGGGTGGGGATTCGGCTCATGAACGCGGCACGCCGTATGGCATTTCGATTATCTTTGCCCCCATGCTGTACCTCGTGTTGGCGGGCTTTATAATGGCCCTGGTAGTCCCTCAGATTGTGAAGTCATTGCCTGCCCTTAGGTATGTACTTTGGATAGGGCTGCCTGTGGTGCTTTTTGCAGCGGTATTGGGCTATATGCCTGCGCTGATTGAGGGTACAGTAGTGCGTGAATCGCATACATGGGTGCCCTCACTGGGAGCCAACCTCGACTTTGTGATGGATGGGCTTGCGATGCTTTTTGCTTTGATGATCACATTCATTGGGTCCTTGGTATTCATTTACACCAAGGCCTACATGAAGGGCCACCCTGAGCTCGACCGCTTTTATGCCTACCTCAGCATGTTTATGGCCTCTATGCTGGGCTTGGTGCTCAGTGACAGCCTTATCATCATGTTCATATTTTGGGAGTTGACAAGCATCAGCTCTTTCTTTCTCATTGGTTTCAACAACAAGGAAGAGGCTTCGCGCAAATCAGCCTTGGTAGCGCTCAGCGTTACGGGTTTTGGCGGTTTGGGTTTGCTTGCCGCAGCAATTTTGCTCAAGCTTGCCACGGGCGCTGACACCCTCGAAGAGCTTGCCGCTTATGGCAACTTGGGCCCTGAAGCCCCGCTCTACGCCATTACAGTGGTGTGCATTTTTGCCGCAGCATTCACCAAATCAGCGCAGTTTCCTTTTCACTTTTGGCTCCCGGGAGCCATGAAAGCACCTACGCCGGTGAGCACATATCTGCATTCGGCCACTATGGTCAAGGCGGGTATTTTCCTGTTGCTGCGCATGTCGCCTGTGTTGGGGGCTGCGGCTCTTTGGAATGATACCCTCATGCTGGTGGGGGGCTTCACGATGCTTTATGCTGCTGTGATGGCCATGTTCAAAGTCGACTTGAAATCCATCCTCGCCTACACCACCATATCGGCGCTTGGCGTGCTCACTTTTTTGATCGGTATGGGTACCGAGGCTGCATTCACCGCGGCATTGGTATTTGTTTTTGTACATGCCTTGTATAAGGCAGCATTGTTCCTCATCACGGGAATCATCGACCACGAAACCCATACCCGCGATGTGACTGTGCTCCGCGGCCTCCGCAAAGTGATGCCCATGGTGGCGATCGCTGCCCTTGTCGCTGCCCTATCAAGCGCCGGCCTTCCAGGTACTTTCGGATTTATTGGCAAAGACCTCATTTACGAAAGCACACTCGAAATGGGATCCATTGCCATTGTCCTCACCGCGGTCGCTTTTGCGACAAACGCATTTTTATTGCACGCAGGTTTTGTAGCGGGTATCACGCCCTTTATGGGAAAAATCGCTGAAGCACACGCAAATCTGCACAACCCGTCGGTGTGGCTTTGGGGAGCGCCCTTGCTCTTGGGCATATTGAGTTTGGGATTGGGTATATATCCGGCCCTATTGGAGCCAGGTGTAATTGGACCGGCCTTGGCCTCACTCGGGTTTGTGGAAGCCCAAGCCCATCTAAAATTGTGGCATGGCTTCAATACTGTGCTGCTCATCAGTATACTTACATTGGCAACTGGCGCAGGAATATATTACTTCGTAAAGCCTTCCCACCACCTTTCAACCGCACTTGACCGGGTCAAGAAGGCCTCCCCCGAGGCTTGGTTTTCCGCTTTGGGGAGTGGATTTTACGCATTGAGCTACCGCTGGACCAAGTTTTTTCAGGCTGGCCTTTTGCGCTATTATGTGCTCATGGTGGTTATGGCGCTCACGCTGCTTGTGTTGCTAAGGCTTGAAGGAGCCATACAGGTCAAAGTTGATTATGCATCGCTCTTGGAATTGAGTGTGTATGAAATCACTATTGCAATTATTTTAATCATTGCCATTACAGTAACTGTATTCACGCATTCACGCCTTGCGGCGGTGGTTTCGCTGGGCGTTGTAGGTTATTCCATCTGTTTATTTTTCGTGTTTTATAGCGCTCCTGATTTGGCGATGACCCAATTCACCATCGACACCCTCACCGTCATTCTGTTTGTACTGGTTTTGTATAAATTACCCAGATACCTAAAACTCAGCAATATGAGGTCGAGACTCCGCGATTTTGTTTTTGCTACTTTATTCGGTGGTATCATTGCGCTCATTGCCCTTGAGGCCATCAATGAGCGTACCAACAAGGCCACATCTGAATTTTATGCAGACAATGCCTACGTATTGGCAAAGGGGAAAAATATTGTAAACGTGATACTTGTTGATTTTCGTGGAACAGATACCATGATAGAAATTGTGGTGTTGAGTGTGGCAGCTGTGGGGGTGTTCAGCCTGTTGAAGCTGCGCCTGAGAAAAACGGACGTCGATTAATGTAAAGCAATAAAAAACCATTGTATATGAATACACTCATTCTTCGCACAGCCTCGAAATTTTTGCTGCCACTGCTCTTGCTGTTTAGCGTGTTTTTGCTGCTGCGCGGTCATTACCTACCCGGTGGGGGCTTTGTAGGTGGCTTGGTGGCCTCGGTGGCATTTGTGCTTCACGCTTTTGCGTATGACCTAGCGAGCAGCCGCCGCCTGCTTCGGGTGCATCCCGGGTTTTTAATCCCGGTGGGCTTGGCTCTGGCATTGTTGGCCGGTATTTTTCCTATTGTATTTGCCGGATTGCCATTCATGACGGGTGTGTGGTATCCCGAACCACTCGCTGTGATTGGTTCGGTTGGCACCGCATTGTTCTTTGATATTGGCGTATACCTGGTCGTAGTCGGGAGCGTGCTTACCATTATGATGACCCTTACTGAATCCGCCTAGCACATGGAGTTGCTCATTGCCATACTTACCGCTATTCTTTATGCTTCGGGCATTTACATGATGCTGCGCCGCAGCATGGTGAAGCTTATCATTGGTTTAATTTTGCTCGGCAATGGGGTGAATCTCCTTATATTTCTCATGGGCAAATTAGAAAAAGGGGTGCCGCCCATCATTCCCGAAGCCCTCAAAACCATCGAAGGCCCGTATGATGATCCTGTGCCACAGGCCTTGATTCTTACAGCCATTGTGATAAGCTTCGGTTTGCAAAGCTTTGCCATTATTTTGCTGAAAAGGGCATATCAGGTTGTAAAAACAGACGACCTCGATCAAATCAACACCACCGACGAATACGCATGAGCCCACAGTTCATTATATGGCCTATTCTTTTTCCGCTGATGCTCGCGGTGATCATGTTGTTCTTTTGGAGCAATATCCGCGTACACCGCGCCTTGAGTGTGGGGGGCAGTATGGTATCGTTGGTGCTTGCTGTGCTGCTCTTCCGCTATGTAAGGGCGGAGGGCGTGGTGGCCATGCAAGGGGGCAATTGGCCCGCGCCTTTTGGGATTACTTTCGTGGCCGACAGCCTTTCCGCTATGCTGGTATTGCTCACCGCAATAGCGGGCTTGGCGGTATCACTGTTCTCGACCGTAGCCGTGCGCAAGGTGCGGCAGCGCTTTGGGTTCTTTCCCATTTTTCATATCCTGCTTGTGGGCCTCAATGGCGCTTTTCTCACCGGCGACTTGTTCAACCTTTACGTGTGGTTTGAAGTCATCATCATATGCAGTTTTGTGTTGATCACCCTTGGCGGAGAGCGCAAACAGCTCGAAGGAGCCATGAAGTATTTCACGCTCAATATGCTGGCATCCATCATTTTTCTTACCGGTATTGCGGTGGTTTATGGCCTCACTGGCACCCTCAACCTGGCGGATATTGCAGTGCAAATAGCCCAGATCGATAATCTTTTTCTTGTGGAGGTGGCAGCCATGATGTTCTTTGTAGCTTTTGGCATCAAGTCAGCGGTATTTCCACTTTATTTTTGGCTTCCGGCTTCGTACCACACGCCACCCGATGCCGTTTCGGCAATTTTTGCAGGCCTGCTGACCAAAGTGGGTGTGTACGCGTACATCCGCATTTTTAGCCTCATTTTCCCCGGCGATGCCTTCATACGCGAAGTGCTCGTGGTGGCCGCCATACTCACCATAGTGAGCGGAGCTTTTGGCGCGATGATACAGAACAACCTGCGCAAAGTTTTTTCCTATCTTATTGTATGCCATATTGGTTTTATGATTGCAGGACTTGGCATCGGTACACATATGGCTTTTACGGGAATGGTGTTTTACCTCATGCATGATATCCTTGTGAAGACGAACTTATTTCTCGTTACCGGTCTGATCTTTCGCATTACCGGTTCAGTGAGCCTCAGAGACATTGGAGGGTTCTACAGCCAGCATCCCTGGATTTCATTGCTCATGGCGGTACCAATGTTTTCACTCGTGGGCATACCACCACTGTCAGGATTTTGGCCCAAAATATCCCTGTTCGGTGCGGGTATAGAAACCGGCAGCTGGTGGGTATTGGGGGCCTTAATTTTTGGAAGTTTCATTACGCTCGTTATCATCGCCAAAGTGTGGGCGGCCGTGGTTTGGAAGGACCCTGTAAAACTCAGTAACCTCGGTAAGATTGTGCTTTTTGAAGCCATGGCTCCGCACCGAAAGGCGTTGTACATTGTGCCTATTGTTTTGCTTTCGGTATCTTCGCTGTATCTGGCCTTCGGTGCCGACGCGGTGCAGGTACTGTCGGAGGATATTGCAACCGATTTGCGCAACCCTGAGTTGTATGTGCGAAAGGTGCTGGATGCTTCCCAATTCAAAAAGCCATGAAAAGCAGATTTCTCATTCACATCTTCCTCACCTTTGTCTGGGTAGCCCTTACAGGGAGCTATGACAGGCTCACATTTGCATTTGGATTTGTGCTGAGCTTCGCCGTATTGTGGCTCATTGGCAGGGATGATGCCAGCCGAAAGTACGTGGGTCTTGTGCCGAGTGTGCTCAGTTTTATTGTCTATTTTGTTTATCAAATCGTTAAGGCCAATATTCAAGTAGCCTATGACGTTGTTACTCCGACTTTCTATATGACCCCAGGAATTGTACAGGTGCCGCTGGAGGCCAAGAGCGATGTGGAAATAACGCTGCTCGCCAGCATTATCACCTTAACTCCTGGTACCCTGAGTCTCGATGTGAGCTCGGACCGCAAAGTGCTGTATATACATTCGATGTATATCAAAAATAGGGAGGACTTTATCCATGAAATCAAAAATGGCTTCGAACGACGCCTCCTAAGAATTATTCGATGAGCCTGCACGACTTTCTGTACTATATTGTTTTGCCCATGCTCTCGGCGTCAGCTTTGCTGGTCTTTGTGCGGTTTCTGATGGGACCTACCATAGCGGATCGGGTAGTGGCATTGGACTTGCTGATCGTGATAGGAATGGCCATCATAGCCATGTACAGCATCATATCCGAACAGCCCACTTTTCTGGATATCGCTATGATATTTGCATTGATAGCATTCTTAAGTACCACGGCGCTTTCATACTATTTGAAAAAGTCGCAGAAATCGCGCGAGCAAAGACTGAACCGAAAAAACAAGGCAGCAATGCGCACCGAAACCAAAACACCATGACTTTCAACGAAATATCTATAGCTGTTCTCGCCTTTTTAGGAGCCTTGCTTTGTCTCATTGCGGGCATAGGCATGATCCGCATGCCCGATTTGTACCTCCGTATGTCGGTGACCACCAAGGCCGCTACTTTGGGTGTTGGCTTTATGATGTTTAGCGCAGCGCTTTATTTTCAAGACACTTCCGTTTCGACCAAGGTAGGCGCAGTGATTCTGTTTACCTTTTTAACTGCTCCCATTGCAGCGCATTTGCTCGGTAGGGCGGCCTATATACTTGGAGTACCTATGTGGAAAAAATCAGTGATGGACGAATTGAAAGGGCAGTACCAAGGACATACCCAAATACTCGCAAGCGATGACCCCAACAAGCACAGCGACACTGAAAAACAGGTCGACGATTCAGAAGATGCCGCGACTTAGTTGCAATCGGCTTCGGGCTTGCAGCTAGCACCGAGGATAGTTTCCGCCTTTGAAGCTTTTGTTAGATTTTCGCTTTTCCATTCGGAAAATGCCTGCGCCAAAGCCTGCTGCATCGCAGACACAGGCTGTGCGCCGCTTAAGCCATATTTGCCGTTAAGGCGGAAAAAGGGAACACCATTGATGCCAAGCGCACGTGCCTCCTGGATGTCATGCTGTGCCTTTGCGGCAAATTCAGCTGAATTCAAAGCCATCAAAATCTGCTCAGCCTGGAGCCCAACATCTTTCCCGAGTTCCACCAAAACCTCATTTTTTGCAATGTTGGCTCCCTCCTCGAAATAGGCTTTAAAAAGCCGCTCCTCTGCTGCATCACCCACGCCTTGGGCTTTCGCCAATTGGATGAGCTGATGGGCCTTGGCGGTGTTTACAGGCTTGGCGGATTGAAAATTCATGTTAAGCCCGGCCTGCATACCCATCTGCTCAACCCGGGTCGTCATTTGCATCACCTGATTCAAGGGCATGCCCTTGCGTTCAGAAAGGGAGGTAAACAAATCCTGAGCGGTATCATCGGGAAGGGTAGGGTCGAGCACAAAACTCTTCCACTCGATTTCAATTTGCTCTTTTTCTGGAAATTCGGCCAGCGCCTTGCGCAAATGTGCTTGCCCGATGTAGCAAAATGGGCAGGCTACGTCACTCCATATTTCTATCTTCATTTTTTGGGTAGATTGCTGTGAGAATGCTGTCTTGGAGGCAAAAACAAAAATCAGACATATGCTGAACAGGCTTATGCACATTGCCTGTGGTTTCAACTTCTTGTTTGGTCGCATTCGGCAAAAATAACAACATAATGCTGGTATAGTTTTTCACATAAGTAGGTGCTCAAGAAACTCTGGAGTCACACCATGATGGCGCTGTAGCTACCTTCATATTGACATCCGAAGCGGCGTGTTAAGCATTGGAGCAATTCAACTTGCCTTGTTCGTAAACCTTGCTCCGGCCCTTGAACAATTGGAGCTTACAAGCTTTACCTTGGTACCATGAATGATGCCCTTGCCGCCGCTTTTAAAGCACTGGCTATACGCCTTGATGGCAGCCTGCACACCGACTTGCCCACCCGCACCCTTTACGCCACCGATGCCTCTGTGTACCGTAAAATGCCCCTTGCCGTAGCCTTGCCGCGCACCGTGCAGGATGTGGTGTTGCTCACCCAGTTTGCAGTTGCGCACAAGCTGCCCATTACGGCACGTACGGCAGGCACTTCCCTTGCCGGACAAGCCATCGGTGAGGGCTTGGTGCTCGACTTCAGCGTTCACTTTACCAGCATTCTCGAAATCAATGCGGACGAGGGGTGGGTGCGTGTGCAGCCGGGTGTGATTCGCGACGAGCTCAACCGTGTACTTGCACCCATGGGGTTGTGGTTTTCACCAAATACTTCTACCGCCAACCGCTGCATGCTCGGAGGCATGGTGGCCAACAATTCGAGCGGAACCACGAGCATACGCTATGGGGTAACACGCGACAAGGTTCTTGAAACCAAAGGTGTGCTCGGCGACGGTCGCATTTTCCACTTTAAGCCCATAACGGCAGCCGAGCTTGACAATTCGGCATCTTGGCCTGAGTCCGACCTGGCTTTGGGGCTTGTTGCTATGCTTTCGCAAAATGAGGTGGCTGAAGCCATCACACAGGGCTACCCCAAGCGGGGTATACACCGCCGCAATACTGGCTATGCCCTTGATGTATTGCTTGAGATGCAACCTTTCAAGCCTCAAGGGCAGCCATTTAACCTCTCGAAACTTTTGGCAGGCAGTGAAGGCACGCTGGCCCTGCTCACCGAAATAAAGCTCAGCCTCGACCCACTGCCCCCTTCGGAAGTGGCGGTGGTTTGCGCCCACTTTGGCTCCGTACAAGAGGCCATGGAGGCCACCCTTACCATCATGCAGCACGCGCCATACGCCTGTGAGCTGATGGATAAAACCATACTCGATTGTACCAGGGACAACCTGGAGCAAGCTGAGAATCGGTTTTTTGTAGAGGGTGATCCCGGGGCTATCCTGGCTGTGGAGCTCAGGGCCGAGCGCAGCGAGGCCCTCCAACATGCGGTTGGTGCCCTCCTGACCGACTTGCAAGTCAAAGGTTATGGATATGCTTTCCCCTTGGTATACCCCCCTGACATTGAGCGCGTATGGACACTCCGGGCGGCCGGCCTCGGCCTGTTGAGCAATGTGAAAGGCAATGCGAAACCCATTGCATTTGTGGAGGATACGGCGGTAGATTTGCCTGATTTACCCGCTTACATCCGCGATTTTGAAAACCTCATGGCTGGCTTCGGGCAAAAGGCGGTGTACTACGCACACGCGGGTGCCGGGGAACTACACTTGCGGCCTGTGCTCGACCTCAAGCGAAAAGATGGGCAAGAGCAGTTTCGCGCCATTGCCGAGGCTTCCGCCAAATTGGTAAAAGCCTACGCTGGCTCCCTCAGCGGTGAGCATGGCGATGGGCGTGCCCGTTCCGAATTTATACCTGAGGTGCTCGGCGAGCGCAATATGGCTACCATGCGTGCTGTGAAGCAGCTTTTTGATCCACAAGGCCTGCTCAATTCCGGGCTGATCATTGATGCCGTGCCCATGGACCGCGATTTGCGTTACAGCGTCAGCCAACAGCCATTTACGGCGGGTACTTTTCTCGATTTTTCCGGAAAGGGCAACATGCTGCTCGCAGCCGAGGCCTGCAATGGCTCCGGCGACTGCCGAAAACTGGCTGCCACAGGCGCCACCATGTGCCCCAGCTACCAGGCCACACGCCGTGAGCAGGACAGTACCCGCGCCCGCGCCAACATGCTCCGGGAGGTGCTCACCAGGCCCCAAAATCCTGCGTATCCCATGGGCAGCGAAGCCCTCCACGAGGTGCTCGGGGCATGCCTCAGCTGTAAAGCCTGCAAGCGCGAGTGCCCGAGCAGCGTGGATATGGCTTTGCTAAAAGCCGAAGCCGACTACCATTACCAGCGCCGAAATGGTTATAGCCTGCGCACCCGATTTTTTGGCAACTTCCATCGCCATGCCGCGCTCGCAGCAACTTTCGCCCCCTTGAGCAATATGCTGCTGGGCAACAAAACGCTACAGACCGTTCTCAAATCAAGGCTGGGAATCGCAGCGCAGCGCAGCCTCCCTCCATTTTCTTCGCGAAAAGGCAGTAGCCTTGCCGCGAAACTTGCCACGCGAAAAGACAATGCCGAGCTGCTGCTCTACATCGATGAGTTCACGCAATATCAGGATGCCCATCTTGCCCAAAGCACTGCCAAACTTCTACATGGCCTCGGCTTCACCTTTGAAGTGCTCTACGCCCCCTCGGCCCGGGCTTGCATGTCGAAAGCCATGCTGCCCGAAGCGAAGGCGGTAGCTGCTGCCACCCGCAAGGCACTGCAAGTGGCAGTAGACCGAGGATTGCCCATCGTGGGCATTGAGCCCAGTGCTGTACTCGGCCTTCGTGATGACCTTCCCAAACTATTCAGCCCTGTGGAGCAAGAGCACTTATGGCAACCACTGGCACCCCTCGTGCATACCATTGAGGAGTTTTTGGCGAAAGCTGCGGATGAAGGCCGCATCACTTCTTCTCAATTTCATACCGAAAGCAGGGAGGTGCACCTCCACCTGCATTGTCACCAAAAGGCGTTGAGCCACGTAAAGTTCAGCAAGCGTGTACTGTCGCTTCCGCAAAATTATCAGGTCACACTCATCCCTTCAGGATGCTGCGGCATGGCTGGCAGTTTCGGCTATGAAGCCGAGCATTATGACCTCAGCATGTCCATTGCGGAACTGGTACTGCTGCCGCGGGTACGCAGCCTTCCGGCAAATGCACTCATTGCCGCCGCAGGTACGAGCTGTCGCCACCAAATATGGGACGGAGCCGGGAAGAAGGCCACCCACCCGGTTGAAATATTGCTGGAGGCCATCCGCTGATTGCTGCTTTGATCCATAAGGTGTGGAATTTATATATGGCATGTAGAATTCTTTACACACCTTGGTCATCAATGCCTTCAAGCATTCGTGTCGAAATATTTGTTAATAGGGGGCTCACATAGAGGTGTGTATACCACGGAATGCGTGCGGCAATTGTGAAGTGTAGCCCCCGGTTAGCAACAGGAACAGGGTTTGTCATTAAAAAGAAATATGTACCACATGACCATCTGGCGAAACAAGTTTAAGATGAAGTTCAAAGTGCTGCAGGGAAGCGTGGCGTGAGAAAATATGGATAAGACAAGCACCGATACAATTCGAAATTCAAAATGGCACCGTTGGAAAAACCAGTACAACCCTTCCGAAATGTGGGCCTACACCAAGGCCACTTTCAAAGAGTTCGTAGCACATGAACCCATTCGGCTTGGCGCAATCGTGGCATACTTCGCCATTATTGCATTGCCCGGCTTGCTGGTGGTGGTCATCAACACGGTAGGGGCCATTTGGGGCAATGATTTGGCTGAAGGCGAAATCAACGATCAAATTGAAGAATGGTTTGGCACCGATCAAGCCACCTATGTGCGTGATATGGTCAACGACATACAGTTCAGTGAGCAATCAACATTGGCTACCATTCTGGCGATAGCAGTTTTAATATTTGCCGCATCTGGTGTTTTTTACCATTTGCAACTTTCGCTTAATGACATGTGGAGCATCAAACAACGCCCCAAGAGCAATGCGCTTAAATTGTTGATTGATCGGGTTGTCAGTTTTGGTTTTGTTATGGCCATAGCGTTTTTGCTTATGGTGAGTTTCATAGCCTCAGCATTGCTCACCATTTTGAGCGGCTTTTTAAAGGAAATTTGGGAGCCGGCTTATGTGGTATTTGTTCAAATTAGTGATTTCGTGATCTCCACGGCTGGTATTACTTTGCTCATCGGGTTGATGTTTCGTTTTCTGCCCGATGCCAGGGTAGGCTGGCGCCTGATATGGCGTGGAGCATTGGTCACGGCGGTGCTTTTCAACCTTGGCGTATACTTGTTGGGCTTGTTCTTTCGCATTGCCGAGCCAGGAACACTATATGGTGCAGCAGGTTCGGTGATTATTTTCCTGCTTTGGGTGTCGTATACCTGTATGATTCTTTTCCTCGGAGCTGCCATGATTCGCGTATATGCTGAGCGTTACGGCGAGGGTATTATCCCCGCCAGGAATGCCATCAAGGTGAGCTACCAATCAGTGGTAAGTGCAGCAGGGCATCCTCACAACAACAAAGATCACAAGCTTCAAGGAATCCGGGCTGGCTCAAAGTAAAGTACAATGCATTGTTATGAAAAAAAGATATATCGTTTTAATATTGATGGCAGTGCTGCTCATAGGTTTCCGGCTTGCATTGCCAGGCATCGCCAAGCGCAACATCAACAAACAAATTAACAACCTTGAGGGCTACCATGGAGGGGTGAGCGATGTGCGCCTCGCACTCATAGCCGGGCAGTTTTGGTTGAGTGACATCATCATTTATGAAGAAACTGCCATTGATACAAGCATCCCAATGGTCAACTTGCCATCGCTCTGGTTCGCCATTGAATGGCGCAGCTTGTTCAAAGGACACATTGTGGCATCCATAGAGATGGACAGTTTGATGGTAAATTTGGTCAAAGCCGAAGCTGATAAAGAGGATGAAGTAATGGAAAACAGGGTGAGCTTTGTGGAGGAGATTCAGGAGTTTAACCCCATACAAATCAATACGATCATAATCAATAATGCGAACATTCGCTACCGCGATCCCACAGCCAATCCTGAAATTAATGTTGGTTTGTCATCCTTTTATTTGCAGGCAGAAAACCTCGGCAATGTGGTCGATCAAAATGACCCGCTCCCGGCATGCTATGAATTGCATTCTGAATTTATGGAAAGTGGCAATATTTTTTCGGAGGGTAGGCTCAACTTGCTGAGAGAGGTACCCGACTTTGATATTGATTTCAAAATTGAAGAGGTGGATATGACAGTATTCAACAGCTTGCTGAGCCACCATGCTGACCTCAATTTGCAGAAAGGCCTCTTGTTTTACTATATGGAGGCTGTAGCTGCCGACGGACAAATAGAAGGCTATGTAAAACCGCTGATGGAAGGCGTGGAAATAGCCAAAGAAGAGGAGGGTGGTGTAGTGAAGAAAATTTACGAAGGCGTAGTGCAGGGTGCCGTAAACTTGTTGGAGAATCGGCAAGAAGAACAAGTAGGGGCGCGGGTTGAGATATCCGGAAGCCTTAAAGATACGGAGGTGAGCATATTTCAAGCAATATTGAGTCTGCTTCGCAATGCCTTCATTGATGCATACGACAGAGAGCTGGATCGCATTATCGGGTCTTCGCGCAGCAGGGCTGCTTCTAAATAATGGCTACCCTATCGGCACGGCTTAACATGGCCTGACCCGAAACCAAAGGTGTGACGGGATATGTGTGTAGGCAGAAGAAAACGAGCAGAGTCTTCAAAGATCCTGCCCCGAGCAGCGCTTGAGATATGCAGCTTTCTTTTCAACTATTTTTTTCGTTTTGGCGGCTTACACACTTTACAGTACGCGCTGAGGTCATCTAGTTTAGCTTTGATCATTAGCTCCCATTCTTGTTGCATTTCAGCATCTTCGGCATAATTGGTTTCTTTGGAGTAGCGCGACTGGATTTCTGAGAATTCTGCAACAAGGCCTTCGTAGATTTCATTTTGCCGTCCGGAGGCCATCATTTTTCTATTTTCCAGAAAACGCTTGCGAAGTTCCCTTGACATCCATTCGTGTATATCGAAAATGCTTTGCGCATAACGCAAAAGCGTATTTGTTCGCTCACCTTCATCAAGCCATGAAGCATTTCTGAAAAAATAATTGGATACGTTGCCGTTGAAATTTCTCGATCCAATGAGCTCATAGTTGGCAAATTGGTATTCGATCCCGACATGGGCATACACGGTTTGAATGCTTCCTGTATTGGGCGCGGGGGCTTGAAAGTCCTCAATAGTCAATTTGTAATTGTGTTGCCACTCCAATTTGTTTTGGGCTTTCACTGTCGTGCACGCAACCATGCACATGCCAATAAGGGCGGTTTTGATCATCAATCCAAAGATAGTTTTATAAGGCTTTGGAACGCTCAATGCATGATATTTATCATTTTAAGGACAGATAGGCATGCTTACCTTCATGGCTCACAAAACCCACTGCCATGAAAAAGATCCTTGTTCCTACTGATTTTAGCGACTGTTCAGGAGTGGCCGAACGATATGCCCTTGAAATAGCGCGCAAGTTGAAGGCTGAAATACACTTCATCCATGCGGTGTACGCACCCGTGGAGTGGGTGAAGCTGCCCATTGAGTTGGAAAAGAATTATCCCGAAACCAAGGCCATCATTGCAGAGGCACGGCATCAGCTTGGAAAGCGGGTGAAAGAAGCAGAGTCAATGGGCCTGAATGCCTGTAGCCAGTTGGTGTACAACCGGGGCCGAGAGGAGCTTATGCACTATATAGAGGTGCATGGCATCGCCATGGTGGTGATGGGTTCGCACGGAGCTGAAGGCTTAAAGGAGATTTTGGGCAGCAATGCACAAATGATGGTGCGGTACGCCAAAGTGCCGGTATTGGTGGTCAAGAAGGGGGCATTGGTGCCGAAAATGCATAAAATTGTTTTTGCATCTACGTTCAATCCTCAATTTGTCCCCGTCTACCAAAATATTAAAACCATAGCTACTGCCCTGGGTGCGGAGCTCTACTTGCTAAAAGTCAATACGCCCTACGAATTTATGGAAACCACGGAGGCTGAAGAGCATTTTGAACGCTTTTTGACTGAGGCAGGTGAAAAGGGCCTACCATTCCACCACTTTGATGCACTCAATGAGGAGCGGGGCATCACACAATTTGCCGAAAGGCATGGCATTGATATCATAGCCTTGGCTACCCGCTCACGAGGTGACTTGGCGCGGCTGGTATCACCTGGGGTCACGGAGTCGCTGGTGAATCATACTGTGCTGCCTGTGTTGAGCGTAAAATAACAAGACTCATTCGTCGCTTTCAGGATCATTGTGTCGGACCTGTTGCTTTATGAGTAATTTGTTGTAGTGCCTGTTTCTGCGTTCCTTTTTTGCTTCGGCACGCTTGGCTTTGCGCTTGTCGACTACAAGCTCGTTGAGGTGGTTCAGGTCCTCGAGCTCCTTTATTTGTTTGGGTGAAGTGCGTTTTGGCATGACTCAACTAAAAACAGCAAGCTTGCCCTTTGGGTTCATCTTTTGTGCCAAATGTGGCTGAAAACAGAAATGTCATATGAAGAAAATGTAAACTTTACATAGCTATTGCTTCTTTGTATCGAGAAAAAAATTTTACAATCTGGATGCAACTATGGCACATCTGGCTCGTCTTAACAACTGATAAACATGCTATTTAAGAATTCTTTCATGCTATGAGGCAGTTGCGTTATTTGTGGCTTATTTTTATACTTTTTCAGGATTTTCAAGGGTTTGGTCAAAATTGCGATCCCAATGGAAACGTCGCCATATTCAGCAACTATGAAGGTGGCAACCTTGTAATTGCTATCAATGAGAATATTCCCAACCTGAAAATTGGAATCGCTTCCTACGAGCCTACCAACGTTTCTTTCACAGGGCCCTTTGTAGGCAACATTTCAGAAATTATTTATGCTGGATATGAGCCCAATGTTCCCGTGGCTTCGGGTTGCGGTGGTGTGACATTGGCCAATGTCAATGCACCTCCCGGGGTGCCCGTACTCATATTCGATTATCCACCAGTGACTTTACTCAGTCCTGAAGTAGATTTCTTTGGCTTTTTGATTGAAGCAGGCGACAATTCTGGAATAACGGGCTGTAGCACTTGCAGCAATGATACCTATCAGGGAGGCAGCAATACCGCCGAGCAGGTGATTGACTATTTCATGAACCAATTTGGCGGGGAGTTGCGGTTTCTGAAAACCCAATACCCATGCTGGTGTGGGGTGCTCAATATGGAAGTCCCTGCGGCATGTTGTCAGGTTCTTGATACGTCAACTCCGTCAGTCGGCATCACGGCCACCCCATCGCTTCAATTGTGTGCTGGTGAGACAATTGTCCTCGATGCTGGCCCTGACTATCAGAGCTATCAATGGAGTACGGGAGCCACCACCCAAACCATAACGGTTAGCAATCCAGGCACTTACTCCGTACAGGTAAACAGCATTTGCGGATCAGCAACTGCCCAGGTTAGCACACAGGAGTGCACCACGGATATTCTTCAGGTTGATATTCTTCATGGCTTGGGGTGCATAGGTGACGAAGTGCAAATCCAGGCACAAGTTACCGGCGGCGTAGGGCCATACACCTATGAATGGTCGCCAATATTCAACAATGGGCCGGGTCCATTTGGCTTGTTGCTCAATGCACCCAGCATTACAGTTTCACTTCAGGTTACCGACGCTGAGGGTAGCGTGGCCAATGCCGAAGCAATTGTTGACGCCCTCTCGGAGCCCGAATTTGATTTGGGCCCTGATTTTGAAGTCTGTTTTCCACAAACTATTGGTGCCGAAGTGACTGGTGCTACAAGTTACCTTTGGAACACCGGAAGTACGAATCCTTTTATCACGGTGAGCACTCCCGGTACGTATACATTGACCGTAAGCAATGGCTGCGGGAGCAGTACAGCGCAAGTGACCGCTTTTCCTTGTGTTGAGGAGCTGGTGGCATTTGCTGACGACGTATTTATTTGTTCCGGCGAAACTGCATTTATCAGTGTATTGGCTTTTGGTGGTCAGCTGCCTTATACCTATGCATGGACACCTACACTTCCGCCACTCGCAGGCAACCTGGTAAGCCCTGCTGCAACAACCACGTACACCATTGTTGTCACCGACGCGTTAGGAACACAAGCCGTTGCGACGGCGACTGCAGTGGTTATTGTCGAAAATTTGTCGCTCGATCTGGGAGGTCCTTTTGACTTGTGTGAGGAATTTGTCTTCCTTGATGCCTTCACGCCTGAAGCTTTTTTTTACGAATGGAACACCGGCGATTTCGGCCCATCTCTTTTTGTTGATCAGCCTGGCACGTATACGGTAACTGCATTTGGCGAGTGCAGCGCCGTAGAGGCATCCGTTGAGGTGTTACCTTGCATACTGCCATTGGAAGTGTCGCTGGGTGGCGCTACCATTTGCCCAGGTGCCAATACATCGCTCAATGCCATAGTAAGCGGCGGCCTACCTCCTTACAGTTATGTTTGGAGCCCTTCGGCAAATATTAATAACCCGCTGGTGACCACCGTTGAAGCAACCACCACCTACCAAGTAACGGTCACGGATGCCCAAGGCAACCAAGCCACTGCCTCGGCTACGGTTTCGGTTATTCAGGAAAATCTGCAAGTTGTGAACCTCGGGCCTGACCGAGAGCTATGTGATGGCGCCATTACTTTAAACGCCGCCCAGGCACAGGCGGTATCATATCTTTGGAACACAGGCAGCACCCAAGCAAGTATCGCAGTGAATGAGCCCGGAACCTACAGCGTTACTGTAAATGGGGCCTGCAGTTCGCGAAGTGGGAGTGTGAACATCACTGCTTGCACGGCTTTGCAACTTTCTTTGCAAGGGGCCACCATTTGTCCGGGTGAAAGCACAACCCTGCAGGCAGTGGTGAGCGGAGGTACGCCACCCTATCAATACATATGGACTCCGAACCTTGGCAGTGGCCCTGGCCCTTACACGGTAAGTCCGGAGTTCACTTCGCAGTACAGCCTCAGCATCACCGATGCCGAGGGTACAAGCACAAGCGCTACTGCCCTTGTGCAGGTTGTAATTGCACCGGTGCTGCCGGTGTGGGACCAGAACCCACAGCTCTGTCCTGGTGAGAGTTTTGTGCTCAGTGCACTCAGCGCTGGCGTCAGCAGCTATCAATGGAGCACAGGAGGAACCTCTTCCTCCATACTTGTGAGCAATCCGGGCACATATACCGTTTCGGTGAGCACCCCGTGTACCACACTGGTTCAGAGCTTAACGGTGGTCCCGGGCCCATCACTGCAGCTTCCTCCATTTCGCTCAGAGTATCTTGGATGCGAGGAGGAAGTCCCAATTCTTATTGGCCTTACCAGCATGGGATCGCCACAGCTTACATGGGATGATGGCAGCAAAGGGCCCACCTATTCTGCACAAGATAGGGGTATCTATGAAGCTACTTTGGAGAACGAATGTGGCAGCCGCACCCTGCGCTTTGAGGTAATGCTTGAACAGTGCGAATGCTACATTTACGTCCCTTCGGCATTTACCCCGGACGCCAATGGCATCAATGATATTTTCAAACCATCAATTGATTGCCCTCTGGACCGCTATGAATTTCGGGTATTCAACCGTTGGGGACAAATTGTTTTCGAATCTTTGAATCCTGCTGAGTCGTGGAGGGGTGAGATGCAAGGAGGCAACTTTTTTGTGGATGCAGGGGTGTATTATTGGATGCTCACCCTTCAGCCTACCCAAGGACGCCTGCGCCGCGATCCCATAGAGCGCAAGGGGCACGTGATGCTTTTGCGTTAAGTTGGGAGCACTGGCCGCACTTCGTACAGCACTTTCCAATATTTACCTGTGATGAGCAAGTGGCCGTTGGCGGGATTGATTGCGATTCCATTGAGTACATCCATATCTGGTGTTTGCTCGTCGCGGCTTACAATGCCTCGAGCACTGTACCGGTGCTTCACCTGACCTGTACGCGCATCGATGGCCACAATTTCGGCTGATGTATACAGGTTAGCGTAAATGAGGCCTGCGTGGTATTCCAACTCATTGAGGCGGTCCACATCGCCACGGTGATCAAAGGCGCGTATGCGGCCTACTTCCATTTTGTCTTCTGGATCGTAAAAGTATAAGTTGGCCGATCCATCGCTCATAATGAGTGCAGAATCATTGTGGGTCAGGCCCCATCCCTCGCCTGTGAGGGTGTTGTAAGTCCACTCGCCAAGCGGCTCAAAATCATCGAGTCTATAGGTGAAGCCCTTAGCGGTTTTGTAGGTGATTTGGTACACCTTGTCGTTGTATATGGTGATACCCTCACCGAAAATGTCGGGTGCATTGGCCCGCTCCAAAAGTACTTCACCCGTTTTGAGGTCTACCTGGCGTATGCGTGATTCGCCCATATTGCCCGTTCCTTCATAGAGGTAGCCATTGTGCAGCAGCAGGCCTTGTGTAAAAGCGCCTTGATCGTGGGGGTAGCGGTTCACCACCTCCAGGTTCCACATGCGCGGCGCTTCTGCGGCCAGCACCTCGAAGTCGGCATAGCGCAAGCTGCTGTGCCCGTCGCTGAAGCGCACGTCGACCCGCAGTTTCACTTCGCCACCTCCCGTAGTTTCGCTCGAAATGGCAAACACACCTGTATTGTTGGTTTCCAGGAGTTGGCGGCTCTCGGCTATACTTACCCGCACTTCTTCCAATTCGAGGGATGGATTGACCGGCTCCACGCTAAATTTCAGTGTCTCGCCGTATATGGCTGATCTACTTTCCATATTTACCTTCAGCGGTGCCTGGATGGTCCTTACACCGGGCCGGTCCAGCTTGCGCTGTTCCTGGTTTTCGCCGCAGGCCACAGTCAACACCAGCAGCACAATGCAAAAGATACTGAGCTTATTATTCCACATGGTTCAAAGATTGAAATGCTTTGCCAAGTTCTTTGGTGATATCGCTCGCTAAAATTGCTTCTTCAGAGCTTTGCTGCATCGCGATATCGCCGGCAAGGCCATGAACATACATGCCAAGGGCAGCGGCCTCGAAGCTGCTGTATCCCTGCGCGAGCAGACCTGTGATCACGCCTGTGAGCACATCACCACTGCCGGCGGTGGCCATGCCCGGATTGCCTGTTTGGTTAAACCATACTTTGCCCTGAGGGGTACTCAAGCTGCTGTGGGCACCTTTGAGCAAGATATATATTCCATACTTGACGCTCCATGCGCGCTGCATTTCCATACCTTTCATGTGGCTCATCTTTTCGCCGGTAAGGCGCGCCCATTCACCGGGATGGGGGGTAAGTATACTGCCTTTCGGCAAAAATGCCAGCCAGGTGCGGTTCTCGGCAAGGATATTGAGTGCATCGGCGTCCATGACCAGGGGTACTTTGCACTCTTGGATAAGCAATTTGAGGGTTCGGGCTGTTTGTTCGTGTGTGCCCAGCCCCGGCCCAATGCCTACAGAGTTGAATTGCTGGAGGTTGGGCAGCTCGGTAAGGTGCGTTTCGCAGCTTTCATGGCTGAACATTGCCTCGGGAAGGCGGAGGGCTATGCCATGCATGGCTCCAGCAGGGCAGTGCACCTTGAGTTTGCCTGCACCTGCCCGCAAACAGGCTTCAGCGCTGAGCGCTACAGCTCCATACATGCCCAGGCTCCCACCCAGGAGGAGTGCCTGTCCAAAATCGCCTTTGTGCGAAAAGCGGTTTCGGGGCTTTCGGAGCAAGCGGGCTTCCGGCGTGGTGAGGAGATGATAGTCCACGTCCACACCATTCAGGTAATCGGGATGCAAACCTATGTCCAGAATGTGCGTTTCACCCACAAAGGGCGCATACTCAGCAAGGAAAAATGCAAGCTTTGGAAATTGAAATGTCAGGATGTGGTGTGCACATACGGCATTGACATCGGCATGGGGTATGCCACCATCGGATGGGAGTCCGCTGGGCAGGTCAATGCTTACTACCGTAGCTCCGCTGGCATTGATGGCATCGATGGTGTCGGCGGCTATGCCTTCGGCTGGTCGGTTGAGGCCCGACCCAAAAAGTGCATCGATGATCAGTGCATCCCTTTCGAATACGGGAAGCTCATTTTTGGAGCTGACTTCCCGCAATTGTTTTTTTGCGGAAGCTCCCAACTTGCCAAGATTGGTTGTGAAATCGGGACTTGGCTTGCCACCCAAATGCACCACGATGGGTTCTACATTGTAGCCATTGCGCATAAGCATGCGTGCTATGGCCATTCCGTCGCCGCCATTGTTGCCTGTGCCACATACCACTTGAAAGCGCCACTCTCCCTCACCTGAAAGGTGCATCGGGAAAAGGTTGGGGGCATGCTCAAAAATCCATTCAAAGCACTTTGCAGCAGCCCTTTCCATCAGGTCAATGCTTTTTATGGGCTCGTGCTTTATGGTGTAGGCGTCGGCCTCTCTGGTTTGGGCAGTATTGGGAATCTTCAATGTTAAGGGATTGCTTTGTCGCGAAATTAGAAATAAAAGAACATGAATATCGCTCCTCCGTTGTTGTCGGTGTCGAGGCGAAAAGTACCTGAGCCCCCCTCGTCGGTGATGGTGGTTACAAACTGTTCATTGGTGCCTCCTACAGGTACGGTCCATTGTTCGCTCACGATGGAGCTATTGCCCGTGAAAGTGTACGCGGGGCCAAAACCATATTCAAAACCCACTGACCATTTGGGAAATAAGAATATCTCAGCCCCGACAAACGCCCTGGCTCCCACTGTAAAGCGGGCACCTTTGTTGAATTCAGTGATGAATCCGCCCACGGGGGTTACCGTAGTTATATCGCGGGGATCGTCTTGAAATTGGATGTTCCAAGGCGTGCGCTGCGGATTGGTATTTTGCGGGGTGATGGCATTGCCGTATTCGAAACGGTGCCGCTCCGTGCCAAATCCAAAAAAGCCCTCGACGCCGTAAAAGCCCTGTATCCGTGTATTGCCTTTGCGCTTTTCAATGCCAAAGCTGGCAAATGCATTGGTAAACAGACGGCCATACTTGTCTTCGACTGTAGTATTGGTGGGCTCGTTGCTGAATACTGGGCTAAAGGCCCGGAAGCTCTCAGAGAACACACCAAGCCGGAACCCTGCGCGGTATGCGAAGTCATCGCGCAAGAATTTTTTGCCGACAATGGCAAGTTGGGTGTTTGTGAAATCAGCAGAAGGGGCTTGATTTTCGCTATCCGTAAATAGGTTGCCCAGGTACCGCAACATGGGTGAAGCGTCAATACCAACGGCCCAGTCGCCTTCGCGGGGCAGGTAGTACTCTCCTTTTTTGGAAATAGGTTGTGCCAGGAGGGCTACAGCGCCCAAAGCAAAAAGTGTGGTAAGCAAGAATTTTTGCATCTGTGTGAAATGGGTTGGTTTTAAGATAAACAGCTTTCTGATGAAAATAGTATTTCAGCCATGGTCAAGAGGAAGTGGTGGCTTTGTCGGGCAGCATGGGTACAAAGCTAAAACCGCCGTGGGTGGTGGTATCGTGGGTGCCATCGGCATTTTTCGCTATGCGGGTCATTAACTGATTTTCGCCTTCGCCTACAGGCACCACCATTAAGCCGCCGGGCTTTAACTGCCCGAGCAGTGCTTCTGGTATTTTCGGGGCACCGCAGGTTACCAATATGCGGTCGAATGGAGCAAAGGCGGGCAATCCTTTGTAACCATCGCCATAGAACACTTTGGCCGTACTGTTGAATTCGGCAAGCAAGCGGATGGCGGTCCGATAAAGCACCTTCTGCCGCTCTATGGTATATACTTTGATCCCCATTTGTGAAAGTATTGCAGCCTGATAGCCGCTGCCCGTGCCGATTTCGAGCACCTTCATTCCCGCATCCGCCTTGAGTAAATCGGTTTGAAAAGCCACGGTATAGGGTTGTGATATGGTTTGGCCTGCGCCAATGGGGAAGGCCTTGTCGGTATATGCGAAGTTGAGAAATGCAGAGTCAAAGAAGTAGTGTCTGGGGACGCTACCGATGGCTCTGAGCACATGCTCGTTGTTGATTCCTTTCTTTTTCAACTCCTCCACCAGGGAGCGGCGCATGCCCTGGTGTTTGAACGTGTCAATTTGATTCATCACTGCGAAAGTAGGCATTGCGAAAAACAAGCTTTTCAATGTTGATAAAAATGAATGAGCGGGCAGGCGTTGATAAAGCTTGGGCTTAATTTTGTCAAAAACCACTGGCAATGTTGAAAATTGGCGTACTTGGGTCTGGACATTTGGGTAAAATTCACATCAAATTGATCAAAGAAATCCCCGAATATGAGTTGGTGGGCTTCTATGATCCCAATGATGCCATGGCCAGCGAGGCTGCTCAAAAACTGAATGTGAAGAAGTATAATTCGATGGATGAGCTTCTTGATGCCGTAGATGTGGTGGATATAGTTACACCGACCCTCAGCCATTATGACTGTGCATCCAAAGCCCTGCGCAAGTCGAAGCACATATTCATAGAAAAACCAATTACCAATACCATAGAGGAAGCCAAAATGCTCATCTCACTGGTGCAAGAAGCCGATGTCAAAGCACAGGTTGGCCATGTGGAGCGGTTTAACCCGGCATTTACAGCAGTGCAAGAATACCTTGCCAATCCGATGTTTATCGAAACCCACCGTCTGGCTCAGTTCAATCCGCGCGGTACAGATGTTTCTGTAGTGCTCGATTTAATGATTCACGATTTGGATATTGTATTGAGCGTGGTGCGCAGCAATATCAAGCGCATCAGCGCCAGTGGTGTGGCCATAGTAAGTGAGGAACCCGATATTGCCAATGCGCGCATTGAATTTGACAATGGTTGTGTAGCCAACCTCACCGCGAGCCGTTTTTCATTGAAGAACATGCGCAAAACCCGATTTTTTCAACGCAATGCCTACATCGCAGTCGATTTTCTCAAGAAAAGTGCGGAGGTGGTTAAAATGCGTGATATCGTGGGCGAGCTCGATCCCTTCTCTATGAGCATCGACTTGGGTGAAGGCCGTGGCAGCAAAGAAATCTTTTTTGAAAAGCCGCAAATTGAAGAAACCAATGCCATACGCGACGAATTGAGTGCGTTTGCGCGCTGTATCATAGACAATAAAAGGCCACCAGTCACTGTAGAAGATGGATACAAAGCCTTGGATGTGGCTTACAAAATCATAGAAAAGCTCAAAATACCCTCGGGGGCTTTGGAAAATTAAGCTGCCTGCACAATGCCGCGCTGCTCTCAGCGTTACATGTTTGGGTTTGAATCGCAGCCGTTTCGGTTCGCGCGTATATTCCCTACATTTGCGCCCCGAAATCCATCTGCCTATGCTGCGCATTTTCTCTTTTCTGCTTGTTTTCGCTTTGATTAGCGGATGCGACATATTTGACAAAGAGGAAATGGTACCCGGCTTCATCCACATCACCCGGGCCGATGTTGAAACCCTTTTTACAGAAGGGGCACCCTCACATGGGATTACTGATGTGCACGTCTTTGCCGATGAGGAGTTTGTGGGTTCTTTTGAGCTTCCCTCAACCATTGCCATGCTTAAAAATGGCCCGACACGCATCAATATTTCGGCTGGCATCCGCAACAACGGAATTGTAAACCAACGCATCATCTATCCTTTTTACGCCCCACTCATTATCGACCGCGATGTAATTCCCGGTATTGTGGAACCCGTGCGCAGCGATAGTACAGCGGTGTTCCGCTATTTTCAAAATGCACTCAGCATCAACTTTGAAGATTTTGAAGGTACCGGAACCAACATTGTGCCAATCAACAACAGCCCTGTGGAAATGCTCAGCCAGGGCGATGTGGTGAAGACGGGACTCTTCAGCGGAAAAATAAGCTTGACCGAAGAGGCTGCGCGCTTCGAAGCCGCCACCCAATGGGAGCTCGGGGGCATACCCCGTGGCCGCGTGTCATATATTGAGGTCGACTTTCTGGGCAACAATCCGCTCGAGTTGGGTGTGCGCCTGCCCAACGGCCAAAAGTTTTTTGTGATTGGCCTCAATCCCCGTGATAGCTGGACCAAAGTGTACATAGAGATGACGCCCATCCTCGGGCAATTCATAGGGCCCCAGGCCTTTGAAATATATCTCGAAAGTCAGCTGCGGCCGGGGCAAAGCTCGGCGGAGTTGTACATCGATAATCTCAAATTTTTGTACCCTATCCTTTGATGAATACACGTTTACAGGTTAGCAAGTATGTACTCTCCGATGTTTTGAGCGCCGTGCTTGCCTGGACCCTTTTCTACGTGTACCGCAAGCTCTACATAGAGCCTGATAAATTCGGCTATCCCATACCTGTTGAGTTCGATGACCGCTTTGCTTATGGGGCAGTACTTATTCCCATTTTCTGGTTGTGCCTTTATACCATGCTCGGCATGTACCGCAATGTGTACAGAAGGCATCGGCTTAGGGAGTTGGGTCAGGTGCTTCTGGCCTCTTCATTGGGTGTGGTGGTGTTGTTTTTTGCACTCTTGCTCGATGATGAAGTAGCCAATTACAGCTATTACTATGAAAGTGTATTGGCCCTGCTTAGCATCCACTTCAGCCTTACTGTAATACCCCGCTACTACCTAACGGCAAAAACGGTGAAGCAAATACACCGTGGTACGCTGGGATTCAATACCATCATTGTAGGTGGCAATGAAGAGGCGCTCAATGTATACCGTGAAATGCGAGAAATGCGTCCATCGCCTGGATTCAAGTTTTTGGGATATGTCAGCATGAATGGCAAAGACATGCTCCTTGAGCAAGAATTGTTATGGCTGGGCAAGATCAAGGATATTGGCGCCATACTGAGTCAATATTCAGTTGAGGAGGTCATTATTGCCATCGAATCCTCTGAGCACCGAAATCTGGGTTCAATCATTACTGAGCTGGAAGGCTATGATGTGCGGATAAAGATTATCCCCGATATGTACGACATATTGAGTGGCTCGGTGAAAATGACAAGCATATTCGGTGTGCCCTTGGTGGAAATCAATACCGAAATTATGCCTTCGTGGCAGTTTTTTCTCAAGCGCTTGTTCGATTTTGTGGGCAGCCTCGCGGCCATCATCTTGCTCGCACCGGTTTATCTGGTTCTGGCACTGTTGGTAAAGTTGAGCTCGCCCGGCCCCGTGATTTACAGGCAGGAGCGCATAGGGCAGTTCAATAGGCCTTTTAACATATTTAAGTTCAGGAGCATGTGTCTGAATGCCGAGACCAACGGCCCACAGCTTTCGAGTGAGCATGATCCGCGCATTACGCCCATAGGTCGCTTTATGCGAAAAACCCGCCTTGACGAGTTGCCCCAATTTTTCAACGTGCTCCGCGGCGAAATGAGCCTGGTAGGGCCACGCCCCGAGCGACAATATTACATCGACCAAATCATGAAAGTGGCACCGCACTACCGCCATTTGCAGAAGGTGAAGCCCGGTATCACGAGCTGGGGTCAGGTGAAGTATGGCTACGCCGAAAATGTAGACCAAATGGTGCAGCGGCTCAAATACGATGTGCTCTATATCGAGAACATGTCGCTTGCCATTGATTTCAAAATCATGGGTTACACCGTGCTCACCATCCTCAAAGGATCCGGAAAATGACCATTTACCATCTCTTTAAATTTCCCATACTATGAAAAATATCGCCGTAATCGGTGCCGGAACCATGGGCAACGGCATCGCCCACGTATTTGCCCAGAGCGGGTTCCAAGTGCAACTCATTGATGTATCACAAGCTGCCCTCGACAAGGCGCTGGCCACCATTGGCAAAAATCTTGACCGCATGGTGGCCAAGGAAAAAATCACCGAAGCCGATAAAAGCGCCGCCTTATCCCGGCTGCATACCGCTACCGATATGAAGCAGGCAGTGGCACATGCCGACCTGGTGGTAGAGGCCGCTACCGAGAACATGGAGCTCAAGGCCCGTATATTCCAAGACCTCGATAGGGCTGCACCTGCGCATTGCATTCTGGCATCCAATACATCATCCATCAGCATCACCCACATCGCTGCCTTTACCGGGCGTCCCGAACAAGTGATTGGCATGCACTTTATGAATCCGGTTCCTGTAATGCAACTGGTGGAGGTAATTCGCGGCTACGCCACGAGCGACGGGGTATGCAGCACCATTATGGACCTGTCAAAAAAACTTGGCAAGGTTCCCACAGAGGTCAACGATTTTCCCGGATTTGTGGCCAACCGCATCCTCATGCCCATGATCAATGAAGCCATCATCAGCCTGCAGGAAGGTGTGGCAACCGTGGAAGCCATTGACACAGTGATGAAACTGGGTATGGCACATCCCATGGGGCCGCTCCAGCTTGCTGACTTTATAGGCCTCGATGTGTGCCTGAGCATATTGCGCGTGATGCACCATGGTTTTGGCAATCCCAAATATGCCCCGAGTGCCCTGTTGGTGAATATGGTCACGGCCGGCAAGCTGGGTGTGAAGAGTGGCGAAGGCTTTTACACCTACACTCCAGGCAGCAAAGACCTTGCAGTGAGCCCCAAATTTGCTTCTTAAGCCGGGCAGTAGCCATACATAACGCCCACTTTCGTAAAATGGGTATGTGATGATTGCGTGGTCATTTGGCGACAGCCAACCTGCGGCTGCCATAACTGATCACGAGTACCGCAGTGCCAAACATGATGAGGCTGTATATGGCACTCGGTATGGTCATGCTAGAACTTTTGAGCAGTGTGGCGGCTACAAAAATGCCAAGGGTTCCATTTTGAATGCCCGTTTCAATGGCTATGGTTACCGATTGCCGCTCACCCAAACGCAGTGCGCGGCTGAGGCCATAGCCCAGTGCGATCATGGCCACATTGAGGGCAAGGGTGGCCGGACCGATCAATTTGAAAAAAGCCACAAGGTTATCGCGTTCCTTGAGGATCGCCGCCGCGATGATCAATGCAAGGAATACTGCCGAGAGTATACGCACAGGCTTGTCGGCCTTGTGGGCAAGGGCTGGTTTGCGCTGTCGTACCCACATGCCAATGGCTACCGGGATGATGGTGATCACAAATATTTGTGCAATGGTGCGCCCTACGGGCAGCAGCACACTGCCTTGCTCGCCAAAATAAGCGATAGAGAAGTTCACGATAAGCGGAATGGTAAGTACTGTAGCCAGCGAGGAAACCGCTGTGAGGCTAATGCTGAGCGCAGTATCGCCGCGCGAAAGGTGGGCTATGAGGTTGCTTGTAGCCCCTCCGGGACAGGCTGCTATGACCATCATTCCCACTGCGAGTGCACCCTGCAGCCCAAAGAGCTTCACCAATCCAAAACCTACCAAAGGCAGCATGACCAATTGGCATACGGAACCCAGTAATACAGCTTTTGGATACTTCACTATGCGCTTAAAATCGCCGGTGCTGAGTGAAAGGCCCATGCCCACCATGATAAAGGCCAGGGCGAGCGGAAGGAATACGGTGGTCAGAATGCTTTCTTCCATGATTTGATTTTTGGTGCGGGCAAGTTAAGGAAAGTATGTGTGCGCGCACATGCCAGCCCGGGCAATCTGCTACCTTTGCGCGCTGTGAAATGTGCCCACCTGCTGTATTTGATTCCGGCTACTTGCTTATTTGCCGCAAAGGCAGCTGCCCAAATAAGCTATCCCAATACCATAAAAGCGCATTACACCGAGCAGCAAATTACCCTTGACGGAAATCTGAATGAAGATGCATGGCAAGAGGCCATTCGCATCGAGAATTTTACCCAACGCGAACTTTTTTTTGGCGAAGCTGCCACGGAACGCACTGAAGTAGCTATCCTTTACAACGGCGATTTTGTGTACATCGGGGTATGGTGCTATGACAGTGCGCCCGATAAAATCATTGCCAAGGAGCTGCGCCGCGACTTCAATCCCGACCTCGATGACAACTTTATCGTGGTTATTGATACCTATCAAGACAAGCGCAACGGCTTCATGTTTCTCACCAATCCCAATGGTGCCCGTGGCGACAGGCAGGTGTTCAACAACGGAGGCTCGAGCAATGCCTTTTGGAACGGCGTGTGGGACGTGCGCACCATGGTGACTGCCGAAGGCTGGTTTGCCGAATTCCAAATACCCTTTTACACCCTCAAGTACCGCATGGGCGTGGATGAGCAGGTGTGGGGAATCAACTTCGAGCGCAACATACGGCGCAAGCGCGAGCAAGTGCTCTGGCAAGGGTGGAGCCGCGACAACCGCATAGAGCGGGTGAACCAGGCCGGCTCCTTGATCGGGTTGAATGATCTGGAAGACAAGAAGTTTATAGAAGTAAAGCCTTACGCACTTGGCGGTGGCGAGTACAGCGGTGATAACCGGGGCGCTGTGGGCAATGTAGGAGGCGACATCAACTACCTCATTACGCCTACCTACAGGCTCAACCTCACTTTCAACACGGATTTCGCCCAGGTGGAAGCCGATGAGCAACAAATCAACATCACCCGATTTCCGCTGTTTTTCCCTGAGTTGCGGGAGTTTTTTCTCGAAGGGGACGACTTTTTCGACATGGGTTTTGGGGGCAACCGGATCATTCCATTCTACACGCGCCGCATTGGCCTCAACGAGGAGCGTGAAACTGTGCCCATCATTGGTGGTGCTCGCCTTCTCGGCAAAGAAGCCAACAGCACACTCGGGCTCATGAGCATACAAACCGCTGCCGATGGCGATGATCCCTCCCGCAATTTCACCGTGGGCAGTTGGCGGCAGGATGTGGGCTCCCAAAGCATTGTGGGGGCCATGACGGTGAATAAATTCGAGCGCGGTCGCTGGCATAGCACCACGGGAATCAACGGGCGCTACAGCACTGCTTCCTTTCTGGGAAACAAGAATTTCGACTTGGGCGGCGCTTTGATCAAAAGCCACAATACCGACGATGGCTGGCAAGTCAATGCCTTTGCCTACCGCGCATTTGTGAGCTACCCCAATGACCGCATCAACGTCTTCGCCAGTACGCAGCGCAGTCCGATGCCCTTCGATCCGGAAGTGGGATTGATGCGACGCCGCAATTTTCGGGAAAATTTCGCCCAAGTCAATTTGCGCCCAAGGCCCAAAACCCGACTGATGTGGATACGGCAATTCGACTTTAGTCCCGGGCAGCTCACCTACACCCAGTATGATGATGATGGACAAATTCAATCATTCGATTACGGCCTGCGCTACTTCGGAATGGACACCCGGCAGGGTGAGCGCATCGCTCTGGAGTACCGTGTGGTAGCCGAGGGCCTGCGGCAAGATTTCGAAATATCGCCAGGGGTGGTCATCCCGGAAGGTACCTATTGGTGGCGACAGTGGGATGCCGAATTTCAAAGTTTCCGGGGCAGGACTTTTTCACTGTTCACCCGCTGGAGCCTGGGGGAGTTCTATAATGGCAACTCATTGCAAGGCAGGGCTGTGCTGTTGTGGCGTACCAGCAAGTACCTCAACCTCTCCATGCGCTATGAGCGCAATGATGTGGTGCTGCCCAACGGAAGTTTTGATACCGACCTCATTGGCTCGCGTATTGAGTATGCGCTCAATCCCAATATTTTCGGATCTATGCTCACCCAATGGAACAGCGCTCAGGATGAGTTCAACTTCAACTTCCGCTTACAGATCATTCCCAAAATTGGGACCGACTTTTTTCTCATCGTCAACCAGATATACGACACCAACGGGGGCAGGTGGCGCAGCGAGCGCGGCACCATTTTGGGGAAACTCATATGGAGGTTTGTGGTGTAAACAGTATGGGTAATGAAAGATAGGTGCTGCGCTGCCTCAATTTGGCAGTTCGCCTTTTTCTGCCCCCAATTTTTCACTGAAGTGCCTCATTGACAAATATCATTTCCAGGCATGACATGTCTCACTTTTTGGTACATAAACAGACCATACTTTTATAGGCCAAAGTACTCAACTGTCCGGTATGAACACTAAGGCGAAATACATCACAGGTTTACAGCAGAGCGATTTCCACCTGTTTTTCTTTTTGCTCACTGTGGGCATGCTAACCGCTTGCAGCGGCCCAGACGAATTGCCGCACTTGGCTCCGTCATCCCATCCTTCAGGGCGCTATGCAAATACCAGCATCACGCATGTGGTACAGCCCTTTCACATCCAGGTCGATCCGATGGAAGCACTGATGCTCATCAATTTCGAGGACGATCCCGATGAACATTACCTGGGTTTTGAGCCTCAACTGTTCAATGACAACATGCGGGGCCAAGGATTGCTTGTGATAGCATGGCGCAAGGATATGCGCGTAGAGGTGTACCACCAACCAGGTGTGCGGCCCGATACCTCCATGTACAGCATCGCCGGTAAGGGGTTGGCATACATGGCCGAGCGCCCACTGGAGGGCGCTTATCTCCGGTTCGACGGGCAAGGTGCCCACTGCGCCTTTCAGTTTGAGGACCGCCATGGCAGGCCCATTGACGTGTCAGTCAGCGAAGGCAGCACCAGCAAGCGGGCTCCCTTCGGTTTGCTGGCACCCATGGGCGATGCCGCCGAAGCCCCATTTGCCATGCCGCTTATTTGGCTGCACGATTTCTACTTTGTACGCCGCAGCGCTTGCAGCTACCGCATTTCGATTGGCGGCAAGCTCCATACCTCCGACAACATGCCTGTACCCATGGATCTTCAGCGCATGTATTTTATGCGTTACTCGCCGCGTCCGCTCATATCCTTGCTCAATCCGGCGGTCCATGAAGTGGTGCCGCATATGCCATGGAGTGGTAAATTCCAGCAGGTGGATGGTAAGGGGCAGCAGCTTCATTGGCGGGCAGGCGAGGGTAAGCCTGAGCTTGCAAGGCTCGAACGGCGTCACAAAGAGCACCTGCTCGCAATGAATTTTGAACCACCATTTCCTCAAGTGCTCTCCATGGTGCACGGATCGAGCCTTTACGGCAAATGGAATTTGCACGGAGATCCCAGTACAGGCTACATCGCTGGCCATTATGAGGTGCACCGAAGTGCTGAGGGCATCATCAACATCGTACTGGAGCCCTCAGCAGGTTGGGTCCCCATAGCCGACAAACTATCGCTTAAAATGATGTACGGAAGTGTGGAAATGTTCAAAGGCTGGCCTACGCGTTACCGTTGGGAGGCCGACATTTTACCGCAGCAAGAGGGCTGGTTGATGGATTCGCGCTGGATTAAGTCTACGGTCAATGCTGCCAAATAAAGTTCTTATTTCGGTTTTTGTGCCCGGCACCGCCAGGTCGGGTGCCTGATACTGTACACAACCATCCAATTGTGCACCAGGAAGATTGCAGAAGTTTACCCATGCCTTGGATACAATCACAACTGCCCACGGAATAAGGCCTGCACAGATCAGCCTTCGGGGGTAGGCGGACCTTTGATGCGCTCCAAAATGCCGAACTCCTTATTGAGCTCAATGGCCACTATGCGGATAAAGGCGTATACCGGAATGGCGGCTACCATGCCCAAAATCCCACCAAGCGTCCCGGCCACAAGGATCACGATAAATATTTCAAGCGGGTGGGCGTTGATGCTATTGCTGAAAATGACCGGTTGAAATACATAGTTGTCAAGCAGCTGCGTAGAGGCAAAAACCACCAGCATGCCATAAAACTTCGGTAATATCACTTCATGAAATCCTAAACCGAGGCTGTTGCTCACCATAATAAATATGCCAAAAGTAGCGCCAATCCATGGCCCAACATAGGGTATAAGGTTGGCCAAGCCAGTGAAAAATGCGATGAGCAAGGCATTCTTAACCCCAATAATGCTCAGACCAATCCAAATGCACAAGGTAATGGCAGTAACCTGTATCACAAGACCCAGGAAGTAACGCGAAAGTGTGCGCCTTGTGTTGTCAATGATGCGCTTTGCACTGCCCTCACGGCTGCGCGGAGTTATGCCGATAATGAGGTTGGGCACAAGGTGCTGATCGCGCAGCAGGAAGAAGGTCATGAATGCCACAGAGAAAATGGCGATGGCAATGTTGCCGAATATGCCAAAAATGTTGTTTAGAACGGTAGGGATGCTTCTGAAGTCAATGCCTTCATAGATGTACTGCAATATGGTGCCTTCTACCTCCGAATCGGCCTCGCGGATTCCGAAGTTGACCAATTGCTCATTGGCCTTGCGAATGGCGGGAAGCAGACTCTCCTTTACTTCGCTGTAATTGATATTGTACAGCACCTGCGCCTCCCGCATCAACATAGGCACAAAAATGGCGATGGTCCCTGCAAAAATGGACATCAGTGCCACCAGCGTGAACATAGCTGCCAGCGCCCGTGGCAGTCTGCGGCCCCGCACCTGCGCTTTTTCCATCAGGTTGAAGAGTGGCCTACCGATCAATGCCACAACGGACGATACAATGAAATACAAAAATATGGTACTGCTCTCCCACAGCACCCACAGCAAAAGTGCCACCAAGCCCAATAGACCCAACAAATTAAGAAGTCGACGTATGGAGATCATGAGTTGATGCCGCGAAGTATGATGCCAAAGAAAAGCAATTGGCAAATAAATGCAGCTACCCCAAGCCTTGGTTTTTTCACAAGGGGGTACTTTTCAAATAGGGCACCCATGATGGCCGCCACTGTAAACCAGGCTATATAGTTTTGAAGTGGCGGCTTGGCACCTCCCCAATTCCAAAGGTTGAAGTGAATGGCGACGGGCTCAATAAGAAGATCCACCCCTACGGCAAATACCGCTGTGGTGAGCCAACGCCAGTTTTGGTTCACACCGATGGTCATGCTCATGGCGAATGAGCCCCAGATCACAATGAGCCAGTTCACTCCGATCAGTGGCGGTACTTCAAGGATTTTCCAGCCCAATACGTCGCCATAGCTGTATTCACCAAAAATTACACCCGACTTCACGCCCAGTACTTCCACAAAGTATCCGAGCAACATGATCGATAAGGCCACAGGCCAGGCATACCTGCCATCGTGTTCTGTGTCAATCCATATCATACCCACCGTGATCAGCAGATTGAAAGGAGTGAGGTACACAAACCACTCCGAAAGCGGCGATAAAAATCCTGCCGCACCCACGAGGTGCAATACGATCAAGATGCTGATGCCTGCCTTCTTAAGTCTAAACTCTTCGAGTACAGTGAGTTTTCTCATCCTATGAGGTCTCTAACAATTTTTCCGGAGAGCAAACATAAGGGAATCCCGCCACCGGGATGCACACTGCCCCCACAGAAGTACAGGTTTTTGATTTTTTGAGAAAAATTCGGATGCCTGAAAAATGCGCTCAGCCTGCTGTTGCTGCTCGTTCCATACAGAGAGCCGAGGTGGCTCGCCGTTTGGCTTTCAATGGTGGGCGGGTCGAGTATGCGCTCGGTGGTGATCAGCGGTGCAATATCTTGGCCAAGCATGCGGCCTAGCTTTTCCATGATAGATGTACGCGCCTGTGCCGTAAGTACTTTCCAATCTTGCCCTGCCACATGCGGGGCATTGACCATCACAAACCAGTTTTCAGCGCCCTCGGGGGCGTCGCCGGGTACGTATTTCGAAGTAATGTTGATGTACACCGTGGGGTCGGGGTGAAGGGCTTTGCGTTCAAAAAGGTATTCGAACTCCGCGCGGTAGTTCTCGCTCCACAGGATGTTGTGCAGGCCCAGTTCTGTAAACTCCCTGTTGATGCCCCAATAAAAGATCAGCGCCGAACTCGAGCGCTCCTGCTTCGCAATGGCGCCCGGCAACTTTACCCCTTTGAGCAGACGATTGTACGTAGGCACCACGTCCATATTGCTCACCACCCGGTCAAAGCGGTGCAGCTGTCCATCCACTTTAAGGGCCGTGGCAGTCCCGTTTTCGAGTACAATTTCATCCACCCGCGTGTCGAAATGAAACTCCACACCGAGGTCACAGCACAGTCGGTACAGGCTTTGGGTAATCATGTGCATGCCGCCTTCCGGCAAAAACGTACCCCATCGGTGCTCCAGCGTCGGTATCACGGTGAGGGTGCCGGGAGCCTGATACGGGTTTGAACCGTTGTATGTAGCGTAGCGGTCGAAGAGTTGCGTGAGCTTGGGATGCCGGGTGGCTTCGGCATTTACCTCGTGCATGGGTGTGAAAAGGCGGGCTTTATACAGCTGTGCCATGCTTTTCATGGTGCTCAACTTCAGGTAGGTGCTTGCTTTGTGCAGGCTGCTTTTGAGGAATACATCCTCCGTCATGTCATAGAGCGCGGCGCTCTTTTCAAAGTACCGCAGCAGGTGGGCTGGGTCAGTTCCAAAGGTGTGGTGTGCCTTTTCGGCAAATTGAGCCGGCGCCGAGGGTGCTTCAAAGCGCGTACCGTCCTCCCAGAAGTAGTGGCAGCCTGGGTCTACCTTGAAATACCGAAAGTAATCACGTGGATTGCGTCCCGCTTCTTCAAAAATTTCGTCGAGCAGGTGGGGCATGGTAAAGAGCGATGGGCCGGCATCGAATCTGTAAGCTCCTTGTTCAAAGGAGGTAAGCTTGCCACCAAAGTAGCTGTTGGCTTCAAAAACTTGCACCTTGTGGCCTGCACCCGCCAGACGGGCCGCAGCGCTAAGGCCGGCTACGCCTGCACCTACAATGCCAATTTCGTACTTCATCACAGAGTTTTTCAACGGGGCTTTGTTGCTAATAATGTTGTAATTAACATGAAAATAACGCCCTTGTAACGCGCACTTCATTGCACTGACCGAGCTTTGCTAAAACCCGGAACATGAACTTTGGTTCAGTCCATAGGGCAGCCTTGAGCTTTGCCCATTTGCCGAAAGCGAAGGTAGCACAAAAGCCCTTCATCGCCCCCCTCACCACCTATCTTTCGGACCATACCTCTGCCCCTACTTCCAATACTATCCAAGCACATACCATGAAAGCGCCAAAGCGAAAAGTTGATCTCGTTGTAATCAGTGATGTACACCTCGGCACCTACGGTTGCCATGCCAAAGAATTGCTCAGGTACCTCAAGAGCATTGACACCAGGCACCTTGTGCTCAATGGCGACATTGTGGACATATGGCAGTTCAGCAAGCGCTACTGGCCCAAAAGCCATATGAAACTCTTCAAGCACATCATCAGCCTCATGGGCCATGGGGTGCGCGTAACCTACATCACAGGCAACCATGACGAATTGCTCCGAAAATTTGCCGGATTTGAAATCGGCAGCCTTGAGATTGTCAATAAGCTCATCCTGAAGCTCGACGATGGCGATGCATGGATTTTCCACGGCGACGTGTTTGACGTAACCATGCAGCACTCCAAGTGGCTTGCGAAGTTGGGTGGAGTGGGTTATGATATGCTCATCCTCCTCAACCGACTCGTCAACAATGGGCTGGAGTACATAGGAAGGTCGCGCATTTCCATTTCCAAAAAGGTGAAGAACAGCGTGAAAGGTGCCGTGAGCTTCATCAACAATTTTGAACAACTGGTGGCCGACCTTGGCAGTGCCAATGGATACAAGTACGTGGTATGCGGCCACATTCACCAACCCGAAATCAAGGAAATAGCCGGCGAGAAGGGGACCATTACCTACCTCAATTCAGGCGACTGGGTGGAAAATCTTACTGCTCTTGAGTACCACAAGGGCAGTTGGAGTTTATATCAACATGAAGACGCAAGTGACCTGCTCGAAGAGCTGGAAACGGAGCTTGAGCGCGATTTTAGCACGCAGATGCTTTTCAATAATCTGCTCACCGAGTTCAAAATGACTGAGCAATGAGGGTGCTCTACGCCATTCAGGGTACAGGCAATGGCCACATCACCCGTGCACGGGAGGTGCTGCCCGCCTTGCAAAACCGCGTACAGGTGGATGTGCTGGTGTCGGGTATGCACAGCGAGGTCGACCTGGGCTTCCCCATACGCCACCGTGCGAAGGGGCTCGGCTTCAAATTTGGTAAGCGGGGAGGAGTGGATTACCTCAATACCTGGTGGCATGGCGATGTGCCCCGGTTTTTTAAGGAAATAGAACGGCTTGACCTGCGGCCCTACGACCTTGTGATCAATGACTTTGAGCCTGTTAGTGCATGGGCGGCAAAACGGCAGCATGTGCCCTGCGTGGGCATGAGCAACCAATGCACCCTGCTCGACCCCCGCGTGCCCAAGCCCGATGTAAGCCGCCTTGAACGTGCGGGCCATTCCATTTTAAAGCATTATGCCCCGGTCGATGTGGCCTATGGCTTCCATTACCATGCACTCGAACCCTTCATCCATACACCGGTGATTCGGCGTGAGCTGCGCGACCTCGTCCCGGCCAATGGTGGGTATTACCTGGTGTACCTGCCCTTTTACGCTGACGCGAAAATCATCAAAGCCCTGCAACAGTTTAAGGACGAGCACTGGGTGGTATTTTCAAAGCACAGCAAACTGGCCTACCGGCATGGCCACATAGACGTGATGCCCGTAAATGGAAGCACCTTTACCGAGCGTTTTGCAAATTGCCAGGGTGTATTGTGCGCTGCCGGTTTTGGCATTACCACCGAAGCGCTCTTTTTGGGCAAAAAGCTCCTCGTGGTTCCTATGAAGAAGCAATACGAGCAAGCCTGCAATGCCCATACGCTCAGTCTGTATGGCGTACCTTTCATCAAATCGCTCAAAGCGAAATGGCACCCCGTAGTGCGCCGCTGGCTCGCCACCTCGGCTATGGTGCAGGTGCACTATCCCGACAATGCCCAATACCTCGTAGACCATGTCCTCAGCGATTTTGCCAACCAAAAATCCCTTATGGCCGAAGCGGCTGAAATTCGGATGAGCAAAGGCGGCTGAGCTTTGTACTTTTGCGGCATGAGTACTTATAGCCCGCGCCATGAGGCCGCCAATGTTGTCACCCACTTGCTTGGTTTTATTTTCGGATTGGTGGCCCTCCCTTTACTTGTGGTCAAGGTAGCCGCAGCCGATTTCACGCAAACCGGTGATGTGGTAGGCGCCTCGGTATATGGCATCGGTTTCCTGATGGTATTTGGGTTCAGTACATTGTACCATTATGCCAAGCGTCCTGAGCGCAAGGGTTTGATGAAAATCTGGGACCACATCAGCATATACTACCTCATAGCCGGCACCTATACCCCGCTGCTGCTGGCCTTTGCAGCTCCCGATGATGCCAGGCTGATGCTTTGGATACTGTGGAGCCTCGCAGCTGGCGGCACGCTCTTCAAAGTGTTTTTTACGGGAAAGTTTCGCCTTGTGAGCACCGCCATTTATCTTGCCATGGGCTGGATGGTGGTACTGGCCCCTGCATCCTTCAAAGAGGCCCTTCCTGATGAGCAATTGTGGTGGATTGCGGCCGGGGGTGTGTGTTACAGTATCGGCGTGGTGTTTTATCTCGTGAAGTCCATTCCTTACCACCATGCCATATGGCATGTATTCGTCCTGGGCGGTGCGGTGAGCCACTACATGGCCATATTCGGGGTGTACCAATAGCCGCCTCATGAGGCGGCTTTATTGACCTTTGTTTGCCGCCGCCTTTTCGCTTTCGAGGTGAGCGCCCGGCCCGGCATAGTATGCAGCAATGCTGCGCCTGAGCATCAAAAAACGCAGGACTCCCATCAAAAGAAAACCAATGCCAAGCGCAATGGTTACATAGCCAATCCAGCGTATTTCGGCAAATTGTTCCATTTCCAAAAAGGCCACAGTGGCCACAGCCATGTATACTGCTGTACGCAAATAGGAGAGCAGGGTACGCTCGTTGGCCAGGCGGGTGCGCTCCAGGGCCAAAAAGTCGCGGAGTATGATTTCCTCCTTGTTGTCGAATTGTTGCTTAAGTTGCAGTATTTCCCTCATTAATTTCATGATGCATAGCGATTATCGGGGATGCATATTCTTTCCGGTTTCGCAAAATTAGCCAACCTTGGCCCGCCTCCAATGTGACTTTAGTCATTTAGGTTTGTTAAATTTAGGGCATCCCGAAAGGGCAGAGCAGTCTTGAAGTTCAGCAGTCTACCGTACCCCATTGAGCAACCCGCTGTGTGCCCTGCATTGAGCAAAATTTAAAACTGAGCCCCGGTGGCCAGCACCAAGTGATTAAATTCGCCATGTGAATCAAGATGATCACTTCATCACTCTGCTCCCTGAAGCCCCGGCGCTTAAGGGCCTCGTGGCCTATTACTACCTGCACCACAGCCATGCGCCTTCCGGCAAATGCAGCTACCAGTATTACCCCCATTACCGCAACGGACTCACGGCCTATCTCGATGCGGAGGTGGAGTTTTCGGATGCGCATTCGGAGGTACGCCCCGCGCAGTCATCGTGCTTTACAGCGCTCTACTCCAGGGTGTACCAACAAAGGATAAGGGTAAATATTGAGGGCCCTTTCCGGAAATTGGGCATCGCATTTGAACCATTGGGCTTCAACCACTTTCTGCCTGCGCCGCTGAGCGAAGTAGCCCCCGATACCGTGAATACATTTCAGCTGTGGCCCGATTTTGAGCAAGTACTGAGGCAGGCCTACGGCATGCCCTATGCGCAGGTGGCCTCATTGCTCGATACCTACCTCATGGGCAAGCTGCAGCCTTTTCGGCAAAATGAGCTCAAGACAGCCCTCCACCAGCTCATCAGCGAGGACGGCTGTACTGAGGTGCAGGCGATGGCAGAGCACATGGCCATGAGCCGCAAAACATTGCTTCGGCTTTATCAACGCCACCTGTGCTGCTCCGTGGAGGCCTACAAGAACCTCATAAAATTCCGCAATGCATTAAATGACTACCGCGAGAGCGCAAAGCGCTACACCTTTACCGAGCTCGCCCATAAACACCGTTACTACGATCAGCCAGCTTTTATCAAGCATTTTAAAGCTGTAACCGGGCTTAGTCCACGGGCTTTCTTTGCCGGATTGAAGCAATACGGGGAGCGCGATACCTTTTGGCGGCCGGAGTGAAATCGCTTAAAAAAGTCCCATAAATCCAAGTTTGGTCCTTCCCGCAGCTGTTATTTTTGGCCTGTACTAAAGCCATACTGTCATGAAAAACACCATTTCCATTGTTGTCTTGCTTTTTTCATTGCCCTTGCTGGCCCAGCACATGGGCAGCTACCACACCCACACCATGCATTCCGCTGCCTTCGGTAAAGAGCTCAGCATCAA
>DAIOTP010000005.1:57771-58363 GCA_036751905.1 Cryomorphaceae bacterium
GGAGGCGGTCCCTGAGGACAGAGTTGCCGTGCTCTACGTGCTCGATGGGCAGTATGAGCCCTTCTGGGGCATGGTAACCCAAATGGTGAATTACCTGAGCAGTGTGCAGGAGTTTCCGCAAGTACTCGTTGTAGGCATCGTGACGGAGCACAGGCCCCTTGAGTTTACCCCGGCACCTGAGGATGAGCGCACCCGCGGTGAATGGGGTGAAACGACCGTAGGCAATGCTGCCACACTTGAGGCCCACCTGCGTGAGGAGGTGTTCCCATGGGTGGAGTCGCAGTACAATGTTACCCCCCTGCGCATTGGTATTGGCCATAGCCTTGGCGGTACCTTTATGAGCAACAGCCTCTTTGATAAGCAAGGCCTGTTTAATGCCGTGCTGAGTATCAGTCCCAACATGGAGTATGACTACGCATTGCTGCCCAAAAAACTGGAGCGCCTGCTCAGCAATACTGAAGTACCCATGGCCTGGCATTACCTGACCGTGGGTTCAGAGGGATCCATGGAGCAGAGTTTCCGCACCGGTGCACGCCGTGCGCACAGCATTTTTGGCGAAAAGCCACACCCCAACCTCACATGGCATTACAAG
>DAIOTP010000006.1:0-20397 GCA_036751905.1 Cryomorphaceae bacterium
AGGTTACGTCAGCAGTGGTTACATCAGGCATGATGAGCACTGGGGCTTCGTCGTCCACTACAATGAAAGTACATAAAAGGGCATCCACAGATACGTTTCCACAGTCATCAAGAGCCTCAATTTCTACAGTAATTGTTTTAGCGCAAGCTTCTTGATTGCCGTTGTTCACGCCTCTCACTCTGTAGGTGATGTCGCCGCAGTTGTCAGAAAAGCAAGCGGGGAGCTGGGCATTCATAGCGCCCATGTCAATACCAGCTACTGTGAATAGGTCGCTTGGATCGATGATGTCACCCACCTCAAGTTCAATCACAGCATCAGCTGGACAGTCAGCACCATTGCTGGTGAGAAGGGTCATAGGCGGTTCGCTACACTGCGGATCTTTTACCGGAGGGGTATTGTCGACAATATTGATGGTAGTTTCTACAATATTTGAAAGATTGCCACAAGCGTCCTCGGCCTGGAAAATGCAGGTCAATGAAGCGATCACAGGGCATTCTCCAGGCGAAGCGTTGATGCCGATTTCCTTAATTATAGGGTTGGCATCACAATTGTCAGTAGCTTCAGTAGGGATGAGGCCGTTGTCGGCAAAAAGAGCTCCGGCTACATTGGCAATAAATTGCTGCTGATTGCCTCCATTGTTTACAAAATTAAGAATTGCGGCGAGGTCAACAGTCTCGCATGAGAGGTCGGCCGATGTGGGATCGGGAGCTGCGAGTACCGGTCCTTCTGTGTCTGTAACAACGATGAGTTGAACACAAGAATCTTCATTGTCATATTCGTCAATCAGGCTCCAGGTTCTTGTAATGGTGGTTTCGCAAGGACCTACGATTGTTTCGTCCGCAAAACTGATAATGACTTCACCTGGGCACTCCAAATCAGGTCGATTTGAAGTTGCCTCACCAGTGAAGGAAGGCTCTGTACTGTCTGTACATTCTATGGTAATATCGTCAGGACAAGTGAGTACTGGCGGTTGGGTGATACAAATCTCAAAGGTGTTGGGGCAATTGGTGTTGGCATTTACATCGCCTTGCTTATTGGTAAATGCTGTTCCTTGAAAAGTACCATTTAAAAAGAACCACGTTGAAAGGCCGTCATTGCCATTTTTGTCATTGGCAGCCTTTCCCACCTGCAAGCCGTAATTGTAGTCGGCAGGCATATGCGTAGCAATTATGTAAGTGTCGGTAGTAGTTGGAGCACAACCAATCAAAGTGCTCGTAAGGTTGGGATTGAAAATATAGTAATCCCAGTTTTGAAAGTTATTGCCAACAATACCGGAATTTCCTTTCCAACTGCGGCCGAGGCCAGACCAAGTCGTCCAGTCAGACTTGTTATTGAACCAAAAGCTCACCGTAAGTTTGAGGGCAGGGTTGTTTTGATTTTGTACTTTACCGTAAATGGCGGCTTCGCCATTGGGAAGTTCCAGGAAGCTCAAGTTCTGCCCTGGAAGATTAACCCAGTTAATGCCAAGACCTGGCACAAGATTTTGAAGCCAAACGATGTGGCTATTGTTGGCATATGCGTCGAGGGGGCAAACACGTTCAACATCACGACAACCTAGGTTAACATTGATATCACCATGTTTATTGGTCACTTGCACACCGTTTACAATCCCGGTGGCGAAAAACCACGCTGCACCGCCATAAGTACTATTTTTAGCATTGGCGTATTCACCTACCTGAAAACCATACGTGTAATCAGAAGGCATATGGGTAATAACCAGGGAGGAACCGCTAAGGCTGCCTGCGCCGGTAAGTGTACTCGTCTTATTAGGGTCAAAAATGAAATAATCCCAATCAATGTGCTGACCCGAAGCGCCCTGTCCTTCATTTTTCCAATTGCGGCCAAGCGCCGACCAGGAAGACCAGTCCATCTGGTCACTGAAGTAGAAATCCATATCGAACTTCTGAGATGCATCAGCTTTGTTTTGAACACGGGCTGTAAGTCGCGCAGTACCATCACTGTAAAAAACCACGGTACCTTGCTCGCCTGGAGCGAAGTCAAACCTTACCTGCGTGTTGGCAGCGAAAAGATCCTTAAACCAAAGAGCGTGGTGACCAGAGCTTGTACCATAAGCCGTAAAAGTACAAATGCGCTCAATGGTAGCTGGAGGATTAACAGTCTCTTCAGCAAGCATAGGAGCATAAAAAATCCCCTCTTCAATACTTGATAGCGGGGATTCGTTTGGATTTGGATTGGCCTGTAATACCTGTCCGATTAAAAGGACAGCCATTACTGCAAGGGATCGACTACAACAAGACACAATTGTTGACAGCCAAGATAAAGATTGGTTCATAATGATTATTTTGATTGGTTATGTGCAGAAACTTGACCAACATGACCCGATAGAGCAATTAAAGATTACCCAAAAGCACGATCAAAGCAGCGTCCATTTCTACGAACGGCTCCAAAAGTAGGGCAAAAAATGGAGTGACAAAAGAAAAAAGGCAAAAAAAATAGAATTTCTTTACGACGAACTGCCAATTATTTTCGACAAACTTAGAATGGAAGGGGTAGAAATCCTTTAGAAAAAAAGTGGGCCCAGAAGGGCTTGAACCTTCGACCTTCAGATTATGAGTCTGCTGCTCTAACCAACTGAGCTATGGGCCCTGAAAGGAGCGCAAAAATAGAAACTCATTTTTGCTCCCACAAGTTCCTGAAAAGATATCTTTGAATATAATGAATGAAGCTCCTGATATGAAGATGGATTGGCAGGCCGCATTGAGTAAGTACACCCTTCAAGATGTAGCCATAGAGCGGGTGAGTATTGTTGGGGGTGGCAGCATCAATGAAGCCAGGGTTATTCATACCAACCTTGGCAGTTACTTTGCAAAAATCAATGATGCCGAAAAATTTCCTGGCATGTTTGAAGCAGAATGCCAAGGACTCCAGTTCCTTTCGGAACATTCGGAATTCGCAATACCCACGCCCATTCACGCAGGGCGCACCGGATCATCGCAATGGCTCATCATGGAACATCTTTCTGGCGCTCAGCGCAAGCCCGAATACTGGGCACAGTTTGGTCAGCGCCTGGCAGGCATGCACAAGCGCAGCAATACATTTTTTGGCTTGGAGAGAAGCAATTACCTCGGCTCTTTAGTACAGTACAATGAACCTTGTGATACATGGCCTGAATTTTACCGCACCCAGCGTCTGCTTCCGCAAATGCAGTTGGCCAGAGAACAAGGAAAACTCAGCACTCAGATGGAACGCGGATTTGAGCGCTTGTTTGCCAAGCTCGATGACTTTTTTCCACCGGAGCCGCCAGCAGCCCTCCATGGGGACTTGTGGTCAGGCAATTTCATGACCAACAAGCAAGGCGAAGCCAGTATATTCGATCCTGCCGTGTACTATGGGCACCGTGAGATGGACCTTGCCATGACCCATCTTTTTGGTGGATTCGATGAGCAGCTGTATGCCGCTTATCACGAAGAATATCCGCTTGAGCCCGGCTGGGAGGAGCGGGTGCATGTGGCCAATCTTTATCCGCTCATGGCGCATGTCAATCTTTTCGCAGGAAGTTATGTCACTGAAGTGAATGCCGTTTTGCGGAAGCACACCTAGGCCATCGATACAACTTGTGCACCTGCACATACATACACGCGGTGACCTTTGCGAACAGGGAGTTTGTAAAGCCCGGTAAAATCGCCAAAAGAGGGCAATACCCCCACAGCATTGCCTTCGTCGAAGTGATAACAGGGCAGGGTAAGGCCTTGCCTTGCGCCACCCCGAAGTCTCACTCCGGGGTGGATGTGCCCGTGCAGGTTATAAAGGTTTTCGTGCTCCACGCGGTCATGGCTCAGCAGGAAGGGCCCCAGGCTCAGGGTGTCCACGGTGTCCATTTTCGCTTCCGCAAAAACAGCAGGGCCCAGCACATCGTGGTTGCCTGCCACCAGGGTGCGCTTTAGGGTGGGGTATCCCGCGATAAAATCCACAAATTCAGGCCAAGCTTTATTGCCGGCGCTGTGAAAAAGATCGCCGAGGAAGATGAGCCACTCGGGCTGCAAGCTGTCCAGCAATCCCGAAAGCCTCCACAAATTGTTGCGCCCTACCAATTCCGGCACCGCCAGGCCATGCTTGCGGAAGTGGTTCATTTTGCCCAAATGCACATCGGCAATGAGCAGTGCTTTTTGGGCAGGCCAATATATACCACGGTCAATGAGTAAAAGCAATTGCTCTCCGGCAAGCGTTATTTCAAGGCTCCCGGTCATTTTTCCAGCTCCAGGGTCATTTTGCGTATGCGGTCCTCCAGCTTTTCAGTGCTGAATTTTTCGCGCAAGCGGTCCACCAATATTGGGAAGCAGAAGGGGGTGGGCTTCTCGGGCGCAGTAAGCACTATTTTTTGTGAGGCGATGCGCTTCAGTGCATTGCGAAGCCGCACTTCCTCTACTTGAAATTCCATGATTTCATCAAAGGCCTGCCGAAAAAGCAGGTTCTCAGGATCGTAATCGCGAAATACATCAAAGAAGAGTTGAGAAGAGCTTTGCAGATGCTTCTCCTTCATTTGTTTTCCAGGAAATCCCTTGAATACCAATCCACCGATGCCCGCGATGTCACGAAAGCGCCGCCGGGCCATTTCAGTTTTGTTCAGGCTCGATTGGATGTCGAGGGTGAGGCGCTCGGTGCTGAAAAGGTCTTTCGCCAAAGCCTCGTCAATGGGAATATCCACATCGCTGAGCAGCTCGAAGCCATAATCGTTGAAGGCGATGCTGAAGCTGATGGGTTGCAGTTTCGAGATGCGGTAGGCCAGCACCGCCGACATGCCCTCGTGCACAAACCGCCCTTCAAATGGATACATATATATATGGTATCCTTCTCGGGTGTGGATTTTCTCGATCAGGAATTCATCGCTCTTCGGCAAATGGGAGCGCAGCCGCTGCATCTCCGCCACGGGCGCCACGGCCAGCATCTCGGGCTCGGTGCTCCCCCCTTCGGCCAGTTCGGCTATTTTCACCCGCAGGTTTTCGGAGAGCATCGCTGAGAGGGGCATGCGCCCGCCCTGCCAGGAGGGTACCGCGCCTTTCTTTTTTGCGGAAAGCTTTACCTGCACGGTCATTTCCTTGATCCGGATGAGCTCCAGTGGTCTTCCGGCAAACCAAAACGTATCGCCCGGAGTGAGCTTGCTGACGAACCACTCTTCGATGCTGCCGAGGTAGCCGCCTTTTTGGAATTTCACTTTCAGCATGGGGTCGCTCACGATGGCGCCGATGCTCATGCGGTGGCGTATGGCGGTGCGGCGGTTGTGCACTTTGTACAGGCCGTCCTCCTCAATTTCCACCTTTTTGAATTCTTCATAAGCTTCCAATGAGCTGCCACCCCGGGTGATGAAGTGCAGCGCCCACTGCCATTCCTCCTCGCTGATGCTGTTGAAGCTGAAGGTGCTGCGTATCTCCTCATGCACTTCTTTCGGGTAAAATCCTTCTCCTACGGCCAGCGTCACGAGGTACTGCACCAGCACATCAAAGCTGCGTATGTAGGGGATGCGCGATTCCATATCGCCCCGGGCGATGGCGCGCTTGAGGGCCGCACATTCCACCAGCTGCAAGCCGTTGGTGGGCAGGAAGTAGATGGTGCTCGGCATACCGGGTTGGTGGCCGCTGCGGCCGGCGCGCTGCACAAAACGGGCCACGCCTTTGGGGCTGCCTATTTGCACAATGGTTTCCACCGGACGGAAGTCCACGCCAAGGTCGAGGCTGCTGGTGCACACCACGCATTTGAGCTTGCCTTCGTGGATGGCATCCTCCACCCAGTCGCGCAGCTCACGGTCTATGCTGCCGTGGTGCATGGCCATGAGGCCAGCCAGTTCGGGCTGTATGCTGAGGATGTGCTGGTACCATATTTCGCATTGTGCGCGGGTGTTGGTGAAGATCAGGGTGCTCTTGCTGCGCTCAATGATGGGCAGCAGGTCTTCGGCCAGCTTGATGCCGAGGTGGCCCGCCCAGGGAAATTTTTCCATCTCCTGTGGGATGACGGGAATCACGCGCAGCTCCTTAAGGATGTCGGCGCGGATGAAGGCGTGCTGCCCTTTGGCCGCATCGGCGCCGAGTAGTACTTCAAGCGCTTCATCCATATTGCCGATGGTAGCCGAGATGCCCCATACCTGCAAGTTCGTAAGCCGCTTAAGCCGGGAGAGGGCCAGTTCCAGCAATACAGCCCGTTTGGAGCCCATCAGCTCGTGCCACTCATCGGCTATGATGAAGCTGAGCTGACCGAGGTAGCGCGTGTAGTCTTTGGTGGCCATCATCAGGTGGAGGCTCTCGGGGGTGGTGATGAGCACTTCCGGCGGTTTTTTGCGGAGGCGGCTGCGCTCAGCGGTGGCGGTGTCGCCGGTGCGGATGGCCACCTGCCAGCCCAGGTCCACTTCGTCGCAAAATTCCTGGCAGGCCCGGCGTATGTCTTTGGTGAGGGCGCGTACCGGGGTCACCCAGAGTATGCGCAGGGCTTTCTCAGGGGCTTGCTTGCGCTTGGCGTCTTTGGCCAGCGTGGCCAATGCGGCGCCGATGAAGGCTGCGTAAGTTTTACCGCTCCCGGTGGGTGCGTTGAGCATACCCGATTTGCCGGAAAGGCATGCCTTCCAGGTATTTTCCTGAAAAGCGAATGGCCTCCAATGGCGGCTTTCGAACCAATCGTGGGCCATGTCCAGCCATTCCTTGCGGGCCATCTTGCTCAGAATGCGGGCCTCTTCGGAGCGTTGTCCAAAATGGCTTCGATGCGCTCCATGGCTTCGGGTGTGAGCTTGTTGAGGTGCTGCTGCACTTGGAGGTTCTCTTTGAGCTGATCTGTGCGGCTGGCACCGAGTATCACAGTGCTCACATCTTTGTTTTTCAGGCACCAGGCCAGAGCCATATGGGTCATCGACAGGTCAATTTCCTTTGCAAAGGCGGTGAGTTTTTTCACTTTTTCAAGCGTTTCCTGAATGAGCCATTTTTCGCTAAGCCAGCTAAGTTCAGCCCGTTTCAGTCGCGTTTCGCCCTCTTTGCCATCGTTGTATTTTCCGGTAAGGATGCCCGATGCGAGGGGGCTCCAGATGGTGGTGCCGAGGCCTACGGTTTTGTAAATCTGGCCGTATTCCACCTCCACTTTGTCGCGCACGAGCATGTTGTATTGCGGCTGCTCCATGGTGGGGCCTATGAGGTTGTAGCGCTGGGCGGCCATGTGGGCTTCCATGATTTCCTGGGCGCTCCATTCGCTGGTGCCCCAATACAGTATTTTGCCCTGGGCTATAAGGTGGTGCATGGCCCACACGGTTTCCTCGATGGGGGTATTCTTGTCGGGGCGGTGGCAGAAGTAGAGGTCGAGATAGTCCACTTGCAGGCGCTTGAGGGCATCGTGGCATGCTTCGAAAATGTGCTTGCGGTGCAATCCGCGCTGGGTGGGCAGCTTGCCGCCGGCACCGAAAAACACCTTGCTAGATACGATGTAGGTATCCCGCGCCCAGCCCATCTTTTTCAGGATGCGGCCCATCACACGCTCCGATTCGCCAGCAGCGTATGCCTCGGCATTGTCGAAGAAGTTGATGCCGGCATCGTAGGCCATTTTCATTAGGCCCTCAGAGGTGGTGTCGTCTATCTGGTTGCCAAATGTGACCCAGGAGCCGAAGGAGAGTTCGCTCACTTGCAGGCCTGATTTTCCTAATCTGCGGTAGTTCATATCTGAATGATTAAGTTTCGAAAGGCAACAAGCGGTGTGGCCTTTGGGTTCAAATATCACAAATGGGCTTGTGAATGGTTGCGGTTTGTAAAAACTTGTGATATTTACGCCGCAACATACAATGAGACTGTGTTAATTGCTGCACTTTTCCGCAAAATTGGCCTCAAAAAGGAGGTGCTTACCCGTGCCGAGTTCGAGCAGGTATTTGATGCGTACTACGAATCGGTGCGCAATTATTTGTATTACAAGTGTTCTGATGCGGAGCTGAGTGAGGACATCGCGCAAGATGCCTTTGTGAAGCTGTGGGAGAACCGCGAAAGTATTGACAAAACGTCTTTAAAAGCTTACGTGTATACGATAGCAGGCAATTTGCTCATCAACCAGCTTAAGCGCAACCAGTTAAAGTTCAAATTTTTGAATTTGCAACAGGAGCAGTTGGATAGACAAAGCCCTGATTATATTATTGAGATGGAGGAATTTGACCTCAAGCTGCAGGCGGCGCTGGCCAAAATTCCGGAAGGCGCACGTGAGGTGTTTCTGATGAACCGTATTGATGAGCTGAAATACCATGAAATTGCCGAGCGATTGGGTCTCAGTGTGAAAGCTGTAGAGAAGCGCATGTCAAAAGCCCTCGCCGTACTGCGGGAAGCACTCAACAAAGAATTGTGATATGGAAATACGCGATGACATGAATGATTCGGAGGCAAAAATTGATAGGGCTATGGCGAGCTTTCGAACTCCATTTTCAGATGACAGCAAGGAGCTGGCCCGGGCCAAGGTAATGCTGCGTATTGAGCGATTGGAAAAGGCACAACCCCTTATTGTTGTTCACAAACCCTGGACTGCTTGGAGGGCAGCTGCTGCGGTATTGTTGGCGGTGTGCATTCCATTTGGCTTGTATTATTCAGGGCTGAAACACATCAAGGCTGATCATACATCTGAACTATTGCATACTTTGCCTGATGGCAGTGAAGTGCGTCTTGCTCAAAGTGCTGAATTAAAATACCATGCCTATACTTGGGGCATGTTTCGCAATGTTTTACTGAATGGTGATGCGCATTTTCAAGTCTCACGGGGGTCTACATTTGCCGTAAAGGCAAGCCATGCGCAAATTGAGGTGTTGGGTACCGGCTTTTCCGTTTACAGCAGTACCTACAGCACCTTGGTACATTGCCGAAGCGGAAGTGTGCGTGCGCTTAGCACTGGAGCATCGGTTGATCTTGATGCCGGAAGCATAGTCATGGCGACCTCCCATTCCGGACTTGGGGAAGTACATGCATACGGGGGCCCGGCCTATTTGGCCGGGACTTCGCAGCAGGATGCCTTGCACTTTGAGGATGCACCGTTGAGTTTGGTATGCTTCGCTCTGGAGCGTTGGTTTGGACATCCTGTACGCCATAGCTTTTCTGGGTCAATGCATTACAGTGGCACACTATTTCCCGATCAAAAAGACGAAACTTTTCTGGTACTTTGTAAAACCTTCGATGCCAAATTGGTGGTGCATGATGACGTGTTTACATTGACCCCTTGATTAAGACCGTTTTAGTGTTTTTGATATTGGCTTTACCCTGCTTTGTAGCAGGGCAGCAGTCCATTCCCTCTGGAGAGCTACAGCGCTATCAAGGAAAACCCCTGGCCAAGGTGGTGAAACAATTGGAGCGGAGGCATGGCCTCTCATTCTCTTATAGCTCAGGAAGTTTGGATGAGCTTACCGTGCCAAGTTTGCCTGATACCATCAGCAGTGTTCACCTCTTGCTTCAGCTTACTCTGGAAGCCTCTCCGTTGGATTTTGAGCGAATCGGCAAAACGTATGTCATTTTTATGCGAAAAGCCTTATCCAATGGACCTGTTTCACGAACCAATTTTAGCCTGAGTGGCGTGGTAAGGGATGCCCGCAGCGGTGAAGCGCTTCCCTATGCATCTGTGGGAGTGAAGGGCAGTATATATTCCGCAACGACCAATACAGATGGCCAGTTTACGGTGCTTTCTGTACCTACGGATACCGCGCAAATTGTGGTGCGGTATATTGGATATCAGTCGCTTTATTATCAGCTCACGCCCAATTCGGCCATCGGGAACCTCAATTTGGGTATGTTGCCACAGGGCAAGGAATTGCCGTCAGTAGAGGTAACGGCTACGCGGACTCCGATGGTCGAATTGGGCAACAAAGCCGGAAGGTTCGCATTCAATCCTGCGGAAATATCAAAATTACCTTCCCTTGGGGAAAATGATCTTTTTGGAGCACTGCGGCTCTTGCCAGGAGTAGGCAATGCAGAGGCACAGTCGGGATTGCGGATTCGCGGCGCTGCAAGCGACGAAAGCCTTGTGCTTTTTGATGGTTTCACGGTGTACCACGTCGATCACTTTTTTGGATACCTGAGTGCCTTCAACCCCAACGTAGTGAAGAATGTACAAGTGAGCAAAGGGGGCTTTGGAGCCAAGTATGGTGGGCGGGCCAATGGACTGGTCAACATCACTGGAATTGATGGAAATAAAAAAGATGCAGCCTTGACCCTTGAGGTAGGGGCTCTCAGCAGCAGCTTATTGGTTGAACTGCCTTTGGTCGAAGAGCGGGCCTCACTGGTGTTATCATACCGGAGGGCATATACCGACCTGCTTCGAACTACAGCCTACCGCGAAATGTTCAATAATCTCTACAACAGCAGTATTCCAGATGGTCGAAATGTAGGGACTGACATTTTTCAAACTGCCCAACCACCTGATTTTGGATTCTACGATCTCAATGTAAAAGTACATTTTCAGCCTTCTGACCGCGATGCGGTGGCCTTGAGCTTTTACCGTGGCCAAGACCACCTTAACATCGCTTTTGACGCAGCAGGTGAGGATATTACAAGAATTTCTGTGGATGATACCAAATGGGGCAATACCGGCGGAAGCCTGCGCTGGTCACGCAAATGGAAAAAGCGATTTTTTACTTACGCAAATTTAGGAATTTCGCGCTACAGGTCTGATTTAGAGTCGGAAGTGGAGCTGTTTATCAATGACGATGAATTGCTCAGTAGGCGTTTTTTTCAGCAGCGTTTGGACGTTGATGATGTCACTTTGCGCCTTGACAATACGCTTGAGCTCTCACAAGATGCGCGTCTTGGCTTTGGCTTATGGCGCAGCATCTACAGAATTGGGCTTCAAGCGCAAGACCAGGATTTTATTTTTACCGACAGCCTGCAACAGGCTGCTCTTACAGCGGGCTACGCTGACTTGGAGTATGAGTGGGGAGGCCTTACGGCAAAAGGTGGAGTCAGATTGTCACACTATTCAGCGCAGGATGGGTTACTGGCAGAGCCGAGGTTGAGCGTGGATTATACGCTTACGCAATTGTGGCGTCTGAAAATGTCCTTAGGCCGATACCACCAGCCTATTCGACGGCTGAATGAAAGAAGCCTGTACCAAAGCATCCCGGAAACATGGGTGCTTGCAGGCCAGGTGGACGTACCGCTGCTCCAAAGTGACCAATACACTGCAGGCTTGCACTTTGGGAATAAAGGATGGGAGCTTGATGCGGAGCTGTATCACCGGTCAGAAAGGGGAATAGTGGAATTGCTGTATCCAGAGTTTGACATCGCCACTGGGCGCCTTGATCAATTTCTTATTGATGGAGAGCGATTGGTGTACGGATTGGATGCATTGCTCAAGAGGCAGTTTAAAAAGCAATACATCATGGCCTCCTACACCTATCTGCGTGCCAATTCGCGGTACGAAGGGTTTAATGAAAACGGGTATTTCAGGAGCCTTGGTATTCCCAACCATGAACTTGGTTTGGTATACCGCATACAGCTGGATCGCTGGGATCTGAGCTCCACATTTGTGCTATCAAGTGGCTTGCCTTACACACCTGTGTTAGGAACAACCTTTTTTGAAAACGAATTTGGGGACCAAACCCAAGTAATTCTTTTGGGCGACATCAACAGCGCCCTTACACCGTGGCAGCACCGACTCAACCTCGCTGCGGTATATACCTTTCCATTTAAGTCAGGGGCCATTTCTGTTGGCGCCAGCTTGTTCAATGTATACAACCGCACAAATGTGCGCTTTGTTGATTATTTTCTCATCCCTCAAGAGGATGCCAGCATGCTATCATCTGTGGGCCGCAGGGATGTGCCTGGCTTGGGAATAATACCCACATTCTTTGTGCGGTTAAGGATATAAACCATCTACGGATTTGTTGTACACATTCTTTCACGCCAATTTGAATCAATTGAATCTGATTGAGGAATGGTGTCTTACTTTCTTGTTTGTTCGGATTCCTCACTTGATTCTGTGCAAATAGCTTTCAAAATTTTTGCCGCGCAACACCGTGCTATGGGTTGGGCAAAAATTTAAACCGGGTGTTTTTGGCGGTAGGGTATACATCTACTGAACTGTATTAAAGGCAACTTTTGAATGTAATTTTTTCGTGAAGAATAAGAATTCAGTAAATCAACGTGCGTTTTTAAACCCATCCAGGTTGCCTTTTACCAAGAGTAAAGAGCAGGTATGGAACGAGTTGTCGAGCAGAATTGCTGAGGCCAAAGAGCTGCCAATACATAGGACTCCGATTAGGACATATGTTTTTGCGGCAGCAGCTTTTGCCTTCTTTATTTTTGGAGCGTACATGTTTTTTATGAGCGGTACCGCTAAGCACGTAACCAATACAACGGTTGCCACCTTGGTACACACATTGCCCGACGAGAGTACCATTTATTTGAACGCAGGAGCGGAAATACGCTACAGCACAAGAAAATATAAGGACTCACGGGATTTGGAGCTTACAGGTGAAGCTTTTTTCGATGTGAAAAAAGGAGCACCATTTTCGGTTTCTACTGTACATGGCGCAGTAACTGTTCTCGGCACTTCATTTAATGTAAATGCTACAGCGCTGCACACAGAAGTCGCAGTGCGTTCAGGTTTGGTAAAAGTGGAAAGCAATACCGGAGAGGGTTTTTTGCTTGATGCCGGAAAAGCGATACAATTGAGCAACTTGCATGTCTTAGAGCTGGATGTCATTGCCAATTCTGTAGGCATGTGGGCAGGACTGCCCTATGAATTTGAGGATGTTCCTGTAAGGATTGTTTTTGAGCGCCTGAGCGCCGATACTGGTTTTGAAATACAATTTGACAAACAACTGCCCTTGCTCTTTACTGGCAAATTTGAACAAGATGAGAAAATAGAGCACCTCATGGCCATTGTTTGTATGCCGCTTGGACTTGAATATCACATCGATATTGAGAAAAAATTGATCACCATCCTTAATCCCTAAATCATGCTGAAAGAACTCAACAAAATCCGAATGAGCCTCAAGGCCAACAAAGTGTACGGAGGAATGACTCCGCTCTGGGATGAATTCTACATAAAGTCACAAAATCAAAAGTTTAAAAACCGTTGGGACAAGCTTAGGGGGGAGCATCTCGACTAAACCATAGTGTTTATTCATCGCTGTAATCACCATTTCCGATGCAATAAATAAAAGGGCGGCCTGCTATGACCGCCCTTTTTCTATGGAACTCAGAGCTTCGATGGGTGTGGATTTTATGCAGCCCCTCGTTTTTTAACATTTCGCCAGTAGGGTACACGTGATCGCAATTGTATTAGCAATGTATGCTTGTGGACAACGGTCCGAAATGCATCTTCATAGTAGTTTTAGTTAATCTGGTTAACACAGTGCCCGGCCCATACAGCCGGGCATCGTGTTTATGGCATATGGGCCACCACGCGGCCTACCGTTTCACCCGACAGGATGTCGTCCATGTACTGTGGAATTTCTTCGAGGGTCACAATATGTTGCATTTCGTCAACGTGTGGTAGCCGAAGTCGGTTGCTGAGCAAGTTCCAGATTTCAAGCCGCAGGGATCTGGGCGTTTCAGCCGATTCGATTCCCAATAAATTGACCCCGTTGAGTATAAAGGGATACACCGTGGTTTCTAATTTTGAAGAAACTACAAGACCGCAGCTGGCTATATTGCCATTGCGGGCGCAGGCTTTGATCAATGTGGCGAGTGTATTGCCCCCAACGGTGTCAATACCTCCGGCCCATCTGGCCCGCAATAGCGGTTTATCGCTCAAGTCGCTTACTTCTTCACGGTTTATACAGTGCTTGGCGCCAATTTTTTTCAGCCAAGGGTAATGTTCGGTTTTTCCACTGGAAGCGATTACCGTATACCCCGCTTTTTTCAGAATTGCCACGGCCATGGAGCCAACGCCTCCACTTGCGCCTGTCACTACAATTTCGCCCATTTCGGGATGTTGGCCTCCCTGTTCCATTTTGTACAAGGCAAGGGCGGCAGTGAAGGCACCTGTGCCCAGCACCATGGCTTCACGCAAGCCCATGCCCTCAGGCAGGGGAATTACCCACTCGGCAGGCACTCGAATATACTCCGCAAAACCTCCTTTGGTGTTCATTCCTAAGTCAAATGAAGTAACAAGAACCTCATCACCAGGCTTAAAGCTGTTGTGCGTGCTCTCTGCCACCACTCCTGAGGCATCTACGCCGGGGGTGTGTGGGTAGTGCTTGGTAATGCCTTTGTGGCCGCTGGATGAAAGGGCATCTTTGAAGTTGAGTGCGGCATAGTGTACCCGGATGAGTACTTCGCCTTCCGGCAAAAAAGACATGGGCACGTTTTCAATGGCTTTGCTGAATTTGCCCTGTGCATCTTCGCGCACCACAAGGGCTTTGTAAAAATCGGGAGTTGTCATGGTCTAATCAATTGTTGCTATGCACTTCAATTCAATGGCGATTGGGGTGGGTAGGCAGTTAATTTCCACAGTGGTTCTGCAGGGTTGGTTATCCTTAAAATATTCAGCATAAATGCGGTTGTACGTTTTGAAATCGTCCTTCATATTGGTGAGAAATACCGTAACATCCACAAGCTGAGCCCAGGATGAGCCACTTGCCTCAAGTACAAGGCGCACATTATTGAACACACTGTGGCACTGCGCTTCGATGTCATAGGATGCTATACTGCCATCGGGATGGAGCTCCACCCCAGGTATTTTCCGGGAGCCGCGCTCCCGAGGTCCTACCCCGCTCAAAAATAACAGATTGCCAACCTTGCGTGCATGTGGGTAAAGCCCAACGGGTTCGGGTGCCTTGTCGGCGTGAATTGCGTCGTTCATGTAGATCAAATTTGCAACTAAACTACGCATTGTGTTTCATTCACACTTGGTTGAAAACCATGCAGCACCATTCTTGTTACAATCCTATGCCACTTGTCACCTTCACTGATCAAGGTTTGTACTGTTCACAGGCTGATCTTTACATAGATCCATGGCGGCCAGTGCATCGGGCCATCATCACTCATGCCCATGCCGACCACTCGCGTTACGGCATGAAGCATTATTTGGCCCATCACAAAAGCATACCTGTCATGCGTCACCGCCTCGGCGATATCAATGTGCAAGGACATGAATATGGTGAAACCATACAAATCAATGGAGTACACATCAGTCTTCATCCGGCAGGCCACATCCCGGGCAGTGCACAGGTAAGGTTGGAGTACAAGGGAGAGGTCTGGGTGGTATCAGGCGATTATAAATTGGAGGATGATGGCGTTTGTGAACCGTTTGAATCCGTAGCTTGCCAACACTTTGTTACTGAATCCACATTTGGTTTGCCTGTATACCGCTGGCAACCCCAGGCGGTGGTTATGGAGCAAATCAATGCATGGTGGGCCGAAAATGCTGCGGACAACCACTGCTCAGTAGTAAGTTGCTACGCTTTGGGCAAGGCACAGCGGGTTCTGAAATACCTCGATGCAAACCAAGGCCCCATTTATGTGCATGGCGCCATCGCCAATTCCAATGAAGCCTTGGAGCAATCGGGGCTTTTTTTTCCAGATGTAAAACGACTTGAACCCAACGCATCCAAAGAATCATTGCGGAAAGCCATTGTCCTGGCCCCGCCATCGGCTTTGGGATCGCCATGGATGAAAAAATTGATGCCGTATCGGGTGGCTTCAGCATCCGGTTGGATGAGCATACGCGGAGCCAAGCGCAGGCGCAACGTCGATAGGGGATTCATCCTTTCAGACCATGCAGATTGGATAGGACTCAATGAAGCAGTGCATGCCAGCGGTGCTGAGCACATATACGTGACCCATGGGTACAGCACGGTATTCAGCAAGTGGCTCCAAAGCCAAGGCTTGCATGCACAGGTTGTGCAAACTGCCTATGAAGGTGAACTGGCCGAGATTGGCGAAGGCAGCCAAAAGGAAGGGGAGGCTGAGGCATGAAGTACTTTTCAGAATTGGTGACCGCCATTGACAGTACCACACGCACCACAGGCAAACTCGATGCGCTGGTGAAATATTTACAAAAGGCAAGCGATGCCGACAAGTTGTGGTGTGTGGCCCTCCTTACTGGAAAAAGACCCAAACGCCCGGTGAAGACCTCACTCATGCGGGAGTGGGCTGCCGAACTTGCCGGTATACCGCTTTGGCTTTTTGAAGAATCCTATTTTGTAGTGGGTGATCTCGCTGAAACTGTGGCCCTGCTGTTGCCTCCCGCCACAGGGAGCAGTGAATCCAGCCTCAGCACAAGGATGACGCAGCTCAAAAATTTGAGCAAAATGGATGATGCCGAAAAGAAAGAATCTATCACGGCAGCATGGATGCAAATGACACAACAGGAGCGTTTTGTGTTCAATAAACTCATTACGGGAGGTTTCCGAATTGGTGTGAGCCAGAAGTTAATGGTCAAAGCCCTTGCACGCTTCCTGAATGAAGACGAAAATGTGTTGGCCCACCGGCTTATGGGTGATTGGAATCCGGTCACGGATACTTTCCAAGGCTTGTTGACCAATCCCACCCCTGGCGAACGCAGCTCACAGCCCTATCCCTTTTATTTGGCCTATCCTTTGGAGGAATCGCCGGAATCGCTTGGCGATATCCATGATTGGCAATTGGAATACAAGTGGGACGGAATCCGCGGCCAGCTTATTTTCCGGAAAGGAGCGTGCTACATATGGAGCAGGGGGGAGGAACTCGTTACGCATCAATATCCTGAACTCGAAGCGGCTGCTGCGTACCTGCCTTACGATTGCGTACTTGATGGTGAAATCATGGCTTTTGACGGGGGTCAGGCATTGAGCTTTAACCACCTGCAAAAAAGGATAGGACGAAAATCACCAAGCAGAAAGGTGATGCAGGACTCGCCTGTTGTACTGATATGCTATGACCTTTTGGAGCTGGCCGGTGACGACTGGCGGGAAAAACCGCTGCAGGTGCGCCGTGCTAAGCTGGAAGAGCTCATCACCGCGGCAGGCAGCCCACAACTGCGCATATCACAAAGAATGGAAGTGGCCTCGTGGCAGCAAGCCATGCAGCTGAGAGAAAACAGCAGAGCATTGCTTGCAGAAGGGCTCATGATTAAAAATTTGCAGAGCGCTTACCAGGTGGGGCGCAAGCGAGGCGATTGGTGGAAGTGGAAGGTTGACCCTTTGAGCATTGATGCCGTGTTGATTTATGCCATGCGTGGTCATGGCCGCAGGGCCAACCTCTTCAGCGACTATACCTTTGCAGTGTGGGAAGGCGATGATCTTGTTCCTTTTACGAAAGCGTATAGCGGGCTCACTGACAAGGAAATGCAGGAAGTAGATCGGTTCGTAAAGCACCACACCATAGAGCGCTTCGGTCCTGTGCGGAGTGTAAAGCCCGAGCTTGTTTTTGAAATAGGTTTTGAAGGCATCGCCAGCAGCTCAAGGCACAAGAGCGGTATAGCATTGAGGTTTCCCCGAATGTTGCGCTGGCGCAGAGACAAAATTGCTTCTGAGGCCAATACACTCGAAGATTTGCGCAATTTGTTGAAGACACAATCTTTGTCTTCCAACCCCCAAAAGATTTAAGCATGGGTGCCGAGCAGTTCGGTGTGCTGCCTTAGCAATGCGTTTGTGTGCTTGGCCGCCTCCTCGCTGAGGTTACCGGTTTGTGGCAGGCTCTGGATTTTATTCTTCGCTGCGCCTGGGGTTCGGCCTGCTTTTCGGGCGCGGTGCTTATAAAGCACAGATTGGGGAACCCACTCGAGGTTGTCGAAGCGGTTGTTGCGCCTGTTGTAATCTTTGTGGATTACATAGGTGTTGTCTTCATCCCCGTTTTCCACGAAAAATTCCGCTACCAACCGATGCAGGTAAATGGTTTCGCGGCTGCCTTCCAGCGTTGTGAACGATATGTATTTGTAGCCTCCAATTTCCTTCGGATTGAAAGGTTCTTCAGGACCTGCACCTTTGCGGATACGCACTACATTGCCCAGATTGCTCAGTTTAAAGTGGTGGAGCAGGGGCTCACCATTGAGTTCAGTCATCAAAACCCATCTCTCTTCCGATATTTTCCTAGCCATAAAGTGAATCTTTACTGCAAAGGTACGAAATCGGGTGCGGACTATTCAATTCCCAGCTTTTCAGCAAACTTGCGGTAGAGTTGCTCTTGCCTGTTGTCGATGTTGAGGCTGTTGCCGCGAAAATAAACCGCTTCAACAAGCGCTTTGCGCATGTCGAATACATCGCCTTGAACTATGATGAAGTTGGCCTCCTTGCCCGGAACCAGGCTGCCCGTATGCTCTTCGATCCCGAGTATGCGCGCAGGCACCACGGTCAAGGCTTCCAGGGCTTTGCCCTTACTGAGCCCATGTGCTATGGCCGTGCCCACATTAAAACTGAGGTTGCGGTTCTGCATGGTTTCCATGTCGCCGCTCATTTCGAAGCAAAATTCAACGCCGGCCTCAGCCAGTTTTGCCGCAAGGCCATATGGGGCATCGATGGGGTCTTCGGCAAAGCGCGGCAAGCTGTTCACCCGGCGCACGAGCACGCTGATGTTGTTTTCGCGCAGCAGGTCGGAGGCCATCCAGCTGTCATAACCGCCCACAATGCTCATTTTCTGAATGCCAAAATCCTGCTTGAATTGACAGGCTTCTCTGATTTCCTTAATAAAGTCGGCATGCACGTAGAGCCTTTTGTCACCGGTGAAAATCCCTCTCAGCGCCTCATAGCGCAAGTCATACTCTAGTGGCGATTTTCTATTGGCGTATGCCTGAGCCATTTGAAAAAATTCAACAATATCACGTTGTTGTTGAGGGTATTTGTCGTTGGGTATAAAGCTCACCGGGTCAGCGGCTTCATGACCCGTATGCTTGTACATTCGGGGCCAGTGCAGGTGGAGGCCCTCATCGGTGCGGTAAGCCGCGTCCTCCCAATTCCAGCCTTGGAGCACCACCACCGAGGAGGTGCCGCTGAGAGTGCCCCCTTGTGGAGTGACCTGGGCAAAGAGGATGCCGTTGCTCAATACGGTGGCTGCTACGTCGCTTTCAGCGTTGTAAGCTGATATGGCCCGCACATTGGGGTTCATACGGCCTGTTTCCGCAAAATCGCGTGTGGCACGCACAGCACTTATTTCGTTGATGCCGAGTGTGGTGTTGGTGCTTATCAATGCCGGGTATACATGCTTGCCCTGTAAGTCTACCACACGGTCATACCCTTGTTTGGGTGCAGCAATGGCCCTGCCGGCGTAGTGAATGGTGCCATTGATTACGCCGAGAGCACCTTGTTCAAAAGCTTCACCTGCTGCAGTATGCAGCACACAGTTGGTGTACAATACGGCATCCGCATCATTGGCTCCAGGAGTTTGGCTGTGCAGCCAGCTTGAGCCCTGGAAAAGCAGCAGAGCAATCAGGTAGCATGTGGGTTTGCTTGTCATTGTTCTTCTATATCGGTGCAGTGGTAGTACCTTTCCATCTTGCGTTCGGGTTTGCGTAGGCTTGCGGCATCTTCTTTATCGGCAGCCATGGCATTGGCTATGCGGGTGCGTATGGCTTGGTCGCGTTGCATCATTTCCGGAAGGGTGCTTCGGTCGAAGTAGCGGCAGCCATCCACGAAGGTGATTTCTGCACGGGCGTAAACCGAAAGTGGATTGTCACTCCACACCACAAGGTCAGCATGCATGCCCGGGGCGATGCTGCCCACCACATGGTCAATATGCATCATTTTGGCAGGGTTGAGGGTGACCAATTTGAGTGCGTCCTCCTCACTCATTCCACCATAACGAATGGCCTTTGAAGCCTCCTGATTGAGCCTGCGGGCCATCTCGGCATCGTCACTGTTGAAGGAGGTCAGCACTCCGGCCCGGTGCAGTATAGAACCATTGTGGGGTATGGCATCACGCACTTCGTATTTGTAAGCCCACCAATCGCTAAATGAAGAAGCGGCTGCTCCGTGAGCCGCCAACTTATCGGCAATTTTGTATCCCTCCAATATATGCGTGAAAGTGTTCACCTTGAACCGCATGCTGTCAGCTACGTGCATCAACATGTTTATTTCGCTTTGCACATAGCTGTGGCATGTGATGTGGCGCTCGCCGTTGAGTATTTCAAGCAGGGCCTCCAATTCCAGATCCCTCCTGAAGGCAGGTGCTTCTTGGGCATTGCGTGGCTTGCGCTTTCCCTTGTTTTCAGCGTTGGATTGGTGCAGGGTAAGTAGATCACCGTACTGCCGGGCGCGGTGAAAGTAGTCGTAGAATATTTGCTCCACACCCATCCGCGTTTGTGGGTAGCGGGTGGTTTGGTGATCGCCCCAATTGGTCTGTTTTACGTTTTCGCCCAGGGCGAATTTGATAAATGGTGGTGCCTCCTGCATCAACATTTTGCCGTAAGGCTGCCCCCAGCGCAGCTTTACGATGGCCGATTGCCCACCGATGGGATTGGCTGATCCGTGGAGCAATTGTGAGGTGGTCACTCCGCCTGCCAATTGCCTGAAAATGTTGATGTCATCGG
>DAIOTP010000006.1:20407-54670 GCA_036751905.1 Cryomorphaceae bacterium
TAAGGCGTCGGCTATGCGTACTTCGGAGGTAACCGCCTGGGTGCCTTCGTTCACACCTCGGCTTATGGCGATGTGGCTGTGCTCATCAATGATACCCGGAGTGAGGTGCATGCCTCGCGCGTCCAGCACTTTTACCACGGGCATGTTTCCCTTGCGGAAGTACTCCTGCGGATTGAGGTCCTTGCCTACGGCCAGCACTTTGCCCTCATGTATCAGTACTTCCCCTTTGCTGATGATGCCCTGGCTGGTATTGGTCCACACCTTGGCATTGGTGATGTGCAAAGTTTCGGGCTTGGGCAGCGTGTCAAAGCCATAGGCAGCCATCGGGTAGCGCAAAGGTGGTGGTGGGCCCATGGTGCCATGGTCGAGGGCTTTGGCAGCGCTCGGTGCTTTTCCATTGTTCTTTGGGTCGGCTATGCCGTTGGCAGGGCCATTTTTCACCTTGGGCACCTTGCGTATGGCGCTCCAGCGTACCTGCTCCCCACGGGGCGTAATTCCGGTACCATCCCAAATGCGGTTTTGGCTGAGGCTGCTGGCCGAAAGCCTGTAATAACCACTGCTGTCAAAATCCAAAAAGGCGAGGCTGAGCTCGCGGCCCAGCAGCTTGAGGCTGGCTTTCGACTTCAGGGTGTCATTGCCTGTAATGCGCATGGCCTGAGCCTCATACTTCGGGTGCTTGCCTTCCACCATGAGTTCAAGGTACACGTTGTTGATGTTCAGGTCGTATGTTCCTTTCAGCTGTACGGTGGCTTGATCTCGGGCCGCATAGGTCTTGCCGCGAAGGTAATGTGCAGTGATTTCCGCATCGCTGTCCAGCAACAGGTCTCCATTGGCCATGAAAAAATTGGCTTCATACCCTTCGGCGAGTCGACCTACCTCTCCTTGTACCCCGAGCACTGTGGCTGGGGTGGTGGTGAAGGCGCTCAGTATGGCATCCTCACTTAGGCCAAGGCTGTGAAGTTTTCGCAGTGTTTTCCAAACGGCATCGGCGCTGTCGAGGCCTAGGGTGGTAAATGCAAAAGGCATATTTTCTTTGGACAGACGCAGGGCGTTGTAAGGAGCCTGCTCCCAATGGAGCATATCACCCTGGTCTATAAAGCGCAGCAGGTCCGGATCGGAGGTGTCGAATGGTTTGGGAAGCTTGAGGGGAATGACGAGCGCCTTGATGCGTGGGCTCATGCGCCCAAGGTGCATATAGGCGTAACCGGGCTCGCACACCGTGAAGTCGAGGTCAAACTCCTCGCCCATACGGCCCAGGCGCTGTATGTCATACCGATCACGACCTTCAAAAAAGAGGGGCATGTCGCGCTGTGCGTTGAGCGCTTCAAGGCTGTAATTGGTTTCGGGCTTATCGGCCTTCGCATACCATTGCGCATCGTACAGCGCTTGCCTGAGCAAAGCCACACATCCCATAAGGCTGGAAGGATAGTCCTGGGGCGAGCTTCCTTTTTCGAATGAAAAGTGTGCAGCAGCCCGGCTGCGCAAGGTGAGTTTATTCGCCTCGCCCTCGCCTGTGAGCACCAGGGCTGATGTGCCTCGCGCCACCCCATCAGGCATGTGCACCAGTGCCAGTCCTATACCGGCATCACGCAGCTTGCGCGCTGCTTTTGCTTCCGGTTCAAAATGCGCAATGGCATCCACCTGAGGCTTTATGGCATCGTTCCAATAGGTGGAGGTGTTGCTGCTGCGCCCATCCTGCGGCGCCTTATCGTGTTCGTGCTCTTTTTTTTGCGGAAGCGGTACCCCATACGTGCTTCTCAAATCGATAAAGCTGGGATAGAGGTGTTTCTCCTTGCCATCAACAAGGCGTGTGTTGGCTGGTGCTGTGGAAATGGCATTTGCGCCTACGGCCTTGATTTTATCTTCATAAACCAATACATCCGCAACTGTTGGCTCAGCGCCGGCTTGGTGCACTGTGGCACCTTGTATGAGCGTGTACACAGGTTTGGTGTGCCTTATGCCTTCTTCAGGAAATGTAGTTTGCCCTGCTAAATGGCTGAAAGAAAGTATGCAAAGAATTAGCGGTAGTACGCACAGCCGGTGTCTCATAGGTTCCAAAATTACGGCGGGATATCTCTGCTGGTAAAAACGCCTGAAAGAAATATTAAGAAATGGACGTTGATGGAAATTTAGGTATGGATTTTAGGTTTTTATGCTAAATTGCAACCATGCTAACCAATAACCGTAACCCGTGCTACCATCTCATAATATGAATATTGTACGATCGTTCAACATTCCGATCATCCTTGCCATTGCTGGAGCAATCTCCATGTCATGTGTAAAAGACCAAGGTGAAATCAACAGGGTCAATTTCAGTACAGAATCACAGTGGGGCATACCATTGGTCGGGTTACGCCTTTCGGCAAATGATGCCATCGCCCATTTCGACAATGAGGGCTTGGTGAACACCGACCCCAACGGACAGGTGCGCCTCGTATACGCAGACACCCTGGAGCCCTTGCGTGCAGATGATTTTCTCAGTTTTCCGAATCAGCAATTCAGTGCAAGCCTGCAGCTTACCGACGAGCAATTCGATGATTTGCAAATACAGGGAACCTATGCTTTCAGCGATGTGCGCACTTTTGGCTTCGACAGCCCTGAAGGAGATCGTATTGATTCCATCCGTTTCAGCGAGGGCATGTTTCGTCTTTTTCTAGGTGCCGATCCCGGCATGCCCCTTAGTGGCTCGGTGTCAATCCTTGATCCATACACCGATGTGGTGATGTACTCCATGGATTTTGGAGACCAAAATCCTCCGGTGATCGTCGATCTAAGTGCACCGCTCGATGGCGCACTCTTGCGTTTTCAAAATGACGTTTCCACATCCAATGGAATCAAGATTGCCTACACGCTAAACTTCACGTACAGCGCTTCGGCCATCAATTCGGTGTACCAAGTTGATGTGCAGCTGCTCGACTTTGGGCTCCGCAGCTTGGGTGGGTACATCGTGCCAAGAACATTCGATTTGGATTTTCAAGAATTGAACCTAAGCCTATTTGACAATACACGGGGCACCCAAATCCGTGTCGAGGACCCGCGCATCAACCTCAATGTGCTCAATGGTTTGGGCATGGGTGCTGCGCTGCACATCGACCGACTTTTTGGCAGCAACAAGGATGGGGGCTTCATAGAAGTGCCGGGCAGCAGCATTCAGCAGCTGTCGCCATTGGCGCCAGCTCCGGTGCCTGGTGGGCAGACCCTTACGGCATATGCCATCAACAATGGCATGATGGTGCCAACGGTTACTGATTTTTTGGCCGTACAGCCCAATAGGGTTGGCGGCGATTTTTCGCTCACAATCAATCCTCAAAATGCGCCCTCGGTGTTTATAAGCCGGGATTCAGGCATTGATATGAGCTATGAGGTGGAGATTCCCATATTTGGCTCCATTGCCAATTTTAGCCTTGTGGATACCACTGCCATTGGTTTGGGCAATCTCATCGATGAGGTAGAGGGCACCGCTGAGCTGTCGCGCCTCGACCTGCGCATTTTCATCAACAATGGTCTTCCGCTCGATGCGGCCCTTCAGCTCGTATTTACCGATTCATTGTACAACCCCATCGATTCCTTGTTTTCGACAAATCTTGGTCAGGTATTGCACAGTGCCCCGGTCAATTTGGGTGTGGGTGATCAGCACCCCGATTATGGCCGTGCAGTGGGCATTTCGCCTACATTGCTCGAATTTGGCATTCCCCGTGAAAGGGCGCTGGGCTTAAGGGATGTGAGTAGGCTCATCGTGCGGGTGGTAGGCCACACAGCTGGCAATGGCAGTCACCCCATCCGCATATTTGAAAGTGACGCCATCGACATGAATGTAGCTGCCAAAATAACCCTGCGTATTGATGTATAAGTCATTCATTTGGTGTGTAGCCGTGATGGTGTGCGTCAGCACCCTGAAGGCCCAGTTCAGCGGTCAGTTGGGCGAGTTTGATCATTTGCCCCAGCGGGTATACGCCAATCCTGCATTGCAACCCACAGGCAAGGTAAATATTGGATTTCCAGGCCTCTCGAATATGTATTTCGAACAAAGCAACAATTGGTTGAGGCCGGATCGTTATCTGTCGGTCAATGGGCAGGGCACAGCCACCTTTGACCAGCAGCGCCTTCTCGGCGACATAGGTACTGAGCTTTTCAATGGATTTGGATCAACCCTTGAGCTGGTGCATGTAGGGGTAAAATTCGGCAAAAATTACATGCACTTCCGCATGGCGGAGCGGGTACAAGGGGCTTTTGCGTTGCCGCGCGATATGTTGGCCCTCGGTGTGTATGGCAATGTGGGCGACAATGGCTTCGACGACCATACCGCCAATTTGGGCGGTCTTCGGGTGGATGCCATGCATTACAGGGAGTACGCCCTCGGCTATTCCAGAACCTTCGGCGAAAACAAGATAGGGGTAGGCCTTACGGCAAAATACCTTTACGGGATGGAAGCGGTGCACACTGCGCAGTCATCACTTCGCCTGCGCACGGATCCTATCACCTATGCGCTGCAAAGCAGTGGTGCATTGCTCATCCACACTTCTGGTTTGGGTCAGGGTGAAGGTGGAGAGGATGTGCGGGCTGATGTGATCGATTACCTCACAAAACTGCCCAACAGGGGATTCGGATTTGACGCGGGGGCGTGGTACAAGCCCGTTAATGGCTTGACCCTCGAATTTTCAGCGCTTGACTTTGGTGTGATCCGGTGGCGCAGTGATGTGGCCAGCTTCGGCACCACTTCAGCCGATTTTGCGTACAACGGCATCGACATCACTGAGTTCGTGTTTCTCACCGGCAACGAGTTCGACGCAGCTTTCAATGAAGAAATTGACAGAATAGCCGATGAAGCGCGCGAGGTATATGGCATTGAAACCACACACCAAAGTTTCAATACTTCCTTATTTGGATTGTTCCGTTATGGTGCCTCTTACGATCTTTACGACCTTGGGCCCTTCAAAGGCAAAGTATGGGCAAATGCCATGCATGCCCTTGGCCACAGCAACCTGCCCAACCGTGTGGCTGTGGGCTATAACCAACAGCTCTGGAAAGTTCTGCAAGTAGGGTTACATTACAGCAGGCAGCAGGGTGATGGGGGTTTTTTGGGTGGCGGAATTACGCTCAATGGAGGTCCTTTCCAGCTCTATGCCATGGTGGAGAATGCGCGTATAGCGCAGTGGAGCCGTTACACCTTTGTGGACAGCGAAGACGATAGCCGTACACAGGTTGTGGTACCAAGACACTCAGCCGATTTAAGGGTTCATCTGGGCATCAACTTTACTTTTGGAAGAAGCGCAGATCAGGGTAGAACCAGATCTTCAAGCTTGTTCAAATAAAGGGGCGGCTACTCCTCCTCTTTGTAAATGTTGATGTGTACTTCGCCCGCAGCATTGGCATAAGCGCGGTACATCCCTTCGGTATTGAATGGCATGCTCACATGGCCTTTTGCATCCACAGCAATGAGGCCACCGTCACCGCCCATTTGGGCAATATTCTCAAAAATAACTTTGCGGCTGGCTTCATAGAGCGTGTGCTGGCCGTACTTCATGAGGGCCACCACATCATAGGCGGCCACACTGCGCAGAAAAAATTCGCCCCAGCCTGTGGCGCTCACAGCGCAAAGCCCATTTTCAGCATAGGTGCCTGCACCCAGAATAGGCGAGTCGCCTACACGCCCATAACGCTTGTTGGTTACGCCGCCGGTAGAGGTAGCCGCTGCCAAATTGCCGTTGAGATCGAGTGCAACAGCACCAACGGTACCGTATTTTTTATCACCTTCATCGCTGTGGTCGAGTTGTACCTTGTTGCTGTCGCGGATACGGAGAAGCTGTGCTTTTCTAAATTCAGTGGAAAAGTAGGAGGGATGCACCAACTCCAGGCCCCTTGTTTTGGCGAAGGTCTCAGCTCCTTCACCAATTAGAAATACATGATCGCTGTGTTCCATTACCTCGCGGGCCAGTGAAATGGGATTCTTTACGTGGCATACACCAGCTACCGCTCCGGCTCGCCTGCCTTTGCCATTCATGATGGAAGCATCCATTTCATGCCCTCCCTCGTGGGTGAATACCGATCCGCGACCGGCATTGAAGAGTTCTGAATCCTCCATCACTTTTACTGATGCCTCTACAGCCCTTACAGCGCTGCCTCCGTCGTGCAATATGGCTTCGGCGGCAGCCAAAGCAAGGGCCAATGCTTCACGGTATTGTAGTTCTTTTTCCGGCGTCATGGTGCCGCGGCTTATGGTGCCCGCACCTCCGTGTATGGCTATGGTGTATGTCGACATGAAGTGGTGATAAAATGCAGCGCATGCACAAGGCATGCGCTGCAAATATGATGATGAATATGAAAAGGAATGAATTAACGGAAGGCTATGCGCAGCACCTGGCTGTGCTGCCCGCTGCGCAAGCGGAGCAAATATATGCCTGATGCCAAATTGCCCCTGTCCACCTGCAGCATGTGGTTGCCGGTAGCGAGTATGCCGTGGTTCTTGATCGATACCACCTTTCCGGTAATGTCAATCAACTCAAGGTGCACTTCTTGTGCGGCTTCTAGGTTGAACTGCACGGTGGTGTAGCTGCCTGAAGCCGGGTTGGGTTGCACGGTAGCGCGTTCGAAAATGCGGACATCTTGCGTGCTCAGGGTTCCATCGTCGGTGACGCGGATGTTGTCGATGGCCAATTCATTGCCGCCATTGCCGGGACCTACAGGTAGACTGGCATCAAAACCTGGGGTATTGTTGCGGTATGCCAGGTGAAAGGTTTGGTTCACAATACCAAATTCGGCGAGGTCAACGCTGCGGCTTTGGGGAGTGTTGAGTTCTCCAAGAGGACCCGTATCAAAAACGAGCAAAGTATTGTCGTCTTCAAAGATCTCCTCGATGTCGGTGCTGTACACGACATAGACCTGGTAGCGATCTCTGTAGTTGCCACCAGTGATGGCAATGGCATCCCAGGTTAATTCGGCATCACCTGCTACGGTGATGGCGGGGGTGATGAGCCAGTCATTGGCAGGTCCGGCATCATTCTGGTACCACGACACTGAAAAGGCTGAAAGTCCGTGGGGCCAGCCACCGAAAGTAATAGGCAGTATGATCCAGGCACTGTCAGCCAATGAGGCAAGGTCTGGATCGTCGGGCGTAAGGCCATCGAGGTTGTGTAAGGTATAACCTTCGAGGCTGTTGCTCTCGAAGTCGTCGAAGAATGCCACATTCTGGGCATTGATGCTTGTGGCCAAAACGGCCACCGCTAAAACGGTGTAAAGTTTACGCATGGTATTAATTTTGGGTTGTTTGGAAAAAAGCAAGTAGGAGAAATCGCGCTTAAAGCGGGGCTTAAGCGACTAAATAAACCGGTTGACTAACAGTCAAAGATGGGCTGCAGGTTTCTGCGGTGCACCGGTTTGAAGGGTATGTGGTCTAAGAAGAACATCCGACCCAAAAGTACAAATATTTTAATGTGCGCTTCACTTTTCATTCACATTTCAAAAAAAAATGTTTCGTGCTATTTGGCCAATACTCGAAAAAAATCTAATATTGGCAACGAAAATTCACATGGGAACTGCGCTGCCATATATCCATCACTACCGCACCAAGGCTGTTGCTTTGCGGAATTTGCAGCCCATCTTTGATTGTTAGCCTACAGCTGTCCCAAGCTTTGGCCTTATAAATCAACTACCCTAATCCACTTTTCTCATGAATAAATTGTACGCATTCGCAGTGTGTGCCCTATTGATGAACCTGCAAAATGCAGTTTTCTCGCAAAACAAAGTGATCGGCACCGTACTCGACGCCGAAATGCTAGAGCCCATGCCCGGTGTATCGGTAATTGTGGTAGGTACCACCAAGGGCGTTGTGACCAACCTGGAGGGAACTTATGAAATCGACCTCAGCGATGAGGAATTTGCGGAAGCACGTCTTCTATTCTCTTTTGTGGGCTACCGCCGCATCACCCAGCAGGTGCGCAAACGAGGCGCCATCGACGTGCAGCTCGACCCTGACAACAAACTCCTCGATGAGGTCGTGATCACGGCCATCGGTATTGAAAAAGACAAGCGCAAGGTAGGGTTCAGCGTCACCGATGTGGGGGGCGACGAATTGCGTGAATCGCGCGAAGTGAACGTAGTGAATAGCCTCAATGCGAAGGTAGCGGGAGTACAAATTACCTCATCGTCAGGAACTCCGGGAGCTTCATCGGCCATCCGCATCCGCGGCAACACTTCTATAAATGGTTCCAATGACCCCCTCTTTGTCATTGATGGTATCCCGATTGACAATTCATACCGGGGTTCCAATTTTACCGATCAGGCCAACAGGGCTATCGACATCAATCCTGACGATATTGAGAGCATGACCGTGCTCAAAGGAGGTGCGGCGGCAGCGCTTTACGGTGTGCGTGCTGCCAATGGCGCTGTGATTATCAACACCAAGCAGGGCAAGGATGGCAAGACGGAAGTAACTTTCAACACTACAACCACCTTCGACCAGGTAAACCGCCTCCCGGAAAAGCAATTGCGCTGGGGACAAGGTTCCAATGGACGCTATGTGGCGGGCAGCAATACCACCTGGGGTCCGCGGCTCGATACCATGGGCGTGAATGCCACTGGGGGTTTGGTGACATTGAACGACCCAACGGCCATAGGGCCTGCACAGGCGTTTGACAACATCGGCGATTTTTTCCAAACGGGCATTACCCTTAACAACAACCTCAACATCAGGGGCGGCAATGACAAGTCGGGCTTCTTTCTCTCCATGAGCGATTTGCGCCAAAGCGGCATTGTACCCCTCAGCAATTTTAACCGCAGCAGCATACGCCTTTCGGCAAATAAAGAGTTGCGCCACAACCTCCAGGTAAAGGCCAGCGCCAATTTTATTCGCAGTACCGCCGACCGGGCTCAACGCGGGAGCAACCTCAGTGGGGTGATGCTCGGCTTGATGCGTTCGCCGCCATCATATGACCTGAGCAATGGGGTGGACGACCCTGTGAACGACCCTACTGCCTGGCAGAACCCGGATGGCTCACAACGCACCTACCACAATGGCTACGACAATCCCTATTGGAGCATCAACAAGAACCGAAACGAGGAGGTACTCAACCGCCTTGTAGGGTTCGTGGAGTTCAATTGGCGTCCCTTCGATTGGCTCACTGTGACCGAGCGTGCTGGTGTGGATACTTACGGAGAGTCGCGCATCAGCTTCTGGGACCGGCGCTCAGCTGAATTTGGTGCCGATGGCGGAGCCATTTTCAACCAAAATGTGACACAATACAACATCACCAACGACCTGCTCGTCACAGCCGAACACAGCTTTTCCGACGATTTTAACATGACTGTGATTCTTGGGCATGCCTACCAGACTTTCAACCGCAATACCCTCTTTAGCGATGGCTTTGGCTTCGTCATCGATGACTTTTACGACCTCTCCAATGTGAATCCCGTCAATGTGGAAACCGACGATTTCATTGATCAATCGCGTTTGGTAGGCCTTTTCGGTGATCTGAGCTTTGACTACAAGCGCACCTATTACCTCACCCTCACCGGAAGGCAAGACTGGATCAGCAATTTGCCCCCAGCCAACAACAGCTTCTTTTATCCTTCTGTGAGTATGGGAATTGTTTTCACAGAATTGGTGGACCTCGGCCCGATTGAGTTTGGTAAACTCCGCGGAAGCTATGCCATTACTGGCAATGGGGCTTTCGCCAATTACCTCACTACAAATTATTTCGTGAGTTCTGGAAGCACCCAGGGCTTGCTCTCTTATGCGCCTAATTCCCTCATTGGCAGTGGTACCTTGAGCCCTGAATTCAACCACAGCTGGGAATTTGGCGTGGACTTGCGCAGCCGCAACAACCGTTTGCGCACCGATCTTACCTATTACGACAATACCTCGACGGATCAAATTGTGGAGGTACCCATCGCCAACAGCACAGGCTTCAGCACCTTCATCACCAACATAGGCGAAATCAAGAATTGGGGCTTCGAAGGGCTTATTGAGTACGATATCAAGCCCTTCAGTACGCGAAATCCCGACCGCCTCAGCTGGACCACGGGACTCAACATGACCATAGCCCGGAGTGAAGTGATCAGCCTTACTGACGAACTGGACAACATCGCGCTGCCCAGTGTAGGCGTAGCAAGCACCCAATCCAGGGTCGTAGTTGGCGAGCAGTACGGCGTTATTTTTGGCACCCGATGGGCGCGCAATGAAGCCGGGCAAGTGCTGGTGGACGACAATGGCTACCCCATCGCCGATTCCCAAAATGGCGTGGTGGGCGATCCTAACCCGCGCTTCCTCGCAGGTTGGCGCAACAGATTTCGCTACCAAAACTGGACTTTAAGCATGCTTTTCGATATCCGCTTAGGAGGCGACATGTGGAATGGCACACGTGGCGTAATGCGCCGGCTTGGTACTGCCGCCGAAACCGACACCCGCGATGAAACTATTGTATGGGAAGGGGTAAGCGAGAATTCGGGTGAGGCCAACTCGATTCCCATCAGGCTCGATGAGAACTTTTATTCGCGCTACGGACTCACTGGCGTAAGCGAAGACAATATAGAGACGGTGAACTGGTTTCGCGTACGCGACATCAGTTTGGGCTACAATTTCTCACCGGCTTTTTGTCAAAGAATTGGAATCACCGCAGCCTCACTGGCGCTCACGGCTCGCAATCTCTTTCTCATAACCAATTATACCGGAATCGACCCGGAAACTTCTTTGGGCGGCGCAAGCAATGCCTTTGGCCGTGATTACTTCAACAATCCCAACACGAAGAGTTATGGATTTAACCTTTCAGTTACCTTTTAAGATGGCAAGCATGAAAAAACTAAGCACCTATTTTTTGGCTCTTGCACTTCTTTGGGGTTGTAACCTGGAGGAGATCAATGAGAATCCCAACGTTCCGGTCGATGCTCCATTGAGCACCTTGTTGCCACCCGCGCAAAAAGGGATAGCCACCTCACAGGCCGGGCGCTTATTCCGATACACAGGTATATTCAGCAAGCAAATGCGTGGCGTGGAGGCTGAGGAATTGCGGGCACAAAATTACCAGCCCGATGAGCTCTTCGTCAGCAATCCATGGCAAGACCTTTATGTGGGCCCCATGATTAACTTGAAAATCATCATAGAGCGATCCTCATTGACTTCACCCCATTATGCGGGTGTAGCCCGGGTGTTGATGGCGCAATGCCTTGGTATACTTGCTGATGTATGGGGCGATGTGCCTTACAGCGAAGCGCTCAGAGGGGGCGAAATTGACCATCCGCGCTTTGACAATCAGGAAGAAATCTACGCAGCCATCTTTCAATTGCTTGATCAGGCCATCGATGATTTGCAGCAAGCCAACAGCGTGTTCACACCGGGAAGTGATGACCTGATGTACAGTGGAAACCTCAACCAATGGATCGCAGCGGCATCGGCCATGCGCGCCCGTTACGCCATGCATACCACAAAGCGCAATGCTGCGGCCTATGTGGATGCCTTGCAGTATTTGAATGAGTCAGCAATGAATGGTGTGTTTGATGATTTGAAATACAGCTTCTTGGGAACGGGTGACGAGATCAACCCCATTGCGGGAATTTACAACATATCGCCTCTGGCTTTTGTAAACCCTTTCTATACAGGCCTCCTCAATGGACTCAACGATCCCCGTGCCAGCACCATTACAAGGGCTGTTCCCCTTTCGGGTGGCAACCGAAGGCCTGGCGATTATTTCGCTGCGCCTGCCGCTGCGGTGAGGCTTATGTCGTATGTGGAGCAAGAATTCATCAGGGCAGAGGCCCAACTGCGTGCCGGCGAAATGGGCGAAGCTCAGGCTGCCCTTGAGCGGGCCGTACGTGCCAGCATGAACGAAGTATCAGCAGGTGCCATAAGCCAGGAAGCTGCCGATGATTACGTAAATACTCAACTCCAGCTGGATGGAGGTTTTGAGGACAACCTGCGTAAAATCATTACCCAAAAGTACATCGCCTTGCTCACTACACCTGAGCCGTGGACCGACTGGCGCCGCACCGGGTACCCTGAACTTCAACCGAATCCCGTAGGACCCACCTCAGCCAATCCAACCGGCGAAATACCCAGACGACTCATTTACCCGCAATCAGAGCGTTTGCGCAACAACAATTTCCCTTCACCTGCACCCAACATGCAAACCCGCTTCTGGTGGGATATAGACTGAGCCATGATGCGCACGAACTGGATTGTTTTGATAGGTTTTTTGCTTTTTGCTTGCCGCGCTGAACTACCCCCCACGGCCGACAACAACACTGCCGACCTGCAATCGGTAAGGGCCAAAGGAACATTGTTCGTCATTGGTGGAGGGCCAAGACCACCTGAGATTATCGCTGCGATGGTCGAAGCCGCAATGGCGGAAGACCCTTATGGACTGATTTTTCCGCAAGCAAGTTCTGAGCCCGACAGTGCGTACTTTTACATTGCCAAAGATTTTGCAGCACATACCAGCATGCCAATGGTTATGGTGAAGCAAGCAAGCCCGCGTCCAGGCCTCATTGACTCCTTACAGCGTGCCCCTTTGGTATTCATAACCGGAGGAGACCAAAACCGGTTTATGGAGCACGTTCATCCAACGGTACGCAGTGCAATACGCGAAGCTTACATGCAAGGCACTGTGGTAGGTGGCACCAGTGCCGGTGCGGCCATGATGGGCAAAGTCATGATCACTGGCGATCAGCTCGACTGGCCGCTATACGAAAGCACCTATAGCCGCTTGCATTTCGGAAATGGCATCTACAGTGATGGCCTTGGCTTACTCGACAGTATTGTTGTGGACCAGCACTTTGTGGCGCGCAGCAGGTATAACCGGCTTATCAGTGTGCTTGCCGATACCAAAATGCCGTATGCCGTAGGTGTGGATGAAGAAACAGCCTTCGTGCTTGCTCCGGATTTCTGTACCGTTGTGGGGGCCAATCAGGTGGTGGTGCTCAGGCGGCCTGAAGCTTTTACCGAAAAGAATAGCCGCATTGGTGCACGTGCGCTGCCCATGGATATTTACCTGCACAATGATACCTTTAACCTTAATTATTGAACCATGTTAAACAAGTTTTTAGTTGCTACTGCCCTTGTTGTTGGCCTTTCGCCAGCGGGTGCGAATGCCCAGGGCTATACCCATGAACGTGTCGGAAATCCCGAGAGCATTGACGTGCAGCCACAATTTGGCTTGTGCCTGATGGGAGGGCGGGGCGAATCAGATGAGGCCATGACTTGGTGGCTCGAACGTGCCAATGGCGGGGATGTGTTGGTGATCCGCACTACTGGCGCATTTGCCTACAATGATTACCTGTTTGATGAGTTGGGAGTGACTGTAAACTCTGTCGAAACTATCATATTTAGCAATGCGCAAGCGGCCTATGATCCCTATGTGGTTCAGCGACTCAATGAGGCCGAGGCCATTTGGATGGCGGGAGGCAACCAGTCCACCTATGTGAATTTCTGGAAAGATACGCCTGTCATGGACGCCATCAACAACCTGATGAATGTAAAGCAGGGGCCGGTAGGCGGACTCTCAGCCGGTATGGCAGTGATGGGACAAGCTTACTACCCGGCCTTGGCAGGAAGTGCTACCTCCGAATCGGCTTTGAGCAATCCGCTGAGCAACCAAATGCTCTTGGGCTACAACGATTTTCTACAAGCCCCCTTTCTGGAAAATGTGGTGACCGAAACCCACCTGAACGATCCGGAGCGGTTGCGCTATGGCAGGGTCACTGGCTTTATGGCGCGCTTGTGGTTTGATCAGGGTGTGCGGCCATTGGCCATTGCGGCCAACGAATTTTGTGCGGTGACCATTGATGAATTCGGTATGGCGCGGGCCTGGGGGGCCCTCTTAGAGCAACCGGAATGGGACGATGATTACGTGTACTTCTTGCAAGCCAATTGCACCTCACCCGATTTTCCTGAAATCATGGAGTCAGGCCAGCCACTTACCTGGAACCGAAACCAACAAGCCGTGAAAGTATACCGCGTTGAAGCCCGGCTGGACGGTTCCGGCACATTTGATTTGAATGATTGGAATTCAGGGAGCGGGGGCGTTTGGGAGGATTGGTATGTCGACTCGGGCGAGCTTGATCGCGTGGCTGATGCCACAGCCCCTGCTTGCTTTCTGCGGGCAAGCACCCACAGGCAACCCGAAGCAGTAATTTTTCCAAACCCTGCCACGGAGTATCTTGTGGTGCAAAGCGAGATGGAGCAATATACCTACACCATTTTTGACATTTCCGGAAAACTGATTCGGCAAGGACAATCCCAAGGCAATGAATTTCAATTGCACCTCGGAGGCATTGAAGCCGGAATGTACAAACTAAGCCTGGAGGGTGAAAAGGGCAGAACGGTGCGTACTTTCGTGAAATACCGCTAAGCAAGGTTGAAAAAATTGCTCTCTAAATCACCGGATGCCCTGCTCATAGTAGCCGCTGTACTGCTTGTGTTTACAGCACTTACCTGGGTGGTGCCCTCCGGAGCCTATGACCGTGTGCAAGAAGAGGGCAAAACAAGGGTGGTAGCCGACACCTACCGGCCTGTAGGGTCAAATGCCCAAGGTTTGGGTGATTTGTTTATGGCTCCGCTGAAGGGATTTATAGGAGCGGCCCACATCATCGGTTTCGTGCTGTTGGTGGGAGGTGCCTTTTCGATGTTTACCGCCACAGGAGCCATCGACAGCGGCTTGCGGGCATTGGTTGGTTTTTCAGAGCATCGCCCTGCTTTGGGCCATATGCTCGTGCCATTGCTCATGGTTTTCTTCTCGGTGGCAGGGGCCACATTTGGCATGTCGGAAGAGAATTTGGTGTTTATTCTGATCACCATACCTCTTGCCCACCGGATGGGGTATGACACTTTGGTGGGCGTAGCAATACCTTTCCTTGGGGCGGCAGCGGGTTTTGCAGGGGCGGCCATCAACCCATTTACCCTGGGCATTGCCCAAGGCATGGCCGAGTTGCCCATAGGCAGTGGAGCTGGTTACCGTTGGGCCGTATGGGGGGTGTTCACCTTTGTAAGCATATACTTCGTAATGCGGTACATCCGGCTTATCAAGCGCCACCCCGATCGGCGATTTTTGCCGGAAACGGCTCCAGTACAAGGCGATGTGCCGCAGGGTTCAGGTCATTTCACACGCACGCATGCCGCTGTACTTGTTTTATTTGCAATAGCACTTATTGCGCTGATGTACGGGAGCAATGCACTCGGCTGGTACATTGATGAAATTGCAGCACTGTTTATAGCCCTCGGTGTGCTGGCTGTGCTCATTGCACGGATGCCGGCTGTCAAAGCCATTGGCGCTTTCAAGGCGGGAGCTGTAGAAATGCTTCCTGCTGGAATCATCATTGGCCTATCACGGGCAGTGCTCGTGGTAGCGGAGGATGGTCAAATCATCGATACCCTGCTCTATGCCATGTCGGGGCTTGTAGCCGATTTGCCACAGGCGCTCAGCGTGCAAGCCATGTTCATGGTGCAAGGCCTCATCAATGTGTTTGTGCCTTCCGGCTCCGGTCAGGCAGCCATCACAATGCCCATCATGGTTCCGCTTTCTGATTTGCTCGGAATATCGAGGCAAACGGCAGTACTCGCATTTCAATTTGGTGACGGCATCTTCAACATCATTATCCCCACAAGTGGGGTCACTATGGGCGTACTCGCAGTGGGTCAAATACCATATGGCTTGTGGCTGAAATGGGTATGGAAGCTGGTGCTGACACTGACTTTGCTCGGAGCAGTGCTCCTTGCCTTGCCTGCTTACGTCGATGTATGGCCTTGAGGCATGCCATGCTGAAGCTGCTTTTTGGCTACCTTTGCGGAAAATACGCCCATGATAACAGGACTTCAGCATTTACACTCTTTGCTCAGGTGGTTGGCCCTTATTGCGATTGTAGTTGCCATAGTGAATGCCATCCGCGGCATGTCACAGCGCAGGGCCTTTTCGGCAAATGACAACCGATGGTCATTGCTCACCCTGATATTTTTCCATCTGCAACTGGTCATTGGGCTGGCTTTGTATTTCCTCGCAGGCTGGCATCAACAATTTGGTGAGTTGAGCAATAAGATAGTAAGATTCTTCACCCTGGAGCACCTTGTAGCCATGGTTGTGGCCATAGCGCTTGTCACAATAGGCCGTGTAACTGCCAAAAAGGTGAAGGAGGATATCCGCAAACACAAGCGCACTTTCGCATATTTTGTTATTGCGCTTATACTCGTACTTTCCAATATACCGTGGCCCTTCCGCGAGGTGGGAGCAGGCAAAACGTGGTTTCCGGGCCTATGAGAAGCTTTTTGACAGCAATGATTTTGGCTCTATGTGCGCTTCTCTATGTGGCTTGTAGCGGCAGCGCAGCAGAGGGTACTTCAAGCAGTGATGCGCCCAAAAGTGCAGAGAACTTGTACAATACACACTGCTCCATATGCCACGGCAATGACGGACGAAAGGGGCTGGCTGGAGCCAAAATGCTCCCAGATTCAGAACTTGACCTCAATGCGCGTATAGCACTCATCACCAATGGCAAGGGTACAATGATGCCCTTCCGCGGCATCTTCAGCAAAGAGGAAATAGCGCGTGTGGCCCAATACACCATAGGCCTTCAATAGAAAAAAATGGTCGAAACAATATCAACAGCAGCAAAAATTGAAAGGGCCATCCTCATTGGCCTCATCACCCGTGACCAAACTGCCGAACAGGTGGCTGACTACCTCGGCGAGCTCGCCTTTTTGGCAAAAACCGCAGGCATTGAAACGGTGAAGACTTTTACCCAAAGGCTTGATAAACCCGATATGGCCACCTTCATTGGCAAAGGCAAATTGCAGGAAATGGTGGCCTACGTAGAAGAGAATGAAATTGATGTGGTTATTTTTGACGATGACCTCTCCCCATCGCAAATGCGCAATGTGGAGAATGAATTCAACCGCAAAATCTATGACCGCAGTCTGCTGATTCTCGACATTTTCATGTACCGAGCACAAACAGCGCAAGCCAAGACGCAGGTAGAAATGGCCCGTTCTGAATATCTCTTGCCGAGGCTCACACGCATGTGGACCCACCTCGAACGGCAGCGTGGGGGTACAGGTACAAGGGGTGGTGCAGGTGAGCGCGAAATTGAAACTGACCGCCGTGCAATCCGAAACAAAATAGCCAAGCTGCGTGAACGCCTTAAGCTCATTGACAAGCAAATGCAAACGCAGCGCAGCAACCGTGGCGAGCTTGTGCGCGTAGCATTGGTAGGCTACACCAATGCCGGCAAAAGCACCTTGATGAACCTCCTCAGCAAATCAGAGGTATTTGCTGAAAACAAACTTTTTGCCACCCTCGACACCACGGTGCGCAAGGTGGTGCTGCACAACCTTCCATTCCTGCTGAGTGATACCGTCGGGTTCATCCGCAAATTGCCTACACAGTTGGTCGAGTCATTCAAAAGTACCTTGGATGAGGTGCGCGAGGCCGACTTGCTTTTGCATGTGGTCGATATTTCACACCCCAATTTTGAAGACCACTTCCATACGGTAAACGAAACCCTGGCCGATATAAAAAGCGCCGATAAACCCACCATTGTGGTTTTCAACAAGCTTGACGCCTGGAGTCCAAAGGCCATTGACCCCCAGCAATTGGAAGATGCAGTGGATGACAATCCGCTGGAGACTTTAAAGAAATCATGGATGGCCAAAGTCAACGCAGAGGATGTTGTATTCGTATCGGCCATTGAAAAAGACAATATTGACGAACTGAGGGAGAAAATTTATGCACACGCATCACGCATCCACTCAGAGCGCTATCCATACAACAACTTTTTGTACTAAAACTCCAAGCCTATGGCCGGCCTCAGGCAAGACAAAGTAGCCAAACTCATTCAGCAAGACCTTGCAGTGATTTTTCAACAAGAGGCGCGCAACCTCTTTGGGGGTGCCTTTATCACGGTGACCGTGGTGCGTATGTCGCCTGATATGGGCCTTGCCAAGGTATACATCAGCTTTTTCACCAATACAGGCACCAACAAGGAGGAGCTCCTTCAAATGGTGCGCGATAAAGCGAGTCAACTTCGGGGCCTGCTGGGCCACAAAATTGGCAAGCAAGTGCGCGCCATACCCGAGCTCGTTTTTTATCTTGACGACAGCCTCGATTACGCCAATGAAATCGACAACCTGCTGAAAAAATAGCCCTTGAATCGGCTCAGCTTCTTCATCGCCAAGCGCTATCTGGTATCCCGAAAATCCTTTTCGGTGATCACGGTGATGAGCCTCATTTGTATGCTGGTAGTTGCGGTAGTAAGCATGGCTATGGTGGTGGTGCTTTCGGCTTTCAACGGCATAGAGCAGCTCATTGATGACCGTTTTCGCTACCTGGAACCCGACCTCAGCATTACTCCTGTTTTTAACAAGACCATAGGCCTCGATACTTTTGATCTTTCAGCAATACAGGGAATTGATGGAGTGCTGATGACCACATACTCCATCGAGGAATATGTGCTTGCTGAGTATGAGCGCAACCAGCGTATCGTTATCATGAAAGGTGTGGATGAGCGCTTTATTGAGGCTTCAGGCATTGACAGCCTGCTCATCGAAGGAGATGCATGGCTTCATATGAATGGAAATCCATCGGCCATCATTGGTCTGGGGGTGAAATATGATTTGAATCTGCGGCTTTTTGAGCAAACATTCAATGCTTTGCGGCTTTCGGCATTGCAGCGCGGTAAGCGCCTCGGAAGCATGAAAGAGGGCGCTTTCAACCGCCGAAACATACCGGTAGCAGGTGTATTCAGTGTGAATATCGATTTTGACACGGACTATGTGATTGTACCACTCGATTATGCAATGGATTTGCTCAAATACAGGGATGAAGTGAGCGCAGTGGATGTACAGCTTGCGCGCGGCCAAAAATTGGAACGCAAGCGCGATGAACTGCAAGCCGCTTTGGGTGATCACTATCTGGTGAAAAGCCGTTTGGAGAAAAATGAGCTCATATATAAGACCAATAAAACTGAGAAGTGGGCCACATTTGCCATCCTGGGCTTCATTTTGCTTATCGCAACTTTCAATATCATTGCAGCTTTGACCTTGCTTATCAATGAAAAGCGCCATGACATCAAGGTGCTCAGCGGTATGGGTGCTCCTGACGGTCTCATCAAACGCATCTTTTTCATCGAAGGCGCACTGATCAATGTACTTGGCGCGGCGGCAGGGATTGTTCTGGGTCTTCTCTTTGTTTACTTGCAGCAGAATTACGGATTGATTCGGCTTGAGGGTGGGCTGGTAGATTTCTACCCGGTGAAGATCAATACCCCCGACCTTGCTGCCATCTTTGGCCTGGTAGTGCTCTGTGGGCTCATCTCATCCATAGCACCTGTGCACATATTCACGCGCAAGTATGGGGCGCTGTAGCGCTTCTTTTATAAGGTATCAAATGAAGCGGGAGCACCTCGTATGGCACTCCCGCTTCGATCCGTGGTTGTTTTCGGATTGATTGGGATACTTGGGCCTGTCCCGAGGGGCAGTTTTAGTTTTGCTTGATCACTTTCAAGGTTTCAATGCGGTCATTGGCCTTTATCTCGAGGAGGTATAAGCCTGATGGAAGTGCTTCGCTTATTACGGGCATTTGGTATTGCCCAGCCACCAAGCTCCCGGAGCCGTGTACAGTGGCCACCTGCCTGCCCGCCAAGTCGCGTAGCAATACTTCTACTTTGCTCTCATAAGGCACGTCGAGTATCAATGTGGCTGATGTCCTGAAGGGGTTAGGGAACACATTGGTGTAGAAGCCTTTGCCGAGCTTGTGGGCATATGCCCCATCTGCCATATCGTTTTGATTTTCTTCATTGCCATTTGCCTCCATATTCAGTATGGGAAAACCCTCGGCACACGATTCAATATAGGCATCAAATGTAGCCCCGGTTTGAGCCCAGAATCCGGGCCCTAACGTCACCACCTGACTTGCCCTGAAGTGACCTTGGGAGCCATTTTGCATGATAAATTGATTCATTAGTAGGCCATGATAACCAGACTGGTTGCTGCCTACGTGTGAAATGAACTCTTGATTGGCTATGTTATAATCGCCTGTGAGTTGTGCTACAGAGCTTACTACCTCATAACCTCTAATCGTGTTTCGGGATAGGTTGAGTCGTTCGGTGTTTTTTGATTGTTGGTTACCTCGATTCATGACTGTACCACCGCAAGCCCAGTCAGTTGCATCAGCAGAAAACACGTTGCGCCGTTTGCAACCACCAGTGCCGCACGCATCCTGATAGGCCATAACCGTGCTGAAGCACCCTGATGGATGGCCATATCCTGAATAGGGTATTGACCCAGGCTGGGTTGATTGATTTAAGGCGTGGGTGCACTGAGCGTTGTGAGCCAGCTCATGATGAAAAGTAAATACATTAAAGTTATCCAATCCTGTCACTGAAAACTGGTTTGAATAGCTCATACTTGTGTATGCTATTCCGCCATCTCCTGCTACAATAAGTGCACATTGGTCGGCTTTCCAAAGTGATCGCTTAGCGTGGACTTCAAGCATGTAGCCTCCGCAGGGAGTGTGAATGAACATGCCAGTGGATGCAAACCGACAGAGGTGCGTATTCATGCTGGCACTTCCTTCGATGTACGAGGTTAGATATACATGCGCAAGTTCTATTTGGAAGTTGACCCCTGAGTTGGTGTAACCCGTGTTCGCAAGATTGACAATGTTCATGATTTCCAGCAGAATATTGGCCACCGAAAGCCTTGCTGCCGGTGTATAAGCTACAAGTACCCTGATCAGGCATTCACCCGTGGACTTGGCATCGCCCGGTACGGAAGTGTTGTTAACAATGTCAGAATCAGTGAACGATTTGCGAACGTCGGGCTCATCAGGGAGCTCAGGGGAGTCTTCGCCATGCTTCACAGAGCACATCTCTCCTGCTGATTGATCAACGGTGAGCAATACATGAACCCCCTTACCAAGTGGATGAATGGCGAACATGATGTCTTCGAGCTCAATATGTGCTACAATCATATCAGCACTGTAGGCGAGGTTCAGTCTGCCATAGTCAACGGTGGTGATGTGTCCTACCCATGATTTCATTCCCCCATGTTCTATTCCTCCATCTCTTTTCTCAGCCACGTGCACCTCATTGTAAATTGGGATGTAAAGCAAATCTTTCTTTAATACATCCATATTTACTTGAATGAATTCAAGAGTCAATGTGGTTCTTAATTCCTGATAATGCATGAGGTAGCGCTGCTGCTCCTGATCGAGCGCCGGGTTCTGCAAAGGCCTGAAAAGTTGCCCTTGAATATTGTCATCATTTGCTGTGTAGCGTACACCGGAATGACAGGCATCGCTATCATTCATTGGTTCAAGGCTTGCGTAAACATTATCATTGGCAGAAGCAAGGCAAGTGGACAGACCGATGAGGACTATTGTTCCGAGCATTTCATAATTCAGTAGCTTCATGGTAGGGTTGTTTTAATGGTTAAATTGCAGGTAGTCCAGCCTTGCGCCTTTAGGCTTTAAATTAACATGGAAGACCGACACCCTTGGTTAATTAAGGATGTCAGATTGTTATTGCACTATAAGCTTTTTCACTTCCCTTACATCACTGCTATGGAACTCGATGAAGTAGAGACCGGCGGCAAGCCTTAAGCCTGAGAAGCGCTCAAGCATGTAGGAGGCATTATCCACCACACGGGTCTGCACTTCTTGCCCAAGGCTATTTCGCAACACAATCCGGGCATTGTTCACTTGTTCCTCAAGCGAAATGGCTACTGTAAATTCGTCGCGGGTGGGGTTGGGGTACACGTCGAAAGTGCTGATCGATACAGGAGTTTCTTGTGTTGTGGGCGCTTCCATAAGCATGCTGCCTACGCTGCAGCCAGCGATATTGGTACGCACCACAGTGCCCTCGGCGGCCACGAATCCTGGATTGAACTGAATGTAGTTTCCCGCCTCATAAAGCACGTTGGTAGCAATGAGCGCGCTGTTCAATACCTGATTTGTGGTGATGAGGTTGGAAGCTATCCAGCCGCGTACGCCTATCGTATTTCCCGTAAGGGTGTAAAAGCTGGGGCAGCCTATGGTAAAAAAGTGGTTAATTTCCTCGTTCCCCATATTGGCCCGAAGCCTGTAGGTGCCTGGAATGCTTGGAGTAAGGCTGCTGTAGGACACTGTCTTCGAGCCATAAACTGTGCTGGAAGTGCTGTTGTTGTAAGTGGACAACAGCACATTGTTTTGGTCATACAAGCGGGTGGTAATGGAAGTTGAAGGAAGCTGATCTCTAACGGTTACTGACAAATCGATCCATGAATTGGTAGCCGGATGCCGGGTAATACCGTTGTTCGGAAACACGTTAATACTTGCCAAGCCGCAGCTTTCCGTGGTGGTATTGGAATACCTTACGAAGGCCCTGAGCAAGCCGGGATCGTCATAAGGCTTTTGATCAAGCCACAGGCTTTGATCCACGTCTGTATTGCAGCCACCTTGCGATGAGGGCACATACCATGGCTCAACATATGGACTAGGGCCGCTTGTCAATGACACTTGAAAGTGCAAGTGAGGGCCTGTGGATCGGCCTGAACTACCAACTTTACCAAGGTACTGCCCCTGCTCTACCATAGCACCAATAGCGAGGTTGGCCACGGAACCGTTTTTGAGGTGTGCATAGTACGTTTCTTTGCCATCGGCGTGTTGTATTCCAATATAATTGCCCGCTTCAGGCCAATAGCTTATTCCGGCATCAGCCTCCCAATCGTCCAGGCTGCCGCAGTTCCTGTCGTATAAACCATCGCGCCAGGCAACTACCTGCCCTGGTGCAGCAGCAACCACGTCCATGGCACCCTCATTCATCAGTTGCCAGCCATAAGGGGCCATCGCGATGTCGGCACCATTGTGTTTGTCATAATTGCGTGCATTTGATCCAAAAGCACACATCCAATCCATTTTTGCCCCTCCTATCCTGATCAGGTCTGCGTAATTGGTGGTCACATAAGCCTCTTTTACCCCGTCTTTGGCAGCGTAAGCACTTGATAGGCGCAAAGGCCAGGAAAAGAGCACGGTGCTTCGGTCGCTGACGGTATCACTAAAGAGGTTTCCTTCGGCACGCAGGAGGTCTATATTCATTCGTGCCACAGTCATCACCTCGCTTTCCCAGCCTTCTGGGGTAATACCGCATAGCTTGTGGTCATGTCCGGATTCATCTGCTGAGGCTGCCTCCTGGTGCAGGTGCTGTACATCAGGCATGAAGTGCCTTACATGCTGCGCTTGCACTTCGGCAATTACGGACAGGATGTATAGGCACAGTGCAGTCGTAATTAGGTACTTGTTCATGTGGGTTAGTATTGATGTTAACCTTCATTGCTACCTTATTTTGCAATCGCATCCAAACGCTCGCGCAGGGCTGCGTTTTCAGAGCGCAGTTCGTCACTTATCTTTTTCAATTCCAGGATGTAAAGGGTGAGTTCCTCCACCTTCTCCACGGTGAGGCGTTGCATTTCACCAAGGTCTATTCCGCCTTGGGCTTCCACTTGCGCAGCCGATGGAAGGCCGGGAAGGTGCTTCTCTTCCTGTATAAAAGATTCGAGTGCATCCAAGCTCAGGCGTTGGTGGCTTTCCCCAAATACGTAGTCGGGCCATTGTGATTGGAGTTGCACACGCATCTCGGTGCAGATGGCTTTTCCATTTACGGAAAGTGCATATCCTGTAGCACCTGTTGTGGTACCAATCCTAAGGTTATTGGATACATAAGCGTTCCCGGTTACAGCCAGTTTGTATCCTGCTCCTGCCGTCGTGCTTCCTATTCTCAAATCACTTTGGACGAACACATTGCCCGAACCGAAATAACCCGCCCAATTCGTGGTACCACCAGTGGCCTGCCCATAGACACCTATACGCTCGCCACCGCTACCAGAAGCACTTCCATTCACGCCGTAAGTCGTGAAAGAGCTCGTACCTGAGGTAGTTCCCTGAACGCCTGTGCGCCCACCTACAGCGTTGATTCCTACGCCATAGCCTTGCGCCGGAAATGCAGTGACAGCAATACCGGTCAGGTTGCTATTGCCTTGATGGCCAGATGTTACTGACATTACAGTGGTATTTTCCTCACTCCTTACCCTGAGCTGGGCTGAGCTGATGGGGGCAGCGCCTATACCCACCCGGCCATCACTATCTACTGATATTCTGTCTGCTCCATTTGTGCGTAAGTGGAGGGCTCCATTTGAGGTATTGTTGGCTATTTGTAAATCATTACTGAAGAGTAGCATTTGGAAAGCCCCTACTTGGGTGCCGGCCCTTCTTAATCGGAAGGAGACCGCGCCGCTGCCACCGGCGTTTTCTACATTCACACCAACGGATTGACCCGAACCTGAATAAGTGGTGCTTGCAGATCCCACCGCCAAGGTACTGTTCTCTCCGGCCATGAGCTCCACATCACCGTTAATGCTCTGCATTCTCATGGCAGCGCCTGTTGCGCGAAGAAGACCTACGGAACTGCCATTTTGTTGAAAATTGATGCGGGTCGCATTTGGGCCAGAAAGATTTGTATTGTTGAGGGTAAGCAGATTGCCTTCACCTACAAGAATATTTCCCACTGAACCTGTTATTGTGGCGGCGTTGGCACTGGCTGAGATGGGCCCATTTACCAGAGCACTTCCATTCCATCGGGGGATGGTGTTGTTATCAAGTGTTGCCCCGCTCATATACCCGGCGGAGGCGTGGTTGCCCCATGCGTGTGCCTGGTTCCACTGGTCAGAGTTTCCTCCAGGAGCGTTCACAGTATTGGCGAAGGTGGTAACTCCGGTAGTCGCATTGATGGCCACAGCCGGATTACCCGCGGTATTACGCACTTCAATGTCGGAAGCTCCAAAAAAGATGCCCGTGTTGGGGGCAGTAGCCGAGCGCACAGCCCAATTGCCCGCAGGTACCCGGAGGCTGCGCCCTGAGTCAAACTGCAGGTCATTTTTAAAGTTACCGTTGGTGGCATTCACTGCAAAAACCGACTGAGCCGAAGCGTTTCTCAGCTCATACTGTAAGCCGGTAGCATTAAAGAACAAGCCGAAGTTAGGATTGCTTGCTGCACGAAAGGCGTAGCTGTTATTGGCCACCAGGTAATCGGCTCCACTGAGGAATTCGAGATTGGTAGCCATGCGGCCATTGTTGGCATCGAAACTGAATATGGGATTGCCGCTGCCGTTTCGGAAATCATAGCGTTGGGTAGTGCCATTAAAGAACAGCCCGTAATTGTTGTTACTGCTGAGCTGAAATGCATATTGGTTAGGCCCTACTACTGCGGTTTGGCCATAGGCTTGGATGCCTGCCTGGAGCAGCATCACACTGGCGAAGGCAAAGATGGTCTTTGTGAAATTCGCTGTTAACTGGTTTGTCTTCATGGTTTTAATTGTAAGCTTTAGGTGTGCGGAGGTCTGTAGTGCCCTAACACACTTTTGGGTTCGTGATTCAAAATCCGGCCTATCGCCTTGTGAAGTCCAAGGTTATTGAGTGAAAGTAGCTTTGATTGATTAAACGTGCATTATTCCCGCTGAAAGCTCCTTTTTGATCGCTCAATAGCAGGGTACGTGTACGGATTCATCACTGGAGTTAAGCATCAAAGAGCTGGACTTGGTGCGTTCTATTTTCCACTTGTGTTTTCAGGTAAAGCCATGGAGTTGACATGCCTTAGCTTTTCCTGAAGCGAACTGCGGCTGACTTTCACTTTTTCTACATTTTGGTAATCCAATGACAGTGCATACGATTGATTACCATAGTGCAATAAACATGTTTTGTCAAGCCAACATGAATCTTCAAAAGCCCGTTGCGCCTCAGGGTGCCCTGAACATCCCTTTATCGAACAGCTCTTTGCAATTTCACCTTGTAAGCATCATTTTTTTAGTCGTAATAAGCTGGCCATCCACAAAAAGGGTGTAGAGGTAGGTACCGGCGGCCATGCCATGGGTATGGAGTTCCACTTGTCCTTGGCCGGGAGCATCACCGAGTTGAATGTCCTTTACAGGCTTGCCTTCTAAATTGCTAACCCTTTTGATGGCGCTGCCCGCATTCGCCGGAAGGTAGTATTGGATTACGGTGCTTTCGCGAAATGGATTGGGAATGTTTTGACCGAGGGTGGGCAGTTCATTCTTAATAGCCCCGCCGCTGCCATTGCTGCCTCCTTGTGGCATATCACTTTGGCCAAAGCAGCACTGCTGCAGGTCGCTGTCGAAGGTGTTCAGGCGGTTTAGGATGGCGTCAAGCTGCTCTCGGATGGCAGTGTTTTCAGCTAAAACCTCTGCGTTGATGCGTTCCAGCTCTTCCACCCTGCGGCGCAAGGCCTCATTGCCTGACGCATCCACCTTTTTGTCCACTTCCTGCAAGCCTTTTACCAGCACTGGTATCAGGTCGCTGTAGTACACGCCAAGGCGCTCGGCCTCTTTCCAGGTGGGTTCAGCGTCTTCGTCGTCGGCCATAAGTTCGTGGGTCATCACTGCCTCGGGAATTACTTCAAGGAGTTCCTGGGCGATGAGGCCTATTTTTTTGTCGCGCCCCAGGCTGGGGTCGTTCCAGCGGTAGCTCACCGGGCGCAGTTTGTGGATGGCCTCCATGCCGTAGTGGAGTTCATCGATGTCACTCTTATCACGGGCATCAGAGGTGTTGATGGTGCCGTTGGTGGCGAAAACGGTGTTCCAGCGTTTAGAAGAATTGCCCAGGCTGCGTGAATTGTTTTCGTTAGGCCGCAGCGCGGCGTTGACATCCAGAAAGAATGCTCCTCCATCTGTAATGGTTTCGTTGCTGCCTATACGCATCGTGGCTCCCGTACCGGTACCTACGTGGAGCAGGTTTTGTGGTATGCTGTTTCCGATACCCATATTGCCATTTTTGAGGATGACCATCGCGTTAGAGCGGTTAAACGTTGCAGTCCCGTTGCCTACTACCAGCAGACGGTCGTTGCTGTTAAATGAAGAGTTTGAAAGGGGAGTATATTCTGTGTTATTTAATCCCAATGCCAATTCAGCAAAGGAGGGAGCGATGGTTCCAGACCCTATGGCAGTAGATATCCAACCTGAAGCTGTGGTGCCAGCCCCCATTGCGGTAGATTGAAAGCCCGAGGCCGTTGTAAAATTTCCTAAGGCGACAGAGTAATCACCTGAAGCCTGAGTATCACCTCCTGCTGCAAAAGACCATCCACCTATATTCTCATCATCCCACCTGCCAGGGTTACCTTGTCCTCCTACGCGAAAGGCTGCCTTGCGCGGATACCACATCATGCGCACCCCGTTACCTTCAAAAGGAATACCAAGGAATCCCTGAAATGTGCCTGTACATAAAAGGCCGCCATTGCCACTGATGGTCAAAGGGGTACCCATAGTGCTTGCAATTTCGGACCCGCCGTCGTAGGCCTCCTGAAGCGATGATGCCCCCGCCGGGCCGGCCGGGCCAGGTTCACCTTGCGGGCCTGCGGGCCCCTCGGGGCCTTGCAATCCTTGTGGTCCTTGTGGCCCTTCAGGCCCCGGCGCACCGGCAGCACTGAGTGATACCCAATCCTCACCCACGTAGCCCTGCAAGTCGCTGCCATTCCAGCGTATGCTGCCTGGGTTCGTCACAGTCGAGTTTCCTACGGTTAGCGCTCCTGTTACAGCCACATTGCCAGTAGAGGCACCTACCTGCATCACAGGATGGGCTGATGCATTCCTGAGCTCATACTGTAAGCCGGCAGCATTAAAGAATAGGCCAAAATTAGGATTGCTCGCCGCACGAAAAGCGTAGCTGTTATTGGCCACCAGGTAATCCGCCCCATTGAGAAACTCCAGGTTGGTAGCCATGCGCCCATTGTTGGCATCAAAGCTGAATATGGTTTGTGCGCTGCCATTTCTGAAATCATAGCGCTGATTAGCACCATTGAAAACAGGCCGTAGTTGTTGTTGCTCAATTGGAATGCGTACTGATTGGGTCCGATCACAGCAGTTTGTGCCTGGATGTCGCTGCCTGATGCCAGCAGTATCCCGAATGCAAGGGCGAAGCATGGCTTCCTGATTCCCGTGAGTAAATGGTTTGTTTTCATGGTTATTGATTGAAAGGTTAATGTGCGTCAGGCCATCTGGGCCTTGGTCACAAATTTGGGTTATACGCCCAAAATTCTTTCAATCAATATGCTTTAACCAGATCTATTGAGGGAACGTGCTTAATAATGATTAAGCGTTGACCTTCAGTCGACCAGTAGGGTGGCTTCAGGGTTTGAGCTTTTTCAGATTGCGCAACAGTGCAGGTGGAACCCAGTCGCGCAGGGTTGCTTTGAATGGTACATTCATTTTTACCGAAAGGGCGGCCACATCTTCTTGATGGCCTCTGCGGGCTTTAAAAAGGGTCATGTGCTCACCCGTGGCCAGGTTGATTTCTGATGCCGGGCGCCCATTGCTGTAATAATACAGGGCCAGCGACTTGCGGCTCATGTGCGGTGGACAGGTGAGTGGGTCGGGGTGGCCATGGTAGCTGAAGTCGGTGGTGGAAAAAATGGCCATGGTATTGAAGGCGGGCAAAATTTTCTTTACACAGCCTTGCATATCCTTGTCCCAAAGCTCAAAGTGCCCACCATAAGCTTCCTCCCAATCTTTGTTGAGGTATACCAATACATTAATACGCCTGTCGAGCCCGGTCATGGGGTGCTTGTTAAAATCGGCGTGGATTTTGAGCAAGCCACCGGGCTTGATTTCGTGCAGGCCGCCACCTACGAAGTAAGGATCGCTGAGTAGTGTTTCTTTGATGCCTGTGATTTCCTGAAGGAATTCCAGAAAGGGTTCGGAATTGAGAAAGTGCATGAAGCTCCGCATGCGGGGGCCAAAAGACCTTTCGCCCTTTCCGGCAAATTTGAGCTCGCGCGCATTGTTGTGAACCACACTGTCGTGGGCAGAGAGGTCAGGAAATTCGCTGAGTACCTCCTCGAGCATTTTTTCATTGAAAAAATTTGTCAGCGCTATATTGGGAAAGGGTGCTGCCGATGCGTAGCTTTTATGCAGCGATTTGCCTATGGCCTTTAAGTCAATATTTGCAGAAGCCAGGTAAGGATGTGCTTCTGTTGTGGTCACCACAATGGGTTCATTGGCCGCAGCGATCATAAATAAATTGTTTGTGGATTATAGCCTAAAGGCCTCTACAAGTATACTGCACAACGAATTGTGCCGCACTGTGCACAGTTAAAAACTTTTCAACTTGTTTTCAGCAACAGCTGATGTTTCCGCAAGCAGGAGTCAGCTTATTTTTTCCTGAAAAAGAGCAAGGCAGGGATGCCGGCCAGGTCGAAATGCTCGCGGAGCCGGTTCTCGAGAAAGCGCTTGTAAGGGTCCTTGACGTACTGCGGGAGGTTGCAGTAAAAGGCAATGGCCATTTTGCGCGTGGGCAATTGCATTACATACTTGATGCGCACTGTTTTGCCCTTGTATGTAGGCGGTGGATGCGATTCAATAATGGGCAGCATCACCTCATTGAGTTTGGAAGTGGGAATGCGGGTGCTCAGGTTGTTGTACACAGTCACTGCCGTTTCTATTGCTTTGTGAATGCGCTGCTTGGTAAGGGTATTGGTGAAAATGACCGGCACATCCGTAAATGGGGCAATGCGCTCTTTCAGCGCATCTTCATAAACTTTGGTTGACTTGCTGTCTTTTTCAATGAGGTCCCATTTATTCACAAGGATGACCACGCCTTTGCCATTTTTTACGACAGTGTGAAAAATATTGATGTCTTGCTTCTGCATACCCTCCACAGCATCAATGAGCAGTATGCACACATCACTCTCTTCAATGCTGCGTATGCTGCGCAACACGGAGTAAAACTCGATGTCCTCGTGTACCTTGCTGCGCTTGCGTATGCCAGCAGTGTCTACAAGGAAGAAGTCGAATCCAAAGGAGGTGTATCGGGTGAGCAGGGCATCGCGGGTAGTGCCTGCCTGATCGGTTACTATATTGCGCTCCTCATTCAGTAAGGCGTTGATAAAGGATGACTTGCCAACGTTGGGCTTGCCAACAACAGCAAATTTTGGAATCTCAATGTCGATCACTTCTTCTTTCATCGGAAAGGTGGCCACCAGGGCATCGAGCATATCGCCGGTACCACCACCATTCGATGAGGAAATGCAGTACACCTCGCCCAGCCCGAAACTGTAAAACTCGCTGGCTTGCAATATGCGGTCGTTGGTATCCACCTTGTTGGCCACCACAAGCACAGGCTTGGTTGCTTTTCGCAAAAAAGAAGCTACGGCCTCATCCTGGTCGGTGATGCCTGTGGTAACATCGAGCAGAAAAATGATGGAGGTGGCTTCTTCAATGGCCAGCATCACTTGCCGCTTAATGGCTTCTTCAAATACATCATCGGAATTGATGGTGTAGCCACCGGTATCGATCACAGAGAATTCATGTCCTATCCACTCGGCTTTTCCATAGTGGCGGTCGCGGGTTACCCCGCTCATTTCGTCCACGATCGCGTCGCGCTTTTCAGTGAGTCGGTTAAAGAGGGTAGATTTGCCCACATTGGGTCGTCCTACTATTGCTACAATGTTGGCCATAATTAATTTTTGTATCCAAAAGCCTTGAGGCGTGCTTCTTTTCGGCGCCAATCCTCATCTACTTTCACGTAAAGTTCCAGAAACACCTTGCTTCCAATAAAAGTCTCGAGCAGCTTGCGCGATTCAGTGCCTACTGTTTTGAGCTTCTCGCCCTTGTGCCCTATAAGGATGCCTTTTTGGGATTTGCGCTCTACATAAATCACAGCAGCAATGCGCACCAGTTTTTCTTCTTCCTTGTATGATTCTACTTCTACTTCAACTGCATAAGGCACTTCTTTTTGGTAATTCTCCAAAATGCGCTCACGGATGATTTCCGACACAAAAAAGCGCATCGGTTTGTCGGTGAGCTCGTCCTTGGGGTAGTAGGGCGGCGATTCGGGAAGGAGTGAGGCCACCCTTTCCTTTACTGCATCTACCCCAAAGCCCAGCAATGCTGAGATGGGTATAATTTGTCCTTTCGGGAAAAGTGTCTGAAGCTCTGCAACGCGCGCTTCCATTTTGGACTGATCGCTCAAATCTATTTTATTGAGGACTACAATCAGCGGGATTTCCAAAGCGCTCAGTGCCCTTTCAAATCCAAAAAAATTGAGTTCAGGATCTTCTGCATCTACGATGAGCACCATCACGTCAGCGTCTTTCATGGCATCCTTTACAAAGGTCATCATGCTCTCCTGAAGTGCATATTTGGGCTCGAGCATGCCCGGTGTATCGCTGTAAATGATTTGCACATCATCGGTATTTACAATGCCTAGGATGCGGTGGCGGGTGGTTTGTGCCTTGGGTGTAATGATGGAAAGGCGCTCGCCTACAAGCAGATTCATCAGCGTAGACTTCCCTACGTTGGGTTTGCCGATGATGTTAACAAAGCCTGCTTTGTGGCTCATTTTTTCAATTCAATTTTGTAGTCAAAGAAACAAAATATATATTTGCACTCCCAAATCGAAATGGGATCCATTCTGAAGGCGATTTTTACCTTCAAAATGAGTGTGTTTCGAGAAAAAATTGCGGTGCTGAGTTTTCACAAACTCATCCGTTCAAAAGGTCAGAAGTTCGAAAATGACCTCTAGAAAATTGAAGACATTGCGGGGTGGAGCAGTTGGTAGCTCGTCGGGCTCATAACCCGAAGGTCGTCAGTTCGAGTCTGGCCCCCGCTACTAGAGAAAAAGCGATGCACTTGTGTATCGCTTTTTTATTGCCTTTAATTCAAATACATCGGTAGCTCTCCGGTACGGAAGGTCGTCAGTTCAAGTCTTTCCCCTGCTACTAAAGAAAGAGCGAACCGCAGACGGTTCGCTCTTTTTCGTTTTAACCAAAATCTTAAGAAATAAGTATAAGTTCTGCACCCTGTACTCTTTTCTTTTTTGATACCATGAAAGGAAGGAAATGGTTAAAGAGTGAAGCGTTTGCGCTGCTCCGGAGTAAGTACGCAATTGATAATAAAACGACTGAGAGACGGTGACCACCGCTAGCCAGATATTGTTGCGAACCTTGATCCTTGTGATCAGGCAGCGCAATAGCCAGGAAAAGCTCTTTTTTTCTTCGGGATAAGTGATAGTTCGCTCAGGTATTTCGTAATTTGAGCCCCGTAAATGCGCAGTGGTATACATGAGAAGCTTGGGAATTCTGCTCGTTTTTTTCTTTACTACCCTTGAATTGCCAGCTCAGGTTGAATGGGTCGAGATTAAACGTTCAAAGGCAATGTTATCCGCCGACCATCCCAACAAGGTCATGGTGGGTGCTCACAATGATTTGGCTTGGGAATATTACCATGCTCACCACGATAGCGCCTTGGATTATGTGAATAAGTCCTTCGCCCTTTCAGAAGAAATGCAAGACTCCTACTGGCAGGCTGTACCTTATGATATGATGGCCATCCTGAAGGAAATTGCGGGGCAGGCAGAAGAGGCGTTAAACCTTTACCTCAAGGTGATCCCACTTCGGGAGTACATTGGTGGCAAGGGTCTCGAAGCCACCTCAAACAACATGGCCGTCATTTTCAGAAATCAGGACAATTATGCCAAACGATAGCGTGCGCCTCGAAGCCATAGAACCTTCCAGCCTAAGCTTTGGAACAAAGTTGTTGAATGCCTTCAAATCAAAATTGCAGGCTGAAATCACCATATCATCTGATGATGGAGTGGATGTATGTTATTCTATTGGTAAATTTGAATACAAGTGGGCAAAAAGTACAGCATATTGATCGTAGAAGATGAGCCGCTTATTGCGGAAGACATCCAGGGCTACCTCGAAGAAAATGGATTCGAAGTGACGGGCATTGCCAACGACGGGCATACGGCCCTTGAAATGCTACAGGCCGGGCTCCCCGACGCGCTCTTGCTCGATATCAACCTGGGCAGTGGCCCTGATGGCATCGAACTGGCCAGCAAAGTGCGCAGCATGTACGAAATCCCCTTTGTATTTCTCACCAGCCATGCCGACAAAGGTACCCTTGAACGGGCCAAGCAAACCTTTCCGGCGGGCTACCTGCTCAAGCCCTTTGATGGCCTTGACTTGATGACCTCATTGGAGGTTGCCCTCTTCAACCACTTCAGCAGGCGCACAAATGCACAGCCTCAACTTACATTGGACCGGATAAATGCCATGCTGCCTTCCCCTATGAGCCAAAGAGAATTTGAATTGCTCCAACAGCTCCAGCAAGGCAAAACCAATAAAGAAATCGCCGAGGCCTCTTTCATATCGGTCAATACGGTGAAAACCCATCTTCAACATCTCTTCGCAAAACTCGATGTAGGCAACCGCACCCAAGCACTGTTCAGAATTAAAGAATTAGACGAATTCAAACGCTGAGATTTGGCGTCCATAATTTCGAAAATCACCCTTTTGGGTGAGGGCTACCTCGTATAAAGATCGGTATTTTGGTATTTTAACCTGTCTATGCCAAAATTTAACCAATGAAAACATTTCGAAAAAAAGTGCTCACAGCACTTATGATGCTATGGGGTGGAGCTGGTTTTGCCCAGGCTCCCATCAATGATGATTGTATCAATGCCTTGAACTTAACACTTGGCAATGAATGCACTTTAGAAGATTACACCACAGTAGGTGCCAGTGCTGAACCCACCAGCGTGGCTCCCAATCCAAGTTGCGGACTGTACCAAGGGGGCGATGTATGGTTCAAATTCACTGTACCTTCCGATGGATACTTTCGCATTGCCATGAACAGTGTCGGCAGCAACCAGCAGTGGGCCCTTTATGTAGGAAGTTGTGGTGATTTTAGTCAACTCACCTGTGCTACCGCGGTTACGCAGCTCAGCCAAAACCTACACCTCCCTGACCTTGCCAATGAAACCCTGTACCTCCGTGCATGGAGGTTCAATAGCGCTAATGGTGGGCCCTTTACATTATGCGTGTCGCAAATTACTCCCCCTGCCAACAACCAGTGCAGTGCTGCCACACCCATCACGGTGGGCTCTACTTGTGAACCCCAAACATACACTTCTGTAAACGCCACGGCCAGTGTTGACATAGCACCCAACCCTTCTTGCGGTCTCTACATAGGTGCAGATGTGTGGTTCAGCTTTGTAGTGCCAGCTAGCGGCAACTTCCGCATGCAGATGAGCAGTACCGGGAGCAATGCGCAATGGGCACTATAGAATGGCAGTTGTGGCAACATGACTCAATTGCGCTGTGCAAGTAGTTTGAATCAGCTCAGCCAAAACTTCACTGAGCCAGCCCTGGCAGGCCAAACCCTCTACCTGCGCAGCTGGCGCTTTAACAGTGGCCAGGGGATTGACTTTAGCCTATGCATTCAGGAGATCACCCCTCCTGACAACAACC
>DAIOTP010000007.1:0-54638 GCA_036751905.1 Cryomorphaceae bacterium
GAATTGCGGACTTTAAAGAGCGCGATGTAGAACTTGTAGCAGTATCAACCGATACAGAACAATCGCACTGGGGATGGCTGCAATTGAGCAAAGACAATGGTGGAATACAGGGGATTACATATCCTTTGGTAGCCGATACCAACAAAACCATTTCACACAATTATGACGTCCTCACCGGAGAGTATTTTTACGATGAAGAGGGAATGCTGCAGGCAAGTGGTGAGCTGGTGGCATACCGAGGCCTTTTCTTGATTGATAAAGAAGGAGTTGTTCGCCATCAGGTAGTCAATGACCTGCCTTTGGGCCGCAATGTGGATGAAGCACTCCGCATGGTTGATGCGCTCCAGTACTTTGAAGAAAAAGGCGAAGTATGCCCTGCCAATTGGCAGAAAGGGAAGTCAGGCATGCAGGCAACGCACAGTGGCGTAGCTGAATACCTTGCAGCCAACTGAACAAATTGAGATGAATTGAATGGAAAGGGCGCCTTTGGGCGCCTTTTTTACTTCCGCAAAAATCGCTGCTCGAGCTCCGGGCTGGGCATCATGCAGGTGTCCATTTTGCCAAACCAACGGTAGCGGTTGCGCGCCACCCAGTTGTACACCCCATCACGAACAATACGGGGTACCAACCAAAACACCCCACTGATCGCCCAAACTCCACCCAATGCCCCTGCAATTTTTAGTGCTGCACTGCTGCGAACGTACACCTTTTTGCCATCGAAATATACAATGCTATCAACCCCTTCGAGCTCGGGAAACTTATGAAGCACCTGCTCTCCTGCCGGCCAGCTCAGGGCAGCAAAATGAAAATGGCCTTTGCGGTCTCTCTTTATGACCCACTGCACTGCACCATTGCACAAGTTGCAATGCCCGTCGAAGAGGATGAGATGCTTCACTGAAACAGCCTGCTGCAAACCGATTAACTCTTTGTGGCTTGACATAGTGCAAAGTTAAAACGTTTTGGCTCAGAACCGGATGAATTGAAATGTGTTCAATAAATAAATCACAGGACCAGTAAAGGCCCTGTGATTTTGAATGATTCAAAAAGGGATGGATCAATTCTTTATTAAGCGTTTTGTGTCCACCACAACCCCGTCTATAATAAGATTGTATAGATATACGCCGCTGCTAAGCTCAGCTGTGCGCAATTCCAATTGACCTAAGCCCGGCGCTGAAATATTTATGCTCTTGATTAACTTTCCATCAAGGGTCATAAAACCAATATACGCTCTGCTGAATTCCTGATTGATTTCATAGCTAATCTTTGTGCTTTCGGAAAATGGATTGGGTACATTTTGGTGTAAAATCGAATTTCCTTTTGGCTCAACCCGGGCTGGGACAGCATCACTTCGAAGTTCTACTACAACGGATTTAGTGTAAAGCAATTCTTTGATGGCTTCCATCTCATGTTTGATGGACTGCAGCTCAACTTCCTGCTGGTTCAATTTCACTTGTTGCTCCTGCATTGATGCGGTAAGCAATGCAATAAAGGCAATATAATTCACCGCTTTGTATTCAATTTCAGGAAACTGTACTACTCCGCTGGAGTCAACCATGGCTGGCTTGGATACATGCTGCACCAACTCAGGCATCACCTTTTCAACTTCCTGTGAAATAAAGCCGTATTGAGTTTTTTCAGGGAGTGCAATGCCCAAAGATTTTCCGTCGATAAAACTGTATGTGGATGGCTTTAGCCTCGCTACCAGAGCGCTCGCATCGGTGATAGGCTGAATATCTTGCTTGAACTTACCATCAGAAATCATGAAGAATCCCGGGTAGTAGCCAAAACCATTGATGTATACGTCGCCATCAAACCAGCCTGCCCAATTGCTTCCTACTTGGGTGGTACCTGCCAGCGTATTGTTGGGGTCACCGGCTGCATATACTCCGATATTGGCACTTGGATAAAAGCCTGTGTAGGAATTGGGGGCTACTTGCTGCCCTATGGCAGTCACACCAATATTGTAAAGGCTTGCTCCTCCGGCAAAAAAATATCCTCCTGTACTATTGGCACCCCCACTGGCAAGTGAAAGGACGCCATAGTTCGTAGGGGCATTATCCGCGTCCGCTCGCAAACCGATGTTCTGACTGTTGCCTGCTATCTGGCTGCTTACATAGGCACCTATGCTTTGTCCCAAGGTAACTGTACCACCTACACCCCTCAAGCCAAACGCATTGCGTGAAGCATCGGCGTATCCCCACACCCCTGCAGCATCGCCTCCGAAAGCGACATTGCTGGCGGTGCCGTAGAATCCTGCGGTTGATAAAAACGAAACGCTATGTGCATTTTCGGCAAAACTTGTAATACTCTGCGGCAAACCAGCTGAGGTATTGCTTGCAAAAGCGGTGTATGCATTGGTTTTGCCTGGAAGGTTGATACTTCCGCATGGATACCCAAAGTTTATCTTGTTACTCAGTGCTGCGTCATCGCTAAAATAATAGTCGTTGCCGTTGAGCGGCACAGTATAGTCTGTAAACAGCGGGTTTAACAATGCATTGCAAGAATTGCCCGCGCCACCAGCAGTAGGGGCCTGTACATATACTACGTCGCCAAGAGCATTGACGGACAATACGCCGGCACCAGGGTTGGCTATAGTTGGGGTGCTGCTATTTGCGTAATTTAGCCTCAATCCGCTGTTGCCCCCAGGAGTTGTAGAGTTCCCTTGGCTACCGATACCAACAATGTGCACAGTATTTTGCGGATCAAGGTTGGGCTGTGTGGGATCAATGTTAAACAATACCCTGCCATCCAAACCATTGAAACTGACAAATCGCGCTACTTCCAAGCCGTCATTGCTTGAAGAAGGATTGTTGGGAAACTGGTTCAATTGTGTGTTAAAAATGAATTTCAACCGATCATTGCCATCATCGCCCCAAGCTATTACAGCGTCAGTAACATTGGAACCTACTTGTCGCAATCCTACGTACATCGCATCACCTCCCTCGTTGTAATATGTGCCTATATTCATCCAATCGCGATGGGTAATGGTATTTAGGTTGCCAGGCTGCCCTAAGTGAAGCATCGCCAAGGTTCCAGAACCATTGGCAAACCCACTTTGCTGCCAAATACCAACACGGGTAGAATTCACATAAGTAGGCTGAAAAGTGTTGGTGACATTGGCTTGATTGATGTTATCGATGGTCACTTTTGTCAGCCTTGGTGCAGAAGTGCTCAAATTACTCGGCATGTCGAATTTGAAAATGCCTTGGTCAAGTAAATCAAACAAGCCATTTCCTTGAGCGTCTTGTCCTAAGCGGAATCCTTGATTTGCAGCAAAGCCCGTATTGGAAAAGCGAAACATATTGTCGGCAGCAGAATTTATAAAACTGTGCAACCTGTCCTGCGGCACAAAATTGTTGGGCAAATTGTTGCTAAAAGCAACTCGCCCACCACCGATCCCTCCGGGACCGTTGGCAATAGCCATCCGCAGTATATTGTTGGTGACCAGGACCATGGGCTGGTTTCCTCTGTGTATTATCTGAAGAGGAAATCCCTGATTGGCATTCCATCCTACAAAGTCACTTTGCGCGCCGATATTTGAAGCTGTAGACACTTGGGCCATCGATTGCTGCCAGCAAAAGAAGACCCAAAAAAGTCCAAAAAATAATTGAGTTTTCATAAGTTTGAGATTGGTTGAAAAAAAAATTTAATGCGGAGAAAACTATCGATAGTCTATCGATTGGTGGCGTTCAATAATTTGGGCTATACCCTTGCTAGACCAAGTCAATATTGACAAGGCGTGTTATTGGTTCACCCATCTCTGCTTTGAAGGTCAAACGAGAGTCAGGCTTTTGTTTTCCGAAAGGATTGGTTCTTGAAAGTTTAATTAAAGGTATATAAATTAACTTTAGATTAACATTTTTTGAATAATTTTTTAATGTATCAATGGTCATTCAAATACATTCCATGCAATGGCGACACTTCAAAACAATTAAAATTCGAAGCACGACCCTTATTTTGTGGCAACTCCTTCGTCAAGGAATTGCTAATTTTGATGCCACGACAATATGAACCTACATGAAAAGAGACACCGCCGTATTTGAAATTATTGCCAAAGAGCGTCAACGCCAAATGGAAGGAATAGAACTTATTGCTTCTGAGAATTTTGTAAGTGATCAAGTGATGGAAGCCATGGGCTCTGTGATGACCAACAAATACGCGGAAGGCCTTCCCGGCAAAAGGTATTATGGCGGCTGCCAGTTCGTTGACCAAACAGAAAACCTTGCCATTGACAGATTAAAGCAGCTTTTCGGAGCCGAATGGGCCAATGTACAGCCCCACAGCGGCGCTCAGGCCAACGCGGCAGTAATGCTCGCTGTGCTTCAACCCGGTGATAAAATCATGGGTTTCGACCTCAGCCACGGTGGGCACCTCACCCACGGCTCGCCGGTGAACTTTTCAGGAAAGCTGTACCAGCCAACATTCTATGGTGTAGAAGCAGAAACTGGCAAGATAGATTATGACAAACTTGAGGCAAAGGCTAAAACAGAACAACCCAAACTCCTCATTTGTGGTGCTTCGGCTTACAGCCGTGATTGGGATTATGCCCGCCTGCGTCGAATCGCGGATGAAGTGGGCGCGCTACTTTTGGCCGATATTTCACATCCAAGTGGGCTAATCGCAGCGGGATTGCTCAAAAACCCACTGCCCCATTGTCATATCATAACCAGCACCACCCACAAAACCTTGCGCGGACCCCGGGGAGGCATCATCATGATGGGCAAGGATTTTCCGAATCCATTCGGCCTTACCAATCCAAAAGGAGAGCTGCGCATGATGTCGGCCCTGCTCGACTCAGCCGTCTTTCCTGGCACGCAAGGCGGCCCATTGGAGCACGTCATCGCCTCCAAAGCCATTGCCTTCGGAGAAGCGCTCAGCCCAGCCTTCAAAGCATATGGCAAGCAGGTAATAGCCAATGCGCAAGCCATGGCTCAGGCTTTTGTAAGCCGCGGATACCACATCATTTCGGGAGGTACTGACAACCACAGCATGCTCATCGACCTGCGCTCAAAAGGCATTTCCGGAAAGGATGCCGAAAACACATTGATTAAAGTCGACATCACTGTGAATAAGAACATGGTGCCCTTCGACGACAAATCGCCGTTTGTAACAAGCGGCATGCGCATCGGTACCCCAGCCATAACCACACGCGGCCTTGGTGTGGAGCACATGGAACCCATCGTTGACCTGATCGATGAAGCGCTCATGCAACGTGACAATGACGCTGCTCTGACCCAAATTAAAGCAAGGGTGCACAAGTTGATGCATAATTTCCCACTTTTCGCCGAAACAATCCACGTTTAAAATTCGGTTGAACCATGGAGATTGTCGCCAACGACCCTCAATTACGATCATGGATTTCAGTGCCCGAAGGCAGTGATTTTCCAATTCAGAATCTTCCATTCGGAATTTACAAAAATAACAGTGTGCCCCACCATGCCTGTGTAGCCATTGGCAATGAATTGGTTGACTTACACTCCCTGGCAGTTTTGGGTTATCTGGAAGGGAGCGGCTTTGCTCCGCAACATTTTGAAGGTCCTTTCCTGAATCCAATGCTCAAGAAGGGAAAGCAGGCCGTGCGCGCATTGCGCAACAGTATAAGTGCGCTGCTTGTGGATTCCAATTCCGCGCTGCGCGACAATACTGCTCACCGCGCAGCCATTTTGCGGAAGCAAAGTGAAGTTAGGATGCTCATGCCTGTAAATGTGGGCGATTACACTGATTTCTATTCCAGTATAGAGCACGCCACCAATGTGGGCACCATGTTTCGGGATCCGAACAATGCTTTACTTCCCAATTGGCGGCACCTGCCAGTAGCATACCACGGCCGAAGCTCAAGCATTGTGTTGAGCGGCGCTCCTGTGAGGCGGCCCAAGGGGCAAACACGTCCTGATGAAAACGCAGCTCCCCTCTTCGGGCCGAGTAAGTTGCTCGACTTTGAGCTGGAGTTGGCTTTTATTACCTTTGAAGGCAAGCCTTTGGGAGAGCGCATAAGCACTGATGAAGCCGACGACTATATTTTTGGATTGGTACTTTTCAACGATTGGTCGGCGCGCGATGTGCAGAAGTGGGAGTACGTGCCTTTAGGGCCTTTTCTGGCAAAAAACTTTGCATCAAGCATTTCACCCTGGGTAGTCACGCTCGACGCCCTCGAACCCTTCCGCACTTCCGGTCCAAAGCAGGAACCTGAGGTGCTGCCATATTTGCAGTATAGCGGCAATAAAAACCTTGATATCGCCCTTGAAGTTGGTATAATTCCTGAAAATGGTGAGGAAACGACGGTGTGCCGTAGCAATTTCAAATACATGTACTGGAATATGAACCAGCAACTTGCACACCACACTGTAGGCGGCTGCAATATGCGTTGCGGCGATATGCTGGCTTCAGGAACCATATCGGGGCCCAGCCCTGACAGTTATGGCTCAATGCTGGAGCTTTCCTGGAGGGGCAGCAAGCCTATTGCCCTGCGTGATGGCAGCCAAAGGAAGTTTATCAATGACGGTGACAGTGTGGTGATGCGCGGACATTGCGAAAAAAATGGCGTTCGGATAGGTTTTGGAGAAGTGCGCACGCAGGTACTTCCTGCTCATTAAACACTCAACAGAGAATTGCCCATCAATGGAGCTGAATATAGACCTGGAAAAAGAAAAAAAAGAAATTTTAGCGAGCTACCGCAGCTTGCTGAGGGTTTCTAAATATTCCAAGTCGAGTGACGACAAGAAGCAAATTCGCAAGGCTTTTGATGTGGCCCTTGAGGCACACAAAGATATGCGCCGAAAAAGCGGTGAACCCTATATTTACCATCCCATTGCCGTCGCCAGAATTGTAGCTGAAGAAATTGGTCTGGGCACCACAGCCATTATCGCAGCGCTGCTCCACGATACTGTAGAGGATACGGAAATTACGCTGGAGGATGTTGAGCACCTTTTCGGTCCGAAGGTGCGCAAAATTATTGATGGCCTGACCAAGATCTCCGACATCTTTGACAATACGGTAAGCATTCAGGCTGAGAATTTTAAAAAGATGTTGCTCACCTTGAGCGATGATGTGAGGGTAATACTGATCAAGCTCGCCGACAGGTTGCACAACATGCGCACCCTCGATTCGATGCGCCGCGACAAGCAGCTCAAAATTGCGAGCGAAACGCAGTATATGTTTGCCCCCCTGGCCCACCGCCTTGGTTTGTATAGCATTAAGAGTGAGCTGGAGGATCTTGCACTGAAATACACCGAACCCGAACAGTACGAGGACATTCTCCACAAGCTGAAAAAAGGGCAAGCCGTGCGCACCCGATTTATCAACCGGTTTACCTTGCCCATCACCAGATCACTCGATGCCGAAGGATTCAAATACATCATTAAAAGCAGGCCCAAAAGCGTGCACAGCATTTGGAATAAGGTGCACCGAAAAGGAATCCCTTTTGAAGAAATCTATGACCTTTTCGCTATCCGCATTATCCTGGACACCCCGCCCGAGCGGGAAAAAGCCGATTGCTGGAAAGTGTACAGCATAGTCACCGATTTTTACCAGCCCAATCCCGACCGCTTGCGCGACTGGATAAGCACTCCCAAGGCCAACGGCTATGAATCATTGCATACCACTGTGATGAGCCCTACCGGCAAATGGGTGGAAGTGCAGATACGCACCGATCGCATGGACGAAATTGCAGAGATGGGCTATGCCGCGCACTGGAAGTACAAGGATAAACTCGAGGGTGAATCGAGCCTTGATAACTGGTTGACGCGCATCCGCGAAATGCTCGACAGCAACAACAGCGCAGCAATCGACTTTATTGACGACTTCAAATTCAACCTCTTCGCTGACGAAATATTTGTGTTTACTCCGAATGGTGATTTGAAAAACCTGCCTGTAGGTTCCACAGCACTCGATTTCGCCTTCGACATTCACTCCCAAGTGGGCGAAGCATGTATCGGTGCCAAGGTAAACCAAAAGCTGGTACCGTTGAGTCATAAGCTCAAAAGTGGCGATCAAATAGAAATACTGACCTCCAAAAAGCAAAAGGCAAAAGAAGATTGGCTAAGCTTTGTGGTTACTGCGAAGGCCCGATCGAAAATCAAGCAGGCGCTCAAAGAGGAGCAAAAAAAGGTAGCAAGTCTAGGCAAGGAAGTTGTTCAGCGCAAGTTCAAAAGCATGGGGGCCGACTTTCATTCACGCAATGTATCACTGCTCGAACAATTCTTCAGCTACAAATCAGCCACTGATTTGTACCATGACATTGCCAAAGGGCGTGTGAGCCTGAAGAAACTGAAAGGCTATGAGATTGAAGGAGGAAACATTGTTTTTCCAAATCTGAAAGTCCACGAAGAACAAAACCAAAGCAAATCAGAAAAGAGCCACGACAAGGTGGGCAAAGACTTGCTCATTATAGGTGATGATGAGAAGGACGTACCGTATCGCTTGGCCATATGCTGCAATCCCATACCCGGGGATGATGTTTTCGGATTTGTCACGATCAATGAAGGAATTAAAATTCACCGCACCAACTGTCCGAACGCCGTCCAGTTGCGCTCGGCTTACGCATACCGAATCATCAAGGCTAAATGGCAGAGCCAAAAGGACAAAGAGTTCATTGCCGAGCTTATTTTTAAAGGAATTGATGATATTGGACTTGTACACAACATCACACAAACTATTTCAAACGACTTGAACGTAAACATGAAAGCCATAAGTTTCGAAAGCAATGACGGTGTTTTTGACGGGCGTGTGAGTGTATTTGTGTATGACACCGATCACCTTCAAAGCCTCATGAACCAACTCAAGAAAGTACCTGGTGTACTAACGGTATCAAGGGCTGAGAGTGGTGGGCTATAAGCTAAATTGCCATAAAGAGTCAGGGAATACAACAGATTTATGTAGTTTTGTTGTTTAAAATTGCATGCCCAGCAACCTAGAGACCCAAAATAAGGTCAAACAAATCTTTGCCGCTTATCTGGAGCAAAACGGACACCGCAAAACGCCGGAACGCTTCGCTATACTTCATGAAATATATGCCTACGATGGCCATTTTGACGTCGAGTCGCTTTATATTCAAATGAAAAACAAAAAGTATCGGGTGAGCAGGGCCACTCTGTACAATACGATCGATTTGTTGTTGGCCTGTAGCCTCGTGCGCAAGCACCAGTTCGGAAAAAACATTGCACAGTTCGAAAAATCACACGAGTACAAGCAGCATGACCACGTGATATGCACGGATACTGGTGAGGTGCTCGAGTTTTGCGATCCGCGAATTGAAACCATAAAAAAAACAATTGAAGAAATCTTCAATGTAAAAGTGATGCACCACAGTTTGTACTTTTACGCCATTCGCAATACCTCTTTGGAGGTGGATGAAAACAAATCAATGTCAGAATTTCTTACCAAAAACTAATTTCTCAGCGTAAATTAACCATGGCTTTTACCTACCAATTCATCAAAGAAAACGACCTGGCCATACTCAATCTTGAGGGCAAGCTGGTTGACAAAGCGGAAGCGGTCGAAATCAGTGTAGAAATCGAGGAGGAACTCGCGGAAGGCACAAGCCGGTACATCATTGATCTCAGCGAACTTGAATACATGAACAGTACCGGGCTCAATATCCTGATCAATCTGATGAACAAAGCCCGAAATGCTGGAGGCGAGGCAGTAATCGTTGGTGTAAAGCCGCGCATTATGGCCCTACTTGCGGTGACCAAGCTCAACAACGTGTTTACCATCAAATCAACACGCAGTGAAGCATTTTCGTTTTTCAAGCAACTTTCACTTTAATCACGCATGAAGAGCAAAGAAAAAGTGGATGTGTTGCTGGGCCTTCAGTGGGGTGATGAAGGCAAAGGCAAAATAGTGGATGTGCTTACCCCGCAGTACGACATTATTGCCAGATTTCAGGGAGGACCAAATGCAGGCCACACCCTTGAATTTAATGGTATAAAGCACGTTTTGCATACCATCCCTTCAGGCATTTTTCATGAAAATACGCTCAACGTAGTGGGCAACGGGGTGGTGATCGACCCGGTCATTTTTGCAAGAGAAATTGAAGCCCTTGAAAAAATGGGAATCAATATTCAAGAGCGCTTGCTGCTATCGAGAAAAGCACACCTCATTTTTCCAACACACTGCGCGCTCGACATGGCATCCGAAAAGGAGAAAGGCATTAAGAAAATAGGCTCTACTTTGAAAGGAATAGGCCCTACCTACATGGACAAAACAGGGCGCAATGGACTGAGGGTAGGCGACTTATTTCTTCCCGACTTTGCCGAGAGGTATGCTACACTCAAGGCAAAGCACCTTAAATTGCTGGAGCCGTTCAATGTGGAATTCGATTACGCTGGCAAGGAAGCCCAATGGAAAATCAGTGTAGAAAGGCTTAAGCAACTCACAGTTATTGATTCTGAGCACTATCTCAATGCCATGTTGGACAATGGCAAAAGTGTACTTGCTGAAGGTGCGCAAGGGAGCTTGCTCGACATAGATTTCGGCAGCTATCCCTTTGTAACTTCGTCCAATACGGTGACTGCCGGAGCATGTACAGGCTTGGGCATAGCTCCGGGACGCATTGGAGAGGTGATGGGTATATTTAAGGCCTACTGTACACGTGTGGGCAGTGGCCCCTTCCCTACTGAATTACAAGACGCTACCGGCGAATTGTTGCGCAAAGAAGGAGCCGAATTTGGCGCTACCACCGGAAGACCTCGCAGATGCGGCTGGCTCGATATTCCGGCCCTCAAATACGCCATTATGATCAATGGTGTGACCCAACTCCATATGACCAAAGCCGACGTGCTTTCTATTTTCGATGAAATACACGTGTGCACAGCATACAAGCTCGATGGCCAATTGCTGCACTACCTGCCTTACGACGCTTTGATTGATCAACTGGAGCCCATATATGAAATACTGCCTGGGTGGAATGCCAATCTCAAAGGCATGGACCAGGAAAGGGAATTGCCTGAGGCACTCATCAAGTATATCCATTTCATTGAAGAAGCCGTAGGTGTACCGATCACCATTGTCTCTGTAGGACCCGATCGCACACAAACAATTACACGGCAGGCGTCTTATATCGCTTAGCGGCATGCAATTTGCGATGGGAGGCCATATGAACCACCACCGAAATTGGCTGCTGTTGATGATGTTTCTGGCTATTGCCTCAGCAGGATTTAGCCAAACCAAAAGCAAAATTGAACTTCTCGGAGCCCGCGATTTAAAATTTGACAAACGTATGGGTGTTGATGCCCAGCGACTTATTGGCGATGTGAAATTCAGGCATCAAGGGGCCCTACTCTATTGTGACAGCGCCTATTTGTACAATGCCAGCAACAGCCTCGACGCTTTTGGCAACGTATACCTCAACCAAGGCGATACACTGCGCCTGTACAGCGACAAGCTCAACTACAATGGCGATACACGCCTTGTAAAAGTTAGGAACAATGTAAGGCTGCTCGATAAGGACATGACCCTCACCACCGACATCCTCGACTATGACAGGCTCAAGGAGAAGGCCACTTTTTATGAAGGAGGTACCATTGTTTCTACCGCCAACAACAATACGCTGGACGCTGTGTACGGAGTATACATGGCAACAAACGAGATTTTCTACTTCAGAGATGACGTTTTGCTCACAAATCCGCAGTACAAAGTAGTCACCGACACTCTTGATTACCATAATATTACTGAAGTAGCCTATTTTGACGGGCCGACATTCATTTACTCCGATGCCAATACCATTTACTGTGAAAATGGATGGTATGATACCAAAAATGATATCGCACAGTTCAACGAAAACGCATACCTCGACAACGGCAAGCAAACGCTCAAAGGTGATAGCTTGTGGTACACCCGCGTCGATGGCTTGGGCAAGGCATACTGCAACGTGGTGATTCATGATACGGTAGATCAATACCTCATCAAAGGAGATTTTGGCAGTTACGATGAGCGCATCAAGCAAAGCCTTGTTACCCTTAGGGCCCAGCTCATTCAATATGACGCTGCTGACTCACTCTATCTCCATGCCGATACCTTGCGCGCAGTGGAGCATGATACCCTGGGCAATTTGCTGTACGCCTACAGGGGTGCCCGCTTTTACAGGAAAGATATGCAGGGAGCAGCCGACAGCATATTCTATAACAGGGCCGATAGCACCATATATATGTACTACAGTCCGGCCATTTGGTCAGACGATCTGCAAATCACTGGCGATACCATGGAAATTAGGAGCAACGAAAATGGCCTTGAAAGGCTATTGGTGTACCAAAATTCCATGCTCATAGACCGTGTTGATTCTGGACAATTCAACCAGATCAAAGGCAGAAGACTTACTGGTTACTTCGTGGACAATGACCTGGAAACCGTATTCATAGAAGGCAATGGGCAGTCACTTTATTATGCCCTCGAAGAACGAAAGATTCCCCTTGACAGCCTCCAGGTGGAAGGTGATACCTTGGCTTGCAGGATAGAGCAAAGTGTGGTTGGAGTCAACAAGGCAATTTGCAGCAATATCAAAATCACACTCGAAGAGCGGAAAGTACTCTTCATTGATTTTTTGGTAAAGCCTGATGGCCAATTTATTCCTATCCCTCTGTTTAATAAAGATGAGTCATTGATGGATGGCTTCACCTGGCAGGAGGAGCGAAAACCCAAAGACCAATATGATATATTCAGAAAAGCAGCCGCTCCGCCACCAAAAGACAGCAAAAAAGAAAAAGCTGAACGCAAAGAAGCCGATCGGCGACTTCAATGAAGTATCGCATTTGTAACAGAAGAAGTTGCAGACAACAATGCCATACTCCCGGGCACGCATCTTCTAAAAGAAAAACTGCTGCTCCCGGTTCAAATTGCGGTTCTGCTCGAACTTGAGATCTTTGAGCATTTGACTTTTGATATTCAGAGATATCATGTAGCTCCTCCTGATTCCGAATGGTACGTAGCGCGCATTGAGTTCCCAGCAGTTTAGGTCAACAACGAAAACCAGGGTCGTAGGAATCAATTCTTTATTCAAAAAATCATAACCGGTATTGAAATTGACTTTCACGCGCTTGAAGAAATCAAAACTTCCATTCATCTGTATACTTTGCACAATGGCAATGCTGTCACGTATGGCGAAAACATCTTCTTCCAATGCAAAAGGAGTGCGCACACGGCGCGCATCAAACGCGTAGCCAAAACTGAGATTCCAGGGCACCTTGAACCCACTGAGCGTCTGCATCAACGGACTGCGCGGTAGTTTTTCTTGTTCATCGTCTTCCTGCTGTACGACGGGTTCTTTGTTGCGTCGTTCAAACGCTGTGCTACTGATCCCCGATGCGTTTATCGCAATGTTGCCTGTTTCGAAACTGGCAAGCTGACCTGTTTTGTCTACGAGAAAGGTATTCACACGCGTAACTTGACGTTCTGCAACAGCCACGTAACTGTAAGGATCGAAACTGCCGCGAAATACGAGGTTGGCATATTTGGTCAACTTGGTACGTCCTGAAACACTTAGAATAGAAAGATTTAAGGAGTCGGCTGCGATGTTGTAACTTCCATTGACCGTTAGGTTCTCGAGGATGGCTACTTTGGCAAACTTGCTTGTAGAATCCCTGCGGCTGAGCACTTTTGCCTCAAGGTTGTTGATGAGCGAAAAGCCGATGGAGCCCTGTTGCCCACTTGGCGAGAAGCCGAATATTTGGTTCTCAAAAGGCGAAAAGCTGGTTAAACTTCCGTCTTCACTGAAAAATCCCCAAATACGGGTGTCGAAATCAGGGCGGTATGACAGCGAGAATGAAGGGGTCATGGTATGCCTTATGGCACTGACCTTACCTTGTTTGAAACTGTACATACCGTACAATTTGGTGGTTATGGCAGCGCTGAGGCCCCAGTCGTCATTGTAGGCAAAGCCTTGTATGGTGTCGCGAAGGAAAACGCCGGAATCAGGGTCGCGCACCCGATCAAATTGTTGCATGTACATTCTCCCGGTATAATTGAAAGAAGGGTTGATTGTGAATGGTCCTGCTTTCAGTGAGTTCGCAACAGCTACCTGATGCCGCATGCCATTTCTGAATTGATTTGAAAGGGCGCTGAGGTTGTTCATGCGCAATTCACTCTCATTTACCGAAAGGGTATTTTGGATGGTGGAGGAATAGGTGAGGCCAAACTTGTGGTACCACTTTTGTCGGCCCACAGGCTGAAAGAGTTCCTTCAAAGGGAAAGTTCGCATCCGGTTGATGGCAATGTTAGGAAGTGTAAAGTTGTAATTGCCCGAAACGGAGTTTTGGTCATGCCCTAAGTTCATCGCAAGGCTCCATGGTGAGTCATAAAAATTTTGCTGGTAGCGTATGTTGGAACGAAAAGTGTTGGACAAAAAGTCATTTTGACTGGCATTTAGATTGTTGCGGAATGCCTGTGTACTGCCTGCGCTCACATCAGCACTGAAATTGGACATGGGTCTCCTTTTCGGATCCTGGGTGTGCCGCCATGTGATAAAAAATACGTTCTGCTGTTCAAAGGTCCCCAGCTCCCGATCTCCCAACCTGATTTCATTGTAATCAACACGAAAATCTCCAGATCCAACGTAGCGTTTTCTGTATGATGTGGCGTTGGCAAGACCCCAACTGCCCCTGGAATAAATATCAGCCAAAATCCTCGTATCGATATTGTCATTGATGGGCATGTAAAAGCCAAGGTTATTCAAAAAATAACCCTGCGTTTGCCCATTGCCATAGCTGGGAATAATAAGGCCTGCCTGTCGCTTTTCTGTATTTGGAAAAAAACCGAAAGGAAATGCCAGCGGTGTAGGAATGCCATAAAATGAGAGGTAGCCCGGCCCTGATACAATCTTGTCATCCTTTATTACCTTGAGCTTCGATATTTTGAATCGGGTTTTGGCGTTGGGGTCCTCACAGGGACAGTACTCGCCCTTTGCAATATAAATCACCTCACCCCCATCGATAATTTTCACATCGCGCCCGGTGAGTGTACCTTCGATAACCGCCGTTTCCACTTTCTTGATGTAGGCCTTCTTGCTTTTGAAATTATAGTCCATCATGAAGGCATCGTATTCCTCACCGGCATCCGAAAATTTTGGGATGCCCGTCCATACCCCGGCGCTGTCCTGTACGCCTTCGGCATGTACTTCATAACGTTCAAAATTGTACACAATGCGCTCCGCCTTCAGGGTGATGGTGCCAAAATTGACCTCGGCATCACCGTACAGGTATACTTTGCGGTTAATGACATCGTTCTTAATACTATCCCGAGCCGAATACTTGATGATATCAGTCAGTGGTGATCCTCCCCCTGCGGCTCCCTCAGCAATGGTATCCTTTTTGCTTTCCGCAAATGAGGCTGAGTCGGCTGGCAGGCTATCGGTGCCCAAAGGAGCGAGCTCTGGCACTGCGGTAGTATCCACCTGAGCAAAAGCTTGCCTACCTCCAAATATGAACAGGCACCCAAGGATAAATAATACCTTTGTACAAGAAGCACTGCTCTTGATAAACTTACCTTTAACGATTGCGGCTGGATTAATAACGTGCAAAACTAAATATTTGCTGCGCGATGAAATATAGAACGGGCATTTATTGGGCAATATATGGCATAGGCCTCGCGGCTTTGGCTGCGCTGTGCATAGCATCAACCATGCCAAAAATTCACAACAGCAAGGTAGTAAAACGGGTAGTGATTGATGCCGGGCATGGCGGTAAAGATCCTGGAAATATTGGAACCGGACGCTATAAGACTACCGAGAAAACGGTTGCGCTTAACGTATCACGCAAAGTTGGTGCCTACATCCAAGATGCCTTTCCCGATGTTGAAGTGCTTTACACCAGGGACAGTGACGTGTTCGTGCCGTTGCATGAGCGCACCAAGTTCGCCAACAACAAGGGGGCCGATCTTTTCATATCGATACATTGCGACGCTTTCGTGAAAGAGTCGGCCGTGGGAGCGGGCTCCTATGTGATGGGCCCGGCCAAGACCGAGGCAAATTTGAAAGCCGCACAACGGGAAAACAGTGCCATACTCCTTGAAGAAGACCGCGAAAAAAACTATGAGGGTTTCGACCCCAACTCACCAGAAGGACTCATTGAGTTGAGCTTGAGGCAAAATGCCCACATTCATCAAAGCCTTAAATTTGCGAAGCACGTGCAAGACCAATTCCGCACGCGTGTGGGCCGCACGGACAGAGGAGTACGGCAAGCACCCTATTGGGTGATATCGTTCACCACCATGCCCAGCGTCCTTATTGAATTGGGCTTTCTTACCAACAACAAGGAAGAAGATTTCCTGCAAAGTGCTCAAGGTCAAGACTACATGGCTTCAGCCATTTACAGGGCATTCAAAACATATACCGAACAACTTGAACAGGTGCAAGCAGCAATCATTACAGAAAAAGGAATTGTATCCCAAGAACCGGAAGTCGCTGCTTCAGCTTCCAGCATTGAAACTGATGCCGAAGTGATTTTTAAAGTACAGCTGCTCTCTTCGTCCAAGCAAGTGCCATGCACTCCTGAGAACTTCAATGGCCTCCAAGGCGTAACAGAATATGCGGATGCTGGCATGTACAAATACCTGTATGGCGATGCACGCAATTACGAACAGGCACGCGAAATGCAAAAAGATGTAAGAAGAACAGGCTATAAAGGAGCCTTTGTTGTAGCTTTCGACTCCAACAACAAACGTATACCTTTGGACGAAGCTCTGCAAAAAACCAAACCTAATCAGTAGACCAAAAAAATGCGCAAAGAAACTAAAATCGCTATAGTGGTAATTCTGGCCTTGGTGTTGGCTTACGCCGGCATCAATTTTCTTAAAGGAGTGCATGTATTCAAAAAGCCCACCACCTTTTACGGGCTTTATGAACGCATCAACGGACTAAATCCATCCAACCCTGTAGTGCTCAATGGCTACAAGGTAGGACAGGTGAAGTCTATAGAAATGAATAAATCTGGTCGCAATATGCTCATTGTAAGCTTCACCATTTATGAAGATATCGACTTGCCCAAAGATACCAAAGCCGTACTGAGGAGTTCAGACCTTTTAGGCTCCATGCAAATACAATTGATTCCCGGCCGAAGTCAGCTACTCGCACAAAGCGGTGATACCTTGCGCACCGATATAGAAGGTGATCTTGTTGACGAGGTCAATGCGCAGCTCCGTCCCATCAAAATAAAAGCTGAAAGCCTCATATCATCTGTGGACAGTGTGATACGCGTTGTAGAAGCCATACTCAATACCCAATCTCAAGCCAGTATTGTGGAGAGCTTTAGTGGTATAAATAATGCCATCGCCTCCCTTGAGCGAACCGCTTTTCAAATTGATACCATCGTTCGCGAGGAGCGTGACCGCATCCAAGCCATTGTGAGGAATGTTCAGAACCTAAGCCGGACCATGAGTGACAACAGTGAAAAACTGGAGCGCATCATGACCAATTTCGCCGACATAAGCGACACCCTGGCCCAAATCAATTTTGCGGAAACCATGGCAAATGCTACCGGCGCCATCAACGAGGTCCAGGAAATTGTGGCCAAAATCAATTCTGGTGAAGGTAGCTTGGGGGCACTCATCAATGATAAAACGCTATACACCCGACTCGAAAGTGCAGCCGACAATATGGATTTGTTGGTAGAGGATATCAGGGTGAATCCGAACAGATACATCCATTTCTCTGTTTTTGGTAGAAAGAATAAAAACGTGGAGCTTACCCAAAAGGAGCTTGATGAATTGAAAGAGTACGTGAATTCGGGTAAAGAGTAAATAACTGTATGGTCTTATGAGTATTTCCAACATCGTATTTTTGGTTGTCTTGATATTGGCAAGCATTGCCTTTGGGAGGCAGTTCAAACGCATTCGCCGCAACATTCTGCTCGGTAAGGATGTCGACAGAAGTGACCGGCCTGCTGACCGCCTGAAGGTCATGGGTCGTGTAGCTTTGGGACAGTCAAAAATGGTTAGGCGGCCGTTCGCGGGAGTCATGCACATATTCATTTATGTAGGCTTTGTGATCATAAACATTGAAGTTCTTGAAATCATCATTGATGGCATTTTTGGAACCCACCGTATTTTTTCACCGCTTGGCCCGGTGTACAATGTGCTCATAGGCAGCTTTGAAGTACTTGCTTTTTTGGTGCTCGTGGCTTGTGTAGCATTTCTTGTGCGACGAAATATCGGGCGCATCAAGCGATTTTTTGGCAGAGAAATGCCCGGCTGGCCTACGCGCGACGCCAACATCATATTGTGGGTGGAAATAGTACTGATGGGAGCTTTCCTTACAATGAATGCTGCCGATAGCTTGTTACAGGAGCGGGGCAATGAGTACTACCCCATCGCTGGCTCCTTCCCTGTGAGTGGGTTGATCAGTCCCCTGTTTGCAGGAATGAGCACAGATGCACTCATTTTGCTCGAGCGGGGTGCTTGGTGGGCACACATTGTTGGAATTTTGCTTTTCTTGAACTATCTGCCTATTTCCAAGCATTTTCACATCATCATGGCCTTCCCAAACACTTACTTCAGCAACCTGCGTGAGCAAGGCCACTTTAGCAACATGAAGCGCGTTACCGACGAAGTGAAATTGATGATGGATCCCGATGCTGATCCCTATGCCGCAGCCCCAGCTGCCGAAGAAGGCGCTGCACCAGAAAAGTTTGGCGCAAAAGATGTTGCCGATCTGACTTGGAAAAATTTGATGGATGCGTATTCATGCACCGAATGTGGGCGTTGTACCGATGAATGCCCTGCCAATATAACCGGAAAAAAACTTTCGCCGCGCAAAATCATGATGGATACACGCGACCGGCTTGAGGAAGTAGGACGAAATATTGACAAACACGGGGTTGGATATGACGATGGTAAGTCTCTTCTTGGAGACTACATCACCCCCGAAGAATTATGGGCTTGCACCACTTGCAATGCATGTGTGCAGGCATGTCCAGTGATGATCAGCCCTCTGGAAATCATTGTTGATCTGCGCCGTTACCTTGTTATGGAAGAAAGCAAGGGCCCATCGGAGTTTAACAGCATGTATACCAATGTAGAAAACAACGGCGCGCCTTGGGCATTCGCACAGGCCGACCGACTGAAATGGGCTGATGAAGCCTGATATACAATTCTTATGAGCAATAATTTAAAAGTGCCTACCATGGCCGAAATGCTTGCCGCAGGCGAAATCCCTGAGGTGCTGTTTTGGGTAGGTTGCGCAGGCAGTTTCGACGACCGCGCGAAGAAAATTACAAAGGCATTGGTCAAAATCCTGCAAAAAGCCGATGTCAAATTTGCAGTATTGGGTACAGAAGAAGCCTGTACTGGTGATCCTGCCAAAAGGGCTGGCAATGAATTTCTGTTTCAAATGCAGGCCATGATGAATATCCAGGTCCTTAATGCCTACGAGGTAAAACAGATTGTCACGGGTTGCCCCCATTGCTTTAATACTTTGAAAAATGAATACCCTGAGTTGGGTGGCAACTACGAGGTGATGCACCATACGCAGTTTATCCAAAAGCTCATCAATGAAGGGCGACTCAGTCTTGCAGGGGGTGGCAGCTTTAAGGGCAAGCGAATTACCTTTCATGATCCTTGTTACCTCGGAAGGGGCAATGGCGTGTATGAGGCGCCGCGCGAGCTGCTTTCCAAGCTTGATGCAGAGCTCGTTGAGATGAAACGCTGCAAAAGCCGCGGGTTGTGCTGTGGAGCAGGTGGCGCGCAAATGTTCAAAGAAGCCGAACCCGGCAACAAGGAAGTAAATATCGAACGCACTGAAGAAGCCCTTGGGCTCAAGCCACAAATTATTGCTACTGGTTGTCCTTTTTGCAATACCATGATGACCGACGGTGTAAAGAACAAAGAACAAGAAGCAGAAGTGCGCGTACTCGACATCGCTGAACTCATTGCACAAGCACAAGACTTATGAATACCCTAGCTCAGCCATTTGTTTCCTTGCCCGAGGGTTATCCCGATTCTACCCGCGTGTGGATATACCAAACCAATGTAGCACTGAGCCCCGAACAAAGCGAAGCCATCATCGAGCGTCTTTCGGCCTTTTGCAGCCAATGGAAAGCCCATAACCTACAATTGAGGGCAACGGGAAGGGTCTACATGAACCGGTTCATTTGCCTATTTGCCGACGAGTCACAGGCTGGAGCTTCTGGATGTTCTATAGATACTTCAGTCAGGTTTATTCAGCAACTTGAAAAGGACTATTCACTCGTGCTTACTGATCGCATGTCAATGGCTTACCTTGATGACACAAGGGTGAAAACGCTTCCTTTGCAGTCTTTAAAAAGCGCATTGTCCAATGGCTTGATCCATTCTGATGTCATGGTTTTTGACAATTTAGTTGCCAATCTGGGAGACATGCAGCAAAAATGGATTATTGCGCTTAAAGACAGTTGGTTCATGCGCTTTGCAACTTAAGTCGTGCCGACATTTGTCCAATGGCTTCGCTGTCAGCGTTTTTCTTTTTCCATACCGTTCCGCTGTCCATATCAATGCATACAAGCTTTCCATAGCCTGATTGTCCGGCCCTTACGCATCCGTTGTCTATGGGAGTAATCATCGCACCAGTGGCTGCAGCCTCCTCTATCGCTTTAATGTGCTTTGGAACGTGCCCGTGAATGACGCGTTTTCCTTCATATTTCAACATATCATATACCATTTGTCGTGTCCAAAGCATATGATGCCATGACCTTAATGGCTTTTTGCTGAAAGTATCAAAGCCAGCATGCACAAGCAAGTGACTCTCTGTTTCAAAATAGAAGGGTAAAATTCCGAAAAATCGGTCCATCCCGGGCCACAAGAATTCGGGCCTTTTCAAAAGGTGTGAAGCGTTCTGCCTTTCGGCAAAAAGACCTAGCTTGTGCGGTTGCGACCGATTGAAATCAAGGTAAAGCTGCTCATGGTTTCCCCGCAAAGGGTATATCTGATAGCCCTGAACAATAAGCATCTTGATATACTTCACTACCAACCTTGAGTAGGGTCCCCTACTCACAAAATCACCCAGAAGAAACAGTTGGTCATCTTTGTTGAGTCCCACTTTATCCAACAATGCTGAAAATGTTTCAAAACAACCATGTATATCGCTAATTGCCAATCGTCTGCCCTGGCCACGTGGTATGTGATACACCCGTGCCCTTGGATCGATGGAAGTACCAAAGCGCTGCATGAGCAATTGCTCCGTAAGGTGGGGACTGTTGACGATCACTTGAGCGATGTATCTATTCCAAAAGTGGCGATGTTCTAATTATCAAATTTTAGGGCATATATAATACGATTTTGATGCCCATCCCGGTTGAATGCTTTCACTTGCAACACAACTGGCAGCTCATTGAGGTTGTCGAACTTGATAGATTCAGCATGGGCTGCATCCCATACCAACGTGGTATCGCCCAGTGGATACGTGACGGTGCGCAGGTTGTTTCCGCGCTCACCCCTAAGCTCAATAAGTACACGTGCCAATCCCCCATTGTCAACAACAGTACCGCTAAACAGTAAGGAATCCTGATCCGATAGCAAAAGTTCATTGAATTCATTTGTCGCAGGAATGGTTTCAAATTCAATAAATTCGGCTTGCATACCGGGTCGTACCACGAAAAAGCGAAGAAGGGAATCTACACTCGCATTACCTTGAAAATCGGCTACTTGAAAACCCAATTCATACATTCCTGCAAGGGCCGAATCAGGAAGCACAAATTGATAGCTTTCCAAAAATTCATTGGTTCCAAGATCAATCACGCGCACTTCGCTCCACGCTTCCCATGTTTTGCCGAAGGCCTCCCTGATACGAAACCGCATTTGATTCAAGCCCTCGTTGTCGCGCACGTGTACATGGGCTACCAGAAATTCCCCTGGTTGAATTTCTTTGCTTTCGAGTTGAAAACGCAATATTTGAGGTGGAATGATATCCCGGTTGTCATTACATGCCGTTAGCACTGCAAGTAGAAAAATGAACGTGAAACAAAATTCATTCCCTCTAAATATAAAAGAGCCACGCAAAAAATTCATTGTATTGAAAGCGGAAACACTGCGTCTAAAACTATTTCGCCACCCATATTTGGATTATACACGTCACCACCTGATAGTACGGGCTGTTTTACCAAACCTTTCACCACCTTGACGCGCAATTCAGCCCCTGCTTGTGTGGGACCCGTCATTTCCCATGCGGTAAACAATCCAAGGGCAAGTCCTTGTTGTACATCATTGTATTGAAAAATACCAACAGCCTCAGCAGGAAATTCAAAAAACAACTGGTATTGATCTCTATTGTTGCTCACAGCCAATGTCAAATCTTCACCCAGTAAATTGTCTGAAAGCCGAATATTCAAAAAATAAAGTCCACTACCCAACGCAATTTCCTGTATTGTAGGTGGTGTTTCACTGGAATTATAACTGAAGCGGAACACTTGATTCAGTACTTCAGGATCATTGAAAGTAAGCTCAATAGCATTGATGACAGGTGCAGGAGGAGGCGGATCGCCTTCATCATCATTGCTACACGCTGGCAGTAATGCAATAGACAAGAGCAATGGCATCAAATATGGAACCTTAATGCCCTTATTCAAAAAATTTGTGATCATGTCTCAACATTGGAATAATAACGAATGTACACATTTGGTCCCACATTTCATGACAGTCGTGCAATAACATTACTAAAGAAAAGGTAACCCAAATCTTTGGCAGATTAAAGTTCTAAAAAGTAGGTCAATTAAATGTTAAGCTTTACTTTTGCAACATTGTTGCATTAAATAAACTCACCAATGAAAAAATTAGTATTTCTCTTCTGCGCAAGCTTGACATTTCTTACGGCTTGTAACAATGATGATGATGGCAATGGCAATGGAGGAAACAACGCTGACAGTGTTGCTCCCACCATAGGATTTGCCGAAACCCGGGATGCATTCAGGCCTTCCAATGGCGAATCACGCAATACCAGCACATCACACATGCACGTACGTTTTAAGGCAAGCGACCCATCGGGACTCGCCGAAGTACGCGCTTCAGTAAATGGAACTTACTCCGGTACCGTCCCCAGTAACTTTTACCTTCTTGATATTACGGATGTGTACAGCCCAACTGCTGACAATGAAACATTCCGATTCAATGCAGGAGCAACTGAACTCAATGTGGATAGTGACAATACGGACATCTATTGGTTTGGGTCCCGCAGCCGCCCGGAAGTAACTGGTGCTGTCCTCGCTGGGCCCTATAATTTCAGTGTTTGGGCCAAAGATGTTTTTGACAACGAAACAGGTCCCGACGAGATGGTCAACACACGCTTCTATATCAACCGCAGTTATGCCCCCGAAATTACAATATCAAACCTGAATGACGAGGGCGAGATAGAAGGAGTTGAAAATGAAGCCCTAAATGTTCAAGGTTTTATCCGCATTGGGACAACAAATCTCGCCAGTGATTTGGCATTTATATGGATAAGGCTTGTTGAGGAAGATATGCATGACGACGATGTGGCAGGTAGCCCCATTTCGGAAGCAGTATGGGGTACATCAAAGCGCATATCAGCCAATGGCGCAGCGCTACCCAATTCACAAAATCTCGACTTAAGTGAAATCCTTTCTGGCAGCAATGCCATCACTTTACCTGATGGGCATGGTCATTATGACCTTATCCTATGGGCCGAAGATGAAAATGGAAATGTGAGCAGGACAACATTTGAGGTTCACGCTGATTGAGGTCTCCAACAATGAAAAAAAAAAAAAGGGAAGTGGATTTCACTTCCCTTTCTTTTTAGAGTTGGTGGTACATCACATAGTGGGTTCCTATGGATTCAATCTCAAACGCTTCCCCATGTTTTGCAAAACCCAATCGTTCGTAAAATGGAACCGCCGCTTCACGTGCATTGCACCATACAAGGTCGTACTGATATGCCTTGTAAATTTGTAGAGCATGCTGTACCAGGGTGCTGCCATACCCCCTGTTTCTGGCATCGGGATGAGTAGCCATACCACGCAGTTGAATGGGTTTATTCCTTTGAAGTTCCGGGTGTGCCTTTTCGTAAAATGACCCTATCGCCAATATCTTACCCCACATATCGGCCACTGTGAAATGTGAGGTGCCTTCATCCTCATCGCCTGCAAAGCGGCAGTCATCAAGTGTGCCTCCCGGCCTGAGTACCAAAAGCCTGAGCGCATAAACATCCTCCAGGGTACCTTCACCTACTGCATAGGGTATGCTGTGTAACTTTTCATTTTTCATCATGTCAATAGGGTATTCCAGCCTTTCGGTAAATAAAGTGAAGCAACCAGGCGGGGCCGATCATCAAAAACTTCAAATCATCAAAGAAGCTTGGCTTCGCGCCTTCAATTTTGTGACCTATAAATTGACCTATCCAACTCACAATAAATACAGTTAAAAAAAACATCCAAGCATCTCCTTGAAAATTGATCACCACTACACGAACGAGCAGCAACACACCCACCGAAATGAGCGCCATGCCAATGGCTATACTCATCGAAAGGCGCATAAAAAAAACAATGCCCAATAGCAACAAAAAAGTACCCATGTGCATGAACCCATTGATGAATGACGGCACCCATTTAGAAAGGAAGGGGAATTGAATCAGCGACAATAGGCCAATTAAGGTAATGAAAATAAGAGGCACACAAATCCAGTGCAGCAATTTGTTGGTCGGGTTTTGGTGGCTTTCGCCATAAGCATCAAACCATTGTTGCATAGTCATGTCCGGAATTTTGAATGAAAGTACAAAAACTACCGAAATGACAAAAGCCCGACTCTCGACGGGCTTTCATCATTCATTACGTGGCATACCTTAACCACCAAAATCGTCAAAGGCGACATTTTCCGGTGGCACACCCCACTCATCTACCATTTTGAGTACGGCGGCATTCATAAGCGGTGGTCCACAGAAATAGAATTCAATGTCCTCCGGTGTCTCGTGTTTGGAGAGGTACTGATCAATTACAGCTTGGTGTACAAAGCCTGTGAAACCGTCTCCCTCATCGTCCATATCCTTTTTCACCTTCCAATTGTCTTCTGGCAAAGGTTCTGAAAGCACTACATTGAATTTGAAGTTTGGAAACTCCTTTTCAATTCTTTGGAAGTGATCAAGGTAAAACAGTTCGCGCTTTGAGCGACCACCGTACCAATAACTAACTTTTCGATCAGTTTTTAAGGTATGAAACAAGTGGAACAAATGTGAACGCATTGGCGCCATGCCTGCGCCACCACCGATGTACAACATTTCAGCACCTGTGTCTTTAATAAAGAATTCACCATAGGGTCCAGAAATGGTAACCTTATCGCCTGGCTTACATCCAAATACGAAACTTGAACATATTCCGGGATTTACGTCCATCCACTTATTTTTTGAGCGGTCCCATGGTGGAGTGGCGATACGAATATTCAAGATGATGATATTTCCTTCGGCTGGGTGGTTGGCCATGGAGTAAGCCCTGAAGATCTCTTCATTGTTCTTCATTTTCAAATCCCACAATCCAAATTTATCCCATTCTCCCTTAAAGTCCATAGGGTCACGGCCCAAATCGGGGTGCGATGTGATATCGATATCTTTGTAATCCACAACGATTGGCGGAACGTCAATTTGTATGTATCCGCCCGCCTCGAATTCAAGGTGTTCACCCTCGGGTAACCTCACAACAAATTCTTTGATAAAAGAGGCCACGTTGTAGTTGGAAACCACTTCGCATTCCCATTTTTTGATACCAAATATTTCTTCTGGTATCTGAATTTTCATGTCCTGCTTCACCTTCACTTGACACCCAAGCCTCCATTTTTCGGCTATCTCTTTGCGCGAGAAGTAAGGCGCCTCAGTAGGAAGGATTTCGCCACCCCCCTCAAGCACCTGGCATTTGCACATGGCACAAGTACCGCCTCCACCACAAGCCGAGGGCAAGAAGATTTTTTCATTGCTGAGCGTAGTGAGGATGGTGTTTCCCGATTCCACTTCGATGGTTTTTTCACCATTGATTTCAAGCCTCACATTGCCAGATGGAGACAATTTGGATTTTGCGAAAAGCAACAAGCTTACCAACAATAAAATCACAATTAAAAAAGCGCCGATCGTCGCGATTATAGTAACAGTCATCTGAATATTTTTTTCAATTTTGAAACACGTAATCCGGCTTAAAGTTCTATCCCCATGAATGCCATGAATGCAATACCCATCAGGCCGGTGATAATAAATGTGATACCAAGTCCACGCAAAGGTGCAGGCACATTGCTGTAGCGAATTTTCTCGCGGATAGCGGCAATACCGACGATGGCCAATAGCCAACCCACTCCACTTCCGAGGCCAAATACTGTGGCGTCAGCTATGCCAGTGTATTGCCTTTCTTGCATAAACAGGGAACCTCCCAAAATAGCGCAATTTACAGCAATCAGCGGAAGGAAAATGCCCAATGCGCCGTACAAGGCAGGGGCGAATTTCTCAACGATCATCTCTACCAGTTGCACCATGGAAGCGATTACTGCGATGAACATGATGAAACTCAAAAAGCTTAAATCTACATCGGCGAATGAGGCATGCACCCAAGTGAGTGCCCCTTCTTTGAGGACAAAGTTCTCAAGCAAATAGTTGATCGGAACGGTGATACCCAATACAAAGATTACCGCAAATCCCAATCCTACAGCAGTTTTCACTGTCTTTGAAACGGCCAGATACGAGCACATACCCAAGAAGTATGCGAAAATCATGTTATCGATAAATATCGACTTTACAAATATGTTTAGTGCTTCCATCGCGTCAATGATTTAGTTCTGCTCGATTAGTTTGGTGTTGCGCGAACGCTGTATCCAAATGATAATTCCCACCACGATCAAGGCCATTGGAGGTAAAATCATAAGATTGTTGTTCATGTATCCGAATTCGAAAAAACCAGCAGGAATGAACTTAATCTGTCCTACTCCGGGAAAGCTAATCGCTCCAGAGCCGAACAGCTCACGCACCACAGCCACTGCTACAAGGATCCAGGCATAGCCCATTGCATTGCCTATACCATCGAGTGCTGAGGGGAAAGTCTTGTTGCCCATAGCAAATGCTTCAAAACGGCCCATGATGATACAGTTTGTGATGATAAGACCTACGAAAACGGACAGGCGCTCACTGATGTCTGGCAAAAACGCCTTCAACAATTCATTCACAAGGATCACCAATGAGGCTACAACAACGAGCTGCACAATGATTCGAATGCGGGATGGTATTGAATCCCGCAACAGCGATATGATGATGTTTCCAAAAAACATCACGAACACCACCGAAAGCGACATCACAACAGCCTGTTGTACCTGAACTGTAATTGCCAAGGCCGAGCATATACCCAGCACTTGAACTGTTATGGGATTGTCATCATCCAATGGATCCGTAAGGAGTCGCTTATTTTTGGCTGAAAACAATGGCTCTTTTGGGACGGCTACTTCAACCGCAGCCTCATTTTTTTCTATGGTTTCAGTGCTCATGGTAAATCTGATAATTGGGTCCTTTTCGTCTGGAAGTAGTTGTCGTATACTGAGAATGTGCGGCGCATCATTTCTTGTACACCAACACTTGTTATGGTACCCCCTGTAATTCCATCTACAGCATGGGGATGGTTTTTATCTGTACCGCCCTTTCTCACATCAATCGACACAAGGTTACCGCCATTGTCATAAATTTTCTTTCCCTCGAAAGGTTCTTGAAAGAAGCCTTCTGTAATTTCAGCTCCCAAGCCGGGTGTTTCTGATTTGTGATTGAATACCGCGCCATAAATGGTGTTGTAATCGCCTTCCAATGCTACGTAACCCCATATGGGTCCCCACAGTCCTTTGCCAACCATTGGGACTACGATCAGCTCTCTTCCATCAACTTCCGCTCGGTACATGGGAAAATTGCGCATTTCGGGGGCCAGTTTAGGATTGCGAAACTCTTTTTGTACATCCACATTAAAGGGATCTTCAACATCTTTGGGATCCACCTCGCCTGAACGGGTTGCAACCGCCTCACCTTTATAATTTAAAGTGATGCGTTCCTTGATGTAGGCGTAGAAATTTTGGCTCGCGTTAGAACGGTCGGCTTCAACACCGATCGAACTTAAAATGCTAATCATTTCTTTTTGTATCGCATTTTCAATCTGCCGTGGCTTGAGCGAAATGGCTGCGAAGGACAGGGCTGCCCCTACCACGACCACCATGGTAATGGAGAAAATGAATGTAAATGCGTTGCTGTTTTTGTCCAATGCCATATCAGGTGGTTTTAACAAGTTTCATTCTTTTCAAGCGGCGGTTGATGTTTGCCTGCACCACATAATGGTCTATCGTTGGTGCCATTACGTTCATAAACAGAATTGCCATCATGATTCCTTCAGGATATGCCGGATTCACCACGCGAATAAGAATACCCAGCAGACCTACTGAAAAACCATAAATGACCTTGCCCTTGGCCGTTTGCGCTGCCGAAACCGGATCGGTAGCCATGAATACCACGCCAAACATAAAGCCTCCCATAACAAGCTGCTGCCACCATGGCACCTGAAGATAGAGGTTATCAGGATTAATTGCTGGTCCAACCAAGTTAAAAATAAGGCCCATTACAGCACCGCCTAAGATACCATAGACAATGATTCGCCAACTTGCCACTCCGGTAAAAATCAACAGGGCAGCTCCAATGAGTACCGCCAATGTAGAAGTTTCACCTATGGAGCCCGGTATCAAGCCAATAAATGATGCCCAAAAGCTGTCAGCAATGCTGGCATATGCATTTCCGGCTACATCATGAAAAGCAGACCCCTTGGTAATTGCCTGCCCAAGAAGGGTTTCGCCGGTATAGCCGTCTACAGGCGCAAAATCACCGGTAGTGCTGACCCATACTTTATTTCCTGACATCTCAGTGGGATATGCAAAGAATATGAATGCACGTGCCGTCAAGGCAACATTCAAAATGTTCATGCCTGTACCACCAAATACTTCCTTAACAAAAATCACTGAAAATGCTGTAGCCACGGCAACCATCCAGAGCGGAATATCCACTGGCATGATCAAGGGGATCAACATTCCCGACACGAGAAATCCTTCGTATATGGCGTGGCCTTTCATAATGCAAAACACGAATTCAATACCCAGCCCTACACCATAGGACACAATAATGATCGGCAAGGTTTTGAGCAAACCGAAGAAGAACATGTCAAGGAAAGGCGTATCGCTCAACCCCTGGGCAGTGTAATGCTGGTAGCCCAAGTTGTACATTCCGAACAACAAGGCGGGTACCATGGCAACGATCACCAAAAACATGGTGCGTTTCATATCTATCGCGTCACGGATGTGTGAGCCACTTTTGGTCGTATGGTCCGGAACGAAAGCAAAAGTTTCGAGGGCGTCCAATACCGGCCAGTACTTTTCCAATTTTCCACCCTTCTGGAAGGCGGGTCTAAATTTTCCAATTAAATTGTCAACTGCTTTCACTTCTGTCTCTGTTTAATTTGCAAATTCTTTTATCATATCCGACAAGCCCTGCCTGACTACTTCTTGGATATTAATTTTCGATGTGCAAACAAATTCGCACAAAGCAAAATCCTCTGCATCCACTTCGTAAATCCCCAATTTTTCCATCGCATCTATATCATTGATCATAATAGCTTTGATGAGCTGCATGGGGTATATATCGAATGGAAATACCTGCTCAAGTTCTCCGGTTACAACGAAGGCACGTTTTTCTCCATTCAGGTTGGTATCGATGCGGTATGTTTTTTTCGGGAATAGCCATGAAGGATACGATTTGGATAGGCTAAACTTTTCGATTCCAGGACTTAGCCATCCTTCCGTAAGGAAAAATTTCTTGTCGTCCCCTTCAGGGATAACGCTAATGTGGGAATGGTAAAAACCAAGAAAGCCATCCGTACTCACTTTGCTTCCAGTAAGCACATTGCCTGATATATAGCGCAATTTTCCTTCTTTTACTTTCCCATCGGTAATTGAAGATATCTGTGCTCCTATTTTTGTCGCATAATATTGCGGCGCTTCAACTTCCGATCCCACAAGAGCCACCATCCTACTGGCGTCATATCTGCCTTGGGTCAAACATCTGCCAATCATGGCTACATCCAAAGGAGAAGCTGTCCACACCATCTCGCCTTTGTTGATAGGAGCAACGTTGTGAATGAGCACGCCTACATTGCCAGCGGGATGTGGGCCAGAAACCTGGTAATTCACAACTCCCTGTATTTCGTCAAAAAATGTATCACCTTTCTTAATACCCAGATGTATATCCTTGCCGCACAACAATTTTAAGGCATCAATGCCGGCCTGAAAATCTTTTTTCTGGTCCTTTAACATGAATGTATAATCAGGTGCCAGAGGAGAACTGTCCCATGCGGAAACAAAAATGTCCCGTGGTGTATCATTGGGGTTAGCAACTACGCCGTAAGGACGCTGCTTGATAAATGGCCACAGCCCCATTCCCAGCAATTGTTTGATCAATGCGGCTCTGTCAGTGTTGTTTTTAGACCAAGAATCGAATTGTTTGTATTTAATCTCCTTGTCGGCAAGGATTCTCACTTCAAGAATTTTTCGCTTGTCACCTCGCTTTACCTCAACAACTTCACCGCTCACAGGAGCAGCAAACAAAACATGCTCACGTTGCTTATCACAAAACACGGGCGATCCAGCCGAAACTTCATCACCTTCGCGCACGGTTAATTTGGGTACAAGCCCGAAAAAGTCATCAGGTTTTATGGCATAAATATTGGACACCGAAGCCTGCGACACCGTTGCGGTTGCAGCACCCAGGAGGTTTATATCTACACCTTTCTTTACTTTTACCGCTCTTGACATTGAATTCACAAGGTTAAAAAATTGGGTGCAAATGTAGCAATTGTTTTGCACCAGCTCAATCGGATGAAGTGTTACTGAATGTTAGAAAATTAATTTAGATTCGTTCCAAATAAGCTTAAACAATTGACATGAACAATCAGCTTCAGGTGATAATTTTCAGAGGTTTAGGAATCATTTTTGCTGTGTTAAATATGGGTACAACATATACAGCAGCCTATGCCCAAAAAAAGGAGCGCAAAGAGCGCACCCAAAGCAACTCAAGAGAGGAATATTATGGGGACCGTGTAATTGACTTCACAACGCGCATTTATGACGATAAGGTGCACACAATGCTTTTGCATTCATCTGCCTCTGAATTGGAACCTCCAATTATTCTCTTGAATGGATCGGAGCATATTGTATTGCGCTTTGACGACCTGAGTGAAGATGTAAGGGAGATGCATTACACCTTTGAACATTGCACCCACGACTGGGCGCTCAGTGAGTTGCAAAGAATGGACTATCAGGAAGGCTACAACAGTGATATCATTCTGCAATACGAGTATTCTTTCAATACGCTGATCAATTACACCCATTTTCAACTCACGTTTCCAAATGACCGCATTAAGCTTACGCGCAGTGGCAACTATGTTGTAAAAGTGTATGCTGACGGAAATCCTGATGAGCTCATTCTCGTAGCCCGCTTCATGGTTGTAGAGCCTCTTGCTATCATTAGCGAAACCGTGCGGCCCTCAAGTGTAGTGAGTGAGCGTACCCAAAAGCAAGAAGTAGATATGGTAGTACGCCTCGGCAATGTCAACACCATGAATCCCTATGCCGAAATTGAACTGGTGCTGATGCAAAACTTTCGCTGGGACAATGCAAAAAGAGGGGTTAAGCCTAGCTTTGTCAAGGACAACGTACTTACATACGATTATCAAAGGGAACTCACTTTTGATGGCGGCAATGAATACCGTTTTTTTGATGCCAAAAGTGTGAGATACCGCAGTGAACGTATTTCGGAGGTTTTGCTGCGCGATGGTCTTTATCACATTATACTGGCTCCAGATAAACCCCGGGCCTACAAGCAGTACAATTTTAACAATGATATAAACGGGCGGCTGCTCATTAAGAACGATGATATGCTCAATGCGCATCTCGAATCGGACTACGTTATGGTTCACTTCCAAATGCCGGTAGAAGCCATGTTAGGAAATGGCAATGTGTACATCTACGGACAATTGTCCAATTGGACCATTGATAAGAACTTCCGGCTTACTTACAATCCTGAAACCATAGCCTACGAGAAAAATCTTTTGCTAAAACAGGGATACTACAACTACCTGTATCTCTACAAAGGACTTGGAGATGCTGAGGCAAATACAACATTCACAGAGGGCAACCACAGTGAGGCGGAAAACGAGTACATCGCATTGATTTACTTTAAAGACCGAAGCACTTTTGCAGATAGGTTGGTCGGCTACAAAAAGTTCAGCAATTACGTTCGTTAATTTAACCTTTTGTTCTCACCGTATTGCGGTTTATTGCTTAATTTTGCCCTGACATTCAAATCAATGCTATGGTCACAGCAATATCTTCAGGTGTGAAAATTTCTGTTAAGTGTTCATTTGAACCTCGGTTTTCAAATCCCGACAACCATCTTTTCATGTTTTCTTACAACATTGAAATTTCAAATCAAAATTCTTTTCCGATACGTTTAGAACGCAGGCGCTGGTTTATCAGTGATAGCTCTACACAAAAGCGTGAAGTAGAAGGTGAAGGCGTAGTAGGGCAACAACCTGTTATTCTGCCTGGTAATGCATATTCGTACAGATCCTCATGTGATTTTTCAACAGATACTGGACAAATGTTCGGCACCTATCTCATGCGCAATCTGGAGGAAAACACAATTTTCGAAGCGAGCATCCCCCCCTTCATGTTGATGGTTCCTCACAAATTGAACTAAGACTCCAAGTCTTCAAACTCGATTTGGTATACGGTTCCTTTTCTGTTTCTAAGTCTTTTGATATTACCATTGAGCTGCTCTGTAAGGGCTGAGATGAGTTCGGTTCCCAGTGATTCAGGTATCCTATGGTCACTTAAGCTAGGCATACCTACACCATCGTCGCCGATGAGCATTCGATAGCGCTTTTCACTTATAGCCGAAATCTTGACCATGATCGTACCCTGAGTGCCTTCTGTGAAGGCGTGCTTCAGTGCATTGCTTATTATTTCATTGATAATAAGTCCAAGCGGAGTGAGCGTATCTGATTTGAAGCGATTCACCTCAACGTCCAGATCTAATTTTACATTTTGGCCCACTTGATAAGTGTTCAGAAGGTTGGATGACAAATCCTTCACATACTCCGCAATATTCACCGTGGAGAGATCTTTACTTTGATACATCTTTTGATGAATCAAGGACATACTCCGCACTCTGTTTTGCACTTCGTCGAATACTTTGATTAATTCTCTGTCCGTAATGTACCGCGATTGCAAACTGAGCAGACTCACGATAATTTGCAAATTGTTCTTGACCCTGTGGTGTATTTCCCTCAAAAGCATGGCATTGGTGTCCCTTTCTCGGGCTATTTCCCTGGTCCGCATATCCACTGCAAGTTCAAGTTCAAGTCTTCTGCGTTTCTCTGTGTTGATGCGCCACAAATAGAGCAGGTAGAAAACCGCAAACAGCAGTGCCACAACCAACACTGGAAAATATATGGTCTGCCAAAAAGCAGGTTCAATAACGATATACAGACTGGCCTGCTGTACTCCCCACAACCCATCATTGTTGCTGCCTTTCACCTCGAGTGTGTAGTTGCCCGGTGCCAGACTTGTAAAAGTTGCTCTGCGGTTGGTACCTAAATATATCCAATCACCAAACTGACCCATGAGCCGATATGCGTATTGGTTGTTGTGCGCTTGGTTGTAATTGAGCGCTGCAAACTCGACTGCGAATCCGGGATGGTCATGTCTCAAAAAAACTGTATCACTGCCCATAAACAACTTACGCGGCCCTCTATCATCAGCGGCTTCTTTGGTAAGCAAGCTGAAATGCGTAATGACCACCGGAGGCAAATATCTGTTTTCGCGAAGGCCATCCGTGTGATAATAGGTGAACCCATTGGCTCCACCAAAATACAAACGGCTGTCGGCGTCATGAAACGCGCTGCCCTGGATATAAGTGTTGTACCCGGGAATATCTTGCTCATTGTAATTTCGAAACGTACGCTCCTGAATGTTTAGCGCGCTAATACCAGCATTGGTGCTCAACCACAAATTGCCTTCGAAATCCGACTGAATACCCAGTACAACATTGCTCGCCAGGCCAGCCGACTCGTCAAATATGGCAAACCGTTCGGATGGAGCCGACAAACTTGCCAAACCGCCACCCGACAATGCCACCCACAAGGTACCATCTTCACCAAAATGAAGGTCGTTGATTCCTCCTGATGATAGTCCTTTGCCGCTTTGCTTTCCCGAAAAGGGGATGAGTATGGAGTTATTTACATTGAAATGATAGAGCCCCCCATTGCCTGTTCCAATCCAAAGGTTGTTCGGGTCCTGTAACTCGAGACACCACACGTTGTTATCACGCAAGGCCTGGCCCGCGTCACCTCCAAATTTATAGGTTCGAAAGATTCCTCTCCGGGCATCGAAATAGCTAAATCCGGCACCGTAAGTACCTAGCCAATATGCACCGCTATCAGCTGGAATTATGCAAGACAAGTTATTGGAAGGCAAACCCGTATCATTGTCAGGCACCATGGTGTATGCGGCAGTAATTTTCGATGTTTTTATATCAAAATGCAAAAGACCCATACCATCTGTGGCCAGCCATACACCGCCAGTCTCGGAGCGTGCCATGCCTTTTACAGGCTTGTCCAGTTCGATTTCTACTTTCGCATCTTTCCACCTCGAGCGCGCCTTTATGCCGTCTTGGTATAAAGTATATGACATAACACCGGCCGAAGTACCTGTGAGCAATAAGTTTCCCTCCATGGCACAAAAGCTATAAACCCTGTTGCGTTCAGGCTGATACACGGCATCATTTCCTACGCTGGCAGTTTTAAATCGCTGTGCATCATCATTTAAAAGTGACACTCCAGCCGACAGGGACCCCGCCCAAATCAATCCAGACCTATCCACCATCAGGGCGGTCAAATGGCGATCGGGGACATCTTCGAAGTCATGTATATCTGCAAGACCATCATTTCCTCCATGTTTCCGGTAAAGCTGGCTTAAACCCCTTGTGGTACCCACCCAAATTTGTCCCTTGAAATCGCAAGCCAGTGCAGTGATCAAATTGGCTTTGATCAAACCGGGAATGGGCCTATCAATCAAATAGCGTGTGAACACCTCTAAACCTGAGTGAAACCTATTGAGTCCATTGCGTGTGCCGATCCAAAGGTTGCCCTCCTTATCTTCAGAAAGACAGAGCACGGCATTGTCACTCAAACTATTGTTATCTTGATACTTATACTTATATCGCTTAAAGCTGTCGTCATCCAACAGCAGGTTCAATCCAAAATCGGTACCTACCCAGAGCTGGTTGAGGCGATCAACCAAGAGCGTGTTAATCTTGTTACTGGAAAGACTTTGAGGGTCATTGTCTCGAATAGAATAGGTTTTGAAGCCACCTTCGGGAAGCAGCAGGTTGAGCCCGTTGTCGGTTGCAACCCAGATTCTTCCAAAATAATCGCACACTACTGCGGTTACATGGTTGCTGCTAAGTGACTTATCATCCTCAAACCATGCATAAAACCTTTCACTTTTAAGCGTTTTGGGATCCAAACGGTTCAGCCCGGACTGGGTGCCAACCCAAAATGCTCCTGTCAAGTCTTCAGTTATACATGTTATGTTGCTGTGGCTCAGAGATGTGCTATCAAGTGCATTGAACCTGATTACATCAAATTCATATCCATTGAATCGTGCAAGGCCATCTTTTGTGCCCGCCCACACGTAGCCGCTTCTGTCCTGCAACAGGCATGTGATGGTAGCTTGGGGCAGGCCATCCTTCACTCCAAACGTTGTTATAGGAATCTGTTGGGCAGAAAGACTGCCTAAAAATGAAATAATCAGCACAAATGCTGCAATACAGACGTGCAAGACGTGATTCAATACCTGTGGCTTTTCGTGGGCTAAAGTAGGAATTTGTAAAGAAGCGTATGCATGGTTTCAGCGCTCACCTGAGAGCTGTGGGTATTTGTACCTTTGTCAACACAAAGCTTAACATCTATTGACATGTCCAAAGGAACTTATCTTATTCCACTCCCTGAAAACGAACCCGTATTCCAATACGCACCCGGTAGCACCGAGCGCAAGCTGCTGGAAAAGGCCTACGCCAAATTATTCAATGCCGAGCCTATTGACGTACCCATGATCATTGGAGGCAAGGAAGTACGCACAAGCAGCAAAGTACCCATGCATCCTCCATACGACCATCAACATGTACTCGGACACTTCAATTATGGAGTTGCCAGCCATGTGGAGTCAGCAATCGATGCTGCTTTGAGCGCTCGAAAAAATTGGTCTTCAATGGCATGGGAACACAGGTCAGCAATTTTCCTGAAAGCTGCTGATCTTATTTCAGGACCATACCGGTATGAAATGAATGCCGCAACCATGATTGCGCAAAGCAAAAATGCGTATCAGGCTGAAATCGATGCTGTATGTGAGCTCATCGACTTTTTAAGGTTCAATGCTTACTTCATGGAGGAGATTTATAACCAACAGCCAATCAGCTCCCCGGGAGTATGGAACCGCATGGAATATCGCCCCCTTGAGGGTTTTGTATTTTGTATCACTCCTTTTAATTTTACCGCAATAGCCGGCAATTTACCCGCAAGTGCAGCACTTATGGGCAATGTATGCGTGTGGAAACCTGCTGATTCACAAATTTACTCCACACAGCTCCTCATGCGCATTTTCAAAGAAGCGGGCTTGCCCGATGGCGTAATCAACATGGTGACTGTAGATGGACCCGTTGCCGGCGATGTGGTTTTCAAACACCCAGATTTTGCAGGCTTGCACTTTACCGGCAGCACAGGTGTATTCAAGCATTTATGGAAAGAAATAGGTGCCAATATTGATGTGTACAAAACCTACCCACGAATTGTAGGTGAAACCGGTGGAAAGGACTTCGTTATGGTACATGCCTCCGCTGACCCTATTGAAGTAGCCACCGCCATATCACGTGGCGCCTTTGAGTTTCAAGGCCAAAAATGCAGTGCAGCCTCACGTGCCTACATACCTGACAATTTGTGGCCTGCCGTGAAAAAACGCTTGATCGATGACGTTAAAAGTTTCAAAATGGGGCCTCCTTCCGATTTGGGAAACTTCATCAATGCTGTCATTGACAAGCGTGCCTTTGATAAAATAGCATCGTACATCGATTTTGTCAAAGAACAAAGTGATGCTGAAATACTTGTAGGTGGAAATTACAATGATCAGGTGGGATACTTCATTGAACCTACTGTTGTGCTTACCACCAACCCTAAGTTTCGCACTATGCGAGAAGAAATATTCGGGCCGGTCATAACCATTTACGTGTACCCGTCAGCAGAATTTGAACAAACCCTTGAACTTGTGGACAGTACTTCCCCGTATGCGCTTACCGGAGCTATATTTAGCAAAGACCGATACGCCATTGAGTTGGCCACCAAAAGTCTTGAAAATGCAGCAGGCAACTTTTACATCAATGACAAACCTACAGGAGCTGTAGTTGGCCAACAACCCTTTGGAGGTGCCCGCGGCTCTGGCACCAATGACAAAGCCGGTTCATATTTGAATTTGTTGCGCTGGGTATCCCCAAGAATTATCAAAGAAACATTTGTGCCTGCCAAAAATTACCACTACCCTTTTTTGGGATAAGCGAGCTGCAGCCTTATCGACAAGAGGCAGCTCACAATTAATCGACATCACCCAAAATTGTCACTTGATTGACCGTATTTTTGAAAACCATGAGCAAATCAATACATCCGCTGCTTCGAAACAGATACGTTCTGGTTCTAATGGGATTTGTACTGTATGTTGGCTTCATTGACACACATGATCTCATAAGTCAGGTACAACACCGCATTAAACTGCACAGAATAAATCAAGAAGTGATTTATCTAAAAACCAGTATAGAACAAACCAACGCACAGCGATTGGAACTCACCACAAACCAAAATTCGCTCGAAAAACATGCCCGGGAGCAATACAGAATGAAGAGGGAAAACGAAGAAGTGTTTGTATTCATATATGAATAACAGCTGGCGATGTCTAACAAAACACCGCCTTTGGCTGTTAATTAGACACAATGCAAAAAACCAAAATAGCATTATTTCCACTAGAAATGTTGCTCCTTCCAGGTGAGCTGGCAGAGTTGCACATCTTTGAAGACCGCTACAAACAGTTACTGGCTGATTGTGAAATACCTGGACAAGCATTTGGTATTCCCTTCGCCAACAAAGGTTATTTGAGCGGCTATGGCAGTATTGTTGAGATCGTTGGTGTAACGCACCGCTATGACAATGGTACCGCCGATATTGAAATTCGATGTACAGGGATGTTCAAATTGAATAATTTTTACTTGCGCATGGGCGATAAGCTTTATCCCGGAGGCGAGATAGAGCCCTTGAATTCAGCGCAACATCCAGAAATAAGCGAAGATTTACTTCGTGAACTTATAGAATTCGTGAAAGAAGTGATGCCTGAACAATTTGAGCTGCTTTTGGACAGTAGCTTCGGTTTAAATGAAGCTGCTTTGATGCTCGATTTGACCCAAAGTGAAAAATTGAAAATAATCACACGGGCAGATCATCAAAAGCGTGAGCAAATTATCAGAAATAAAATGAAACTTCTAAGCGCGCTTCACCACCAACAAAAAAGCGTACAAAACAATGTTTTTTTAAATTGACCCAACAACTTTGAAAGACTATTGTTAATTTCACATTGTCAAAACAAATACCGGAGATGATTGGAAAAGTGAACTTGGAAGCTGCATTGAACGAGATAAGGGATGAAAGGATGCTCAATTTAGAGGGCAATGCTCTTCTTCGAGATGTCAATTCCTTATTTGAGGCAGAGTGGGAGAAAGACAAACGCATAGCGTCCACTCTGGAAAAAGGTGTACTCAATGAAGATTTGCTCAATGGAGCGCACCTTGCAAAGAATAGAAAGTACAACATCGAAGATATACGTAAGCTTTGTGTAAAATATAGATTGCGATTTCTGTCGACCAAACACTTTAACAACACATTTCCTTTGGAGGCAATGTCAGCGATCAAAGAAACAGAAAAACAATGTGGTCAAGAGATCAAAGCGTACATGATTGCAGCGCCATCACATATGTTTAAACTGACTGATGCCAATAGTGATCCCCTACTTTTTGCACCCACTGACGACGGAAAATTTTATTTGATTCATCAATGGGGAGGAGATATGAGCAAGTGGAGAAGAATCCGGAATTGGCCGGCAGAGCGCCTGAAGAATTTGGTCATCTCCATTTTCGTACTCAGTATTGTACTTAGCGCAGTTCTGCCTACTGCATGGCTGAGTCCCCATGCCAATCATTTTTTCAACTTCTACCGACTTGCTTTTTTCGTCTGGAATCTGGCTTTCTTTTCTGGAATGGTTTCATACTTTTGGTTTGCTACCAACCAAAAATTTAGTGTAACCGCCTGGAATTCAAAACATTTCAATTAATACACAAATGCGCTTGAACCCTCTCTTGTTAAGAGAGGGTTTCTTTTTGGATAAATAATTGATCGTGTTTTGGACTTAAAATGAACTTAGTGTACTTTTGTCACTAAGATCATTTAACTGCGCATTATGAAAAAGATGCACCACACCATTGCATACGTGTACGGAATTGTTTTTCCAGATGCCTCAGGTGATGGGTCTGAATTTAGGTTCAAACTATTTGTTGTCATCATCCTGGGATTGATTTTAAGCTCCGGGGCCTTGTTGCTGGCAAGTGGTATTTTATCCTAGAAAAGCACAAGGCATTCTGACCCGATTTCGAGCAGCCTTACAGCCATGACAGGCTTCATGCCTTGATCGGCCTAAACCACTTGGGCGTACTTCTGTTGTGTAGATATGAAAGTACTTCTTACAGGTGCCAATGGATACATTGGGATGAGGCTGCTGCCTTTGCTGCTCGATGCTGGCCACGAAGTGATATGCACTGTGCGCAATGCAAAGCGATTTTCAATCGATGAAGACGTAACAAATCGAATCCAAGTAATTGAAGTAGATTTTCTCGACCCAAAGTCTATCGTTAAAATACCACAAGACATTGATGTAGCATATTACCTCATACATGCCATGGCAGGGCAAACGGGTAACTTCAAGCGTCTTGAAGAGCAGATGGCTGAAAATTTCGTATCATTTCTGGAAACTACAACTGCGCAACAGCTGATGTACCTCACGGGAATAATTGCGGACGATGCCAATTCAGAACATTTCGAATCAAGATTTGCCACAGAGCAAATTCTAAAGAGATGCGCCATTCCGCATACTGTGCTCAGGGCAGCAATCATCGTAGGGAGCGGTTCGGCAAGTTTTGAGATCATCAGAGATTTGGTAGAAAAGCTGCCTGTAATGGTGGCGCCGCGATGGCTCAAAAGCAGGTGCCAGCCCATTGGAATCAGGGATGTCTTGAGCTACATTATGTTGGCGACTGGCAACGAACAGATGTACAACAAGGTATACGATATTGGTGGGCCTGATATTTTGAGCTACAAGGAGATGCTGCTCCAATTTGCTGAAGTAAGGGGACTAAAACGGTATATCCTTACCCTTCCTTTGCTCAGTCCACGCATTTCATCTTTGTGGTTGTATTTCGTTACCTCTACAAGCGTTCATCTCGCCAGAAACCTCGTGGACAGCATGAGGTTTGATGTGCTCATGCAAAACAATCATATCGACCTGGTTGCTCCACATAAATGCATGACTTACCGGGAGGCAGTACAGCTCGCCTTTTTGCGCGTTAGCCAGAACGCGGTGTTAAGCAGTTGGAAAGATTCAGCCGCTTCGAGCAGCGCAGTAGTGAACGACCCTGATGAATACAGTGAAGTTCCGCGGTATGGCTGTTTTCGCGACAAGCAGATTGCTGATCTAAAAATAAGTCTGCAAGAAGCCAAGGATAACATTTGGCGCATAGGCGGCGATCAAGGATATTATTATGCTACTTACCTGTGGAAACTGCGGGGATACCTTGACAAACTTACCGGTGGCATTGGTTTGCGAAGAGGTCGCCGCAGCCCTACGGAACTTTACCCAGGCGATGCACTGGATTTTTGGCGTGTACTCGTCGCAGACAAAGCCTCAGGAAGGTTGCTGCTTTACGCCGAAATGAAATTGCCCGGAGAGGCATGGTTGGAATTTAAGCTGCAAAAGCGCAACGGCAAAAATGTGATCGTGCAAACTGCTACTTTTCGCCCCAAAGGATTGCTTGGTCGGCTGTACTGGTATGCTGTATGGCCTTTCCATATTTTTGTTTTTGGGGGCATGGCTGGCAACATTGCGTCTACACGCAGGCAAAGTAATGCTTCGTTAAGGGCTTAAGCTTCGGAGGATGCGGGAGGATCAGAATACCGTTTGAAGTATTGCATCAAAGCGAAAGATATAATCAAACCCCCTGTCATTCCCTCTATAAAAATAGCAAAACTCACCTCCGAAACACTCAAATCCTGGCCCCACATTCTGGCTTTATCCATTACATCCATGAAGGTATTGTCAATGAAGTTGACATAAATTGCCATAAAAATCAAAAAGACAAAAACTGCAACCACATTCATTAACATGCCCGATCCAAGGCCTTCAAAATAAGTGGGCCTTGAATCGCTGTGGTGGAACATCTTTTTCAGCAAGAAGTAAGTGCCAGCGATAACAATGAAGCCGTTAAAAAAGCGCAGATAATAATTGGTTTCTTGACCTATCACCCTCATTGCAATAAAAAAAATAATCAGACCCAAAGAGGTAAGAAGGGCGTATTTAACGGTTAGATTCATAGTTATACAATTTATTTACGACACATTTTGATTCAGACTGCAAATTTAAGGTTGGTTCAAAAATTGCAGCAAAAATGGCCAATGCTGTAAAAATAACGATAAATTGCCAGTTGTAGCGCACAAAAAACCCGGAACGATGCCCGGGTTTTCTTTTTTAAACTTTTTTTACGATTTATTCACCAACAACCTCAAAATTGATTGTTTGCACAATATCCTTGTGGAGCACAACATCGGCTTGATAAATTCCAATCTGCTTGATAGGTTCATTCTTGATGTTAATGCGTTTGCGATCAATATTAAACCCGTTGGCTTCAAGGGCATCTGCCAGCTGTATCGTATTGACAGAGCCGAAGATTTTTCCGTTTTCACCTACTTTAGCACCAATTTTCACTGTGAAGTTGGTCAATTTTGTGGCAAGGGCTTGTGCCTCTTCCCTCACTTTACTTTCCTTGTGCGCGCGCTGCTTGAGGTTTTCAGCGTGTATTTTCTTTTGTGATGCCGTAGCCATAACTGCGAATCCTTGAGGAATCAAAAAGTTACGGGCGTATCCCGGTTTAACGTTTAGCACGTCATCTTTGTAACCGAGTTTTTCAACGTCTTGCTTGAGAATGATTTCCATAACACTGTGTTATTTTAAAAGGTCACCAACATAAGGAAGTAACGCAATGTGTCGGGCTCTTTTGATGGCTTGTGATACCTTGCGCTGGTACTTCATTGAAGTTCCGGTTATACGGCGGGGAAGAATTTTTCCTTGTTCGTTCACCAGTTTCAGCAAGAAGTTGGGATCTTTATAGTCGATGTACTTGATGCGGTTTTTGCGAAAGCGACAATACTTTGTAGCCTGCGTATCAATTTTGATTGGAGTGAGATATCTGATCTCTGAATTGTCTGACATAGCTTTGAATTTAAGCGGTTACTTCGCGTTTACGGTTGCGTTTTTTCTCATTGTAAATCACAGCATGCTTGTCAAGCTTCACTGTGAGAAAGCGAATAACACGCTCATCACGTCGGAATGCGAGCTCGAGGTCGCCTATGACAGTACCTTCAGATTCAAATTCAAACAAGTGGTAAAATCCTGTGGATTTTTTCTGGATAGGATACGCGAGCTTGCGCAGCCCCCAGTGTTCTTCATGGTGCATTTGGGCACCTGCCTCTTTAAGTAGAGCGCTGTACTTTTCGACCGCTTCCTTTGCCTGATCTTCAGACAAAACGGGAGTTAGAATGAAAACGGCCTCATAACGATTTGTCATAAAACGTACGTTGGGTTAATTATTGATTTCCAAAAATGGAGCGCAAAGATACGAATATACATGGATTGTACAACACATGATTGAACAACATTTGTTTGAGCACAAGCCCCCTACCGACAATTTTAAGCCACACAGCATTGCATCTCTGAACAAGGTATATTCCCATGCCCATTCAAAAAACTATCTTTGTACATCAACTGATGTCATGGAAGATTTTATAGTTTCAGCCCGCAAATACCGCCCGCAAACCTTTGATTCTGTTGTGGGACAAGAATCCATTACGAAAACTTTGTTGAAGGCCATAGAGCAGAATCAACTGGCTCAAGCCTTCCTTTTTTGCGGACCAAGAGGTGTAGGAAAGACCACATGCGCGCGCATCTTGGCGCGTACAGTGAATGCACACGCCATGGGGCACAATGATCAGGAAGAGGACTATGCTTTCAACATATTCGAGCTTGATGCAGCTTCAAACAACAGCGTAGATGACATACGCAGCCTGATTGATCAAGTAAGGGTTCCCCCTCAAACGGGAAAATACAAAGTATACATTATAGATGAGGTGCATATGTTGAGTACAGCCGCCTTCAACGCTTTTCTGAAAACCCTTGAGGAGCCCCCCTCCTACGCAATATTTATACTCGCCACAACTGAAAAGCACAAAGTGCTGCCCACGATAATTTCGCGTTGCCAAGTATTCAACTTCAACCGCATTCAGGTACCTGAAATGGTGGGCCATCTGCGGCACATTGCACACAGAGAAGGCATAGTAGCACAAGACGATGCTTTGCACGTCATTGCCGAGAAGGCGGATGGTGCTTTGCGGGATGCACTTACCATCTTTGACCAAATGGTCAGCTTTGCCGGAAACAATGTAACCTACAATGATGTAATCGAAAACCTGAATGTACTGGACCACGACTATTATTTTGGTATGGTCAATAGTTTCCTTTCCGGAAACCGTACTGATGCCCTGCTCACACTACACAATATTTTAACCAAGGGATTTGACGGACACAATTTCATCAATGGCTTGGCCAACCACTTCCGAAATTTGCTCTTCTCGCTCGATGAGGCAACCGTTAAAATAATGGAGGTCAGCGAAAACGTGAAGCTTCGTTATTCAGAACAAGCCAATAGCAGTTCAGCTGAATTTTTGATTGGTGCCATTAACATTCTCAGTGAAGCGGATTCGGATTATAAAAATAGCCGCAATCAGAGATTGCTCGTGGAACTTGTGCTCCTTAAGCTTTGCCACCTCGGTACGGGTGCTGAAAAAAAAAACTTTGACGCCAGAGACCTGAATACTTCTACAAGTGTCAGTATTGCCATTTCCGAAGGCGCTCCGGCGCAACAGCTATCCAACCAGGCTGCTGAACAAAAAACCATTGCCGACCAAAAGGTTGAACCCACCCATGTCTCCAATCAAAAATCGAGTGAGGAGCGCAGCTTAGAAGAGATCAAGTCGAAGCCAGCCAGCCCACACCATGCAATACCAGTACCCGAAACGACTCCATACGTCGCGAACAGCTCTGATCAGCGTGTTGAGAGCACCACTGTTCAACAACACAACGGATTGGGTGACATTAAGCCTTTGAATCAAAATGCTCCCAATGATTTACACAACGTCTCAGAACCGAATGATGCTGCGCTCAACCAAAAGCCACCTTCAAAACTTGCCGCCCGACTTGCCAAGGTAAAGCACAACGACGTGCCCTCATTGAAGCGCGCTGATGTGTCCACAAATGGAAGTGAAACTATCGTGTCTGCAAGCCAGGATGAAGAAGAGCAACAAGTCGGAGATGCAGGCTTTAACAATGACCGTCCTCGCTCTCCGTTCAATTTAAAAGAGTTGTGGGATGTATGGGATGCTTATGCCAATACAATTAAAGTGCAAGAACGTCAGAGCTACTATGCCACGCTAACAAAACGCAGACCGGTTCAGCCTGATCCTGATATCAAACCGGAAATCCTGCAGCTTGTACTAGACAATAAGATACAGCTTGGTGATTTGGAGGCGGATAAGGTCAACTTGCTCGGCCATTTAAGAGAAGCTTTACAAAATTGGCACATACAGCTCGAAGGCATAGTTGAAGAGGATGACGCTCACGACGACATTCATTTATACACACCTGAGGACCGCTTCAAGGCAATGGTACAGACCAATCCCTCTTTGCAAAAGTTAAGGGAACAGTTTGATTTGGATATTGAACACGATTAGCTTGGAAGGGCCTAAAAAATTGTGATTTAAAATACGCCTATTCCGTTGCGAATATTTTGGAAGTGTCCTCGAAAGTTTTGAATTCGATGCAATTGCCGTCGGGATCTTGAATAAACATGGTTTTTTGCTCCCCTACTTCACCAGCAAATACAATTTGTGGCTCTACAAGAAAATTTAATCTTTGTTGCCGCAGCCGTTCTTCCAACTTGTGCCAGTCTTTCCAAGGCAGTATTATTCCGAAATGGTTGGCAGGGATATGGCTATTCGGGTTGTAATAATTTCGTGGCTTGCGCACTTTTTCGCTCACCATATGAATACTCATTTGGTGACCAAAAAAATCAAAATCCATCCATGAGGGAGAGGTTCGTCCGGTTTTGCATCCCAGTAAATCTCTGTAAAATGCCGCTGCCCGATCAATATCAGCAGTTGCAAAAGCGATGTGAAAAGTTCCTTTCATATAGTAGGGATTGTAGATGGCAGATAATCAATTAACAAAAAAGGTCATCAAAGCAAGGATGACCTGTGGCGTAACGCTCATCAAAGGCCTTTGGCCAACAATATCGCTAGTCTTCGTAGTCGTCAATGTCTTGCAAGCGTACGCGCTTAGCAGTCTTTGCAGGCTTAAGAGCCTTTTTTCGCGACACGTCCAACTGGTTTTCCTCAAAGAAGAAGCCACGGCCCCTGTCTCTTTTGTTTTCCGGTTTTCTCATCGGTTATTGTTTATGCTTAATCTTCGTCTTCGTCAACCGAATCCTCCATTTCTACGTCAACGGAGTCTGCATCGGTACTGCTTTCGGCTTCGTAACCTATGTCGTCCGATTCCAGGTATTCATTGATATGTTCATCGAGCTTTCGGTCAAGTTTAATAAGGTATACCACCTCGTCCGTTTTTACCTCAAGTGCCTTTACGAATTCGCCTTTGGCATTAACAAAAGTGACAAGCTCGTTGTCGTCGTAGCCATGTGGATATTGATCATTAATTAGGCTCATTACCTCTGGCGAAATGGATTTAAAATCTTTGATTACCCTTTTCATGAGCGTTGAATTGAGGATGAACACAGGGTTGATGAATGCAATAAACCGCTTAGGCCTGCATCGCTATAGCTTGCATACCTAAATAACTGCGGAAGATCGCACTCCGAAGCTGCCAACAAGGTTTTTTTCATGGATGTAATGAGCGCATTAAAGGGGTTAGTGTGTGCGTTGATACGGGTAAAGCTATAAAAAAGTTGTTTCACCATTTCAATAGCCATGCAAAAATTAACGGTGCCACAATCGTGGCATCACTTTCCACGATAAATTTTGGTGTGGTTATGTCCAATTTACCCCATGTAATTTTTTCATTGGGCACTGCACCTGAATATGATCCATAGCTTGTTGTAGAATCTGAAATCTGGCAGAAGTAGGTCCAGAAAGGTATGTTCTCCATTTCCATATCCTGATACAGCATAGGCACTACGCAGATGGGAAAATCACCTGCAATTCCACCACCAATCTGAAAAAAGCCAACACCTTTTCCATCAGAATTATTAATGTACCAATCGGCCAGCCACATCATGTACTCAATTCCCGACTTCATTGTAGCCGGTTTGAGCTGATTTTTGATACAATAGGATGAAAAAATATTGCCCATAGTGCTGTCCTCCCAACCCGGCACAACGATCGGAAGGTTTTTTTCGGCGGCTGCAAGCATCCAGGAGTTTGCCGGGTCTATTTGGTAGAACTCTTCCAAGTCACCTGACCGCAGCATTTTATACATATATTCATGCGGAAAATAACGCTCGCCTGCATCTTCAGCTCCTTTCCACTGTTTCAAAATTTTGCTTTGCAACCTACGAAAAGCCTCTTCTTCAGGTATACATGTGTCGGTGACGCGGTTCAGTCCTCGCTCCAATAAGTCCCATTCCTGCTGTGGGGTGAGATCGCGGTAGTTGGGCACACGCTCGTAATAATTGTGCGCAACCAAATTCATCAAATCTTCTTCAAGGTTGGCACCCGTACAGCTGATAATCTGCACTTTGTCTTGCCTTATCATTTCTGCAAGACTTCTACCAAGTTCAGCTGTGCTCATGGCTCCTGCCAACGTAACCATCATTTTTCCGCCCTCGAGCAGATGCTTTTCATAGCCCTTCGCAGCATCCACAAGTGCAGCAGCATTGAAGTGCTTGTAGTGGTGTTCCATAAACTGGCTGATAGGTCCTCTTTGAATCATGGTGTTTTTAATCTTCGTTTGTATATGTAATTCAATAATTTGTATTTCAAACTTGCTACAGCATATGCAGCACCTGCATCCTTAAAGCGTTTTGGGACACCCACGATTTCAAAACCAACAATGTGCCTGCGCTTGCTGAGCTTCCGCAAAAAATTGTAAAGATCGGACCAATGCATTCCGTTGGGCGATTGGAAATCTCCGCTCCTGAATGCGGACAGATCAAGGACTTCAAGATCGATGATAACAAAAACTTCTCGTGTAAGGCATTCAATGGCTTCATCAATCCATAATGGGTTTTTCCGCATTTCATGGGCGAAAAATACATTTTGCCTTTGAATTTGCAATTTTTCCTCTGGCAATGCGTCGCGAATACCCACTTGCACCAGAAGCATACGCTGGCTAAGCTTTGAAAGGTAATCTGCCGTATCTGACTCCTCAGACCCGTGCTTCTGCTTTAAAAAGCGCATGCGTGCATCTATTTGCAAAATGCTGAGGTTTTCATAGCTTTCAGCAAAAGCCGCAGTAACATAAGGTGTAATGCCATGATCAGCGCCGACAATCCCGACAAATTGACCCCTTTCCAAACACATCTTAAGCTCCTCGGTTAGGGCCGACGGATTTCTTAAATCACTGAAGTACTGCATCGTCATTCCTGTAGATGCCACGTTGAGGTTTGTCTCTACGTCATAAGCGTTGAGTGCGGAACAGGCCTCCGTCACGTCCTCAATCGAGGGCCATACTTGCGGGTCCTGAGAGCCAAATTTGCCGTAAGGCACCAGCACTAGTGCAATCTGGGCCTCGGTATCAGGCTTTAAGGGTACACCAGCGTATGTGGTTTGAATCATTTTGAAACAACCTCTATAGGGGCTTTTTTCGAACTTGAAGCAACGGCTTTGGTAGGCACCTTTTTGGCAGGTTTAGCAGGATTTTGCTCTTCCTTCTGTGGATAGCCCAAAAGCTTCATCATTGAACTGGCCTGCTGGGTATCAGAAAAAACCCGGTAATTCAATTCTCCTTTTTCGTCACGGTCTATTACTATTTGCTTGGGATTGGGAATCAAGCAATGCTGCAGCCCGCCGTAACCGCCCACAGTATCCTGATAGGCACCTGTATTGAAGAAACCGATGTATAAAGGATTTTCTTTGTTGTAGCGCGGAAGATAAATTGCGTTTATATGTTGCTCACTGTTGTAGTAGTCATCGCTATCGCAAGTAAGGCCACCCAAAAAAACGCGTTCATAATCACTCGTCCATCTGTTGAGCGGCAACATGATAAATCGGCGGTTGATGGCCCATGAATCAGGCAACGTTGTCATAAAGGAGGAGTCGATCATATTCCAGCGCTCCTTGTCATTTTGCCTTTTTTGGTAAATCACTTTAAAAAGTGTGCCTCCGCTCTCACCCACGGTGAAACTTCCAAATTCTGTGTAAATGTGTGGATCTTCAAAACCCGATTCTTCAGCGAAGTTCTTGATCTGGGCAATGATCTCGTCAACCATGTATGCATAATCATACTCAAAAGCGAGACTATTCTTTATCGGAAATCCTCCGCCGATATTGAGAGAATCCAATGAATCGCACACTTCTTTAAGTCGACCATAAACAGTAAGACATTTGTTGAACTCATTCCAATAGTAAGCGTTGTCGTTGATCCCTGTATTGATGAAGAAGTGAAGCATCTTCAACGTAATCTTAGGGTGGTCTTGAATCACGTCCCTGTAAAAAGGTGCAATGTTGCGGTAACCTATACCCAAGCGGCTGGTGTAGAATTCGAACTTGGGTTCTTCCTCGCTGGCTATTCGAATTCCAATTTCAAATGGATTGTCGATCAAAGCATTGAGCACATCGACCTCCTGATAATTGTCAATCACCGGCAACAACTTGTACCCTTGATTGATCAATTTGGCTATGCGTCGCAAATAGTCATCTGTTTTGTAGCCATTGCATATCACATACCTATCCTTGCTTAATTTTTTTGTTTTGTACAGGTATTCAACGATATCCAAATCATAAGCTGAAGATGTTTCGATGCTTATATCATTTTTGAGGGCTTGGCTCACCACATGGTGGAAATGTGAGCTTTTTGTGCAGTAGCAATAATTGTAACTGCCTTTGTAATCCACCTTTTTCATGGCATTGCTAAACCATGCTTTGGCTCTTTGGATATTGTCGGATATTTTTGGTAAGTATGTAAATTTCAGAGGCGTACCATGCTCCTTTACCAATTCCATGAGGGGTATGCCATGGAAGGTTAATTCATCATCTTGCAGTTTAAATTCTTCCTGCGGGAAATGAAAAGTTTGCTCGATGAGGTCAACATATTTTATTTTCATTGTAGTGCGTGTGAGAAGGTAAAAAATGAAGGAATTTGGCTCGAATGCATTCAGGCCTCAAATCCGGATGGGTATCACAGTAGGTTTGATCACCACGGTGTTGCTGAAAAAAATACCCAAAATAATGAACGTACGGCTTTCGGCCCATCGTTTTTCAGAGAAATTGCTGCTTACAATTCTCATTTTCAGCAATATTTTCAATACTACATGCTTCAATTGTGCAATTCAAAATTAAAAGAAATCAGTACACCCGTGGAAACAAAAATCTAAATTAATTCAAAGGTACAATACCCTTTGGCGAAAAATGTTTTACGGAGTTTGTATATAAACCAGATTTGGCCAAAAACGATCATTCATTCCGATCGGCCGCGAACTCCTTGTGCATAGACTAAAGATGCCAATCATTCGACAGAATGACATGCGCGTGAGATGAAAAACATCAGCCCGCACATTGGTGTTTGCTTGACAAATCACAATTTTTTATCTTTATCGCAAAAAAAAGACCTCATGATGATTTCTACCTCCACCTCTAAAGTATGCGTTTCACTAGCAATTTGTGCACTCTTTTGCTTTGGGACGGCGTATGGCCAAATACAGAACCGTGCAGAGCAACGTGCAAAGGACAAATCAAACCAACGAATCGACAACAAAATAGACAGAGGCATAGACAGTGGCCTTGATGCTATAGAAGGTTTGTTCAAGAAAAAGCAAAAGAGTGATGACACCAACGACCCAAATGGTGTAGAAGGATCATACTCCGATGCTGACAATGACGCAAGCAACGCGGGTTACCATGCTGCCATGAAAATGTTCGGAGGTGAAGGGAAAGTGGATGTCCCCGATCAGTACACATTCGACATGAGTGTAGACATGCGTACGACGTTTATTGACCACAAGGGCAAAAAAAGCACTGAGACTGATATGACCATGCTCATCAATAAGAAAGCCATGTACACGGGCATGCGCACCACCATAGAAGGAAATAATTCTACGGTGATTTTTGATTTGGAGAGAGCACAAATGATCAGCCTGATCAAAACAGAGGGCATGAATATGGGGATGGTCATGAAGTTTCCAAAAGATGCGGAGACGGATGATGATGATGGTGAAACTGCTCAAATGCCAGCTTTCCGAGCTACGGGCCAACAAAAAACCATTTCGGGCTATCGGTGCACTGAATACCAAATCGAAAACGTAGATGATGCAGACGATGTAGAAATGCACATTTGGATGACTGATGAATCAAATGTGAACTGGATGACCGCATTTGGCGACATGGCTGGAAAGAATCCGCAAATGCCTGTGTCATCGCTCCCCCCGGGTTATCCCGAAGGCGCTATGATCGAAATGATTTCGACTACGAAGAAGGGCGAAAAAAGCATCGTCACAGTGACAAAGATCAATGAGAATGATCCCAGCAAGATATCAACCAGTGGCTATACTTTTATGAACATGGGGGGCAAATAAATAAGCGCATACCGCTTAAGGATTTCTGCCATGTGGTGCTTTAGGCAACACACGGTGTAGAGCCATCACTCAGGCTGATGCTCAACACCTGCAAAACCGAGGATGCGCTCAAGTTCTATTGGAATTTCCGGAAGGTTTCTTCTTTCAAGCAACAAGCCATTGAGCTCCGCCAGCTCCGCGAAGATGTAATGCTTGTCAAGCGCTGCTTTGAGATAACTGCGGCCGCTGCTATTGCCGGTTCCTACCCGCGTTCCAATCATCCTGTGCACCATATTCATGTGTCTTGTGCGCCATGTTGCCATATGTTCATCTATATCAAGCAATCCCACCAACAATTGAAATGGCATATGCAGCAAAGGATACCCACGGTGCAACATGATAAACAAGGCAGAGCGCGCCGCTTTGGCGGAAAGCTGACGACCTTTATTTTCATTTTTACCGAAAAGGATGGCATCAAACAGCTGCATATTGCCCCGTTCGATCTCCAATAAGCTGTCGTGATATGCTTTGCGGTAAGCCAACCAGTATGGGTGTTCTTCAGCACTCAATGTTGCAGTGCCACGCCAGCCTGCCTGACCATGCAAATAAGGCATACGCTCAAGCCATGCATTGAGCAAGCCAAGAAGTGTTGGCTGTGATTCCATTTGTTTGACATGCTGTACATCCGCATCTCTCAAAGCCGAGGTGTAGTGATTTTGGCCGTGCCGCATTTCAAAGCGCAGTCCCAAGCGGGCTTCGAGCTCTTTCCACTGCACACTTTGAAAACCCGATGCTGGCCTAAGCAGATCACGAAAATCAAGAAAGTCGAGGGATGTCATTGTCTCCATGATCCCAATTTGCTCAACCAACAACTTCAAAATTGTATTGATGCGGTGTGTACGATGAACCACAGTCTGCATGGTTGGTGTATTGTCATTTACGCTTGGTGCTTGCATCAAGGCAATGATGCTATCAAGCTCAAACAAAACTTGTTTAAACCACAATTCGTAGGCCTGATGAATTACAATGAACAACATTTCATCGTGCGCCTCAACTCCATGTGCTTTGCTGAGAGGATGCTGTGCATTGAGCACCACGTCAAGGGCTAGGTAGTCGCTGTAATAAACCGATTTTTCTGGGGCCATGTTTTCCTTGTAGATGTTGGAGCTCAAAGGTACCAAATGCATGAAATCACAAGCATTTTTTGATTCCAACACTGCTCCCAGGCCCAATCCCTACTCTTCGTACTTTTACCGAAGTGTATCGTAGTCAAAGCAGTTTATGCTGAATTGTATGATTTCTGGTTTGCGCAAAGGTACAGTCCAAAAACCATCATAGGTAATGAGCTTTGGCAAAAGCAAACCATCAAGAAGCGCATTCTCTACTTTAATATGAATGTCGAAAGTGAAAAACAAGGTGCTATGAGCCAGCCTGTACTCGCGCGCCAAAACTGCATAAGTTTCAGGATCGAAATATGAGGTTAGGTCGTGAATCACTGTTTTCTCTTCCATTCCCTGCTTTGTAAAGCAACTAAATGCAAGACATGCTTGGCCATCATAACTTGCGTTGTAAATGGCATAATCATAATAAGGTACCATGTGATCGTCGAAAATGGCCATCTTGTCACCAATAAAAGGTACGTTGCCAATGGCAGCGCCGGGGTTGAACATCATCCGCTTGAGCTGCGCCTTGTGTTTTTCAATTTTGGTACCACCTACAAGTTCTTGATCAAAGCTATTGATCTTGGTGTTCGCTTTATAATGTCCTTTCGGAAAAAACACATCGTCATACATTTCGGCAGTTAGGTACCGCCACTCACCATTTCTTTTTCTGATTTTGCCGTTGGTGGTTTCAAATACAATATCGATCGCAGCAAGTTCATTGCGGTCTAGCTTTTGCACTGCTTTACGAAACATTGTGCCTTTTTCACTTTCCGCATCTTTATTGTACACGATTACATCGCCATCAATACGGTGGGGATAGTACTTCATATTCAGAAAAGCTTTGTAAAAAGTTGTGTCATTTCGCACCCTGTCAATAAAATCGGATACGTCGAAGCCTTCGTTGGCAGCACTTACCACAAATTCGTCCAACCGAACGACCTTGACCACATCATTTTGGGCAACCAACTGATGCATTACGATCGAGAAGAACAAAAGGCTTAGAAGTTTATTCAACATGTTAAGGCAACGTCATATTTGCGTATAAAGTTTCTACAAGCAAGAGCACAAAAGTTTAAACAGATGAAAAGAATGTGAACAGGATGTACTCACAGTATTCAGAAATCCCCAAAAATGCAACATGAATACTAAGTTTCGCACGACGAATACAAATTCCGTGAAGACAAAAGGTTGTGGGTTCGAATCATGATGCCTACTTTAGCGGAATCAAAAAACAATTCGCAGCTATGATAAATGATCACCCACCACCCCAGAAGTTACCACAGGGAGCCTATTGCTATTACATGATAGATCCCCCAACTGTGTAAATGGTCAATTTGAAATCCGACCATCTCAAAATTTTACTCACCAATTTTTTATCCAATGAAAACCAATTCTCCAAGTTTGCGGAGGAAGCCAAAAGAGACGCTTCTTCCCTATTTATTTTCGAATGCCATTAAAGTGATCTCAGTACTCGTTCTGGGATTGTTTTACCTGAGCGGTGCACCTGTAAGCGCTCAAAAAAGCTCGATGTTCGACTTTGGAACACAGAAACAACAAATTAACGCACCCGGCCAAGAAGCCACAATTGTGGTAATCAAAGGCGAATACCCTGGTGAAGAATTTGTTCCTGAGGAAGTCGCTACAGCAGTTATGTTGCGTTCCAGCCAAGGTGATTTTCCACCACCGGTAATCAACACCTGCCCTTCAGATCAGATGGCAGAATGTTTCACTGATGTAGGCCATGTTGTTTCTGAACTGAGCTATCAGGTAGCCTGTGGTCCGGCCTTCATATTTATATATGAGCCATCCGGAATCCTGATTACTGGCTCTTGCCCTGGCACGGAGTACACTGTAACTTATGTAGTGTATGACCAATGCGGCGAAAGCACATCATGTGTTCAAACTTTTACAATTGACAATGAGGACCCTCAAATTACTTCTTGCCCTGCCGGAGGTACCATTGCCTCACCTGAGGAAGTTATCGTTGATGAGGAAGCAGTCCAATTCACTTTTAGCTGTCCCGGCGACCCCCTTTGTGCTGACATCAGTATAAGTCATGAAGTTACAGAAACATTTGATCCTTGTATCGGCAATATTTACACGGTTACCTATACCATCACTGACGCCTGTGGGCGCTCTGACGAGTGTGACCAAGTATATGTGATTCCACCTGCACCACTTGCGATTGTATGCAGTGCTGATGAGACGGTAGAGTGCCTTACAGACATCAATCCTTCAGAAGATGATGTAACTGTGACCAACGCTATTGAAGGAGTTAACAC
>DAIOTP010000008.1:0-53301 GCA_036751905.1 Cryomorphaceae bacterium
ACTTCAAATAGTTCGAAGGTTTGGAAACTCGAAATCATCATTGGAATCAGGGGTGTATATGATGACCAAAGCAGTGGATCGGCAATTATCGAGGATTCTGTTTAGAAATCTGACCATTCCAATCAACTACAGATACGACACGAAAGTGTTTTATGTAGCGGGAGGGCTATACGCGGATTATCTGATAGGCAGACAAAATGCCAGAGAAGAGTTGAGCTCCTTGTACAACGATCGCAAATTCAATGTTGGCTTTAACTTTATTTCGGGGGTTGAAAAGTCCATTAACAAACACCTCACACTATTGATTGAAGGACACTACTTCATTAATCTCACCTCCTACCGAAGCGCTGGCCCAGAAGGGCTAGAATTTGGCATTCGGAATATTGGATTCTCAATTAGGCTGAATTACAAAGTTTTGAGGTGATTGTTTTTCCTTTCATACAAGGGGTCTGGAACAAATAAAAAAAACAGCGCTCTGACTATTTCAAATGCTTCAAATTGACCCTCTCTTGCAACCACCGCGTGGTAGATGGCGCTGTAGGCTCGGCCTTCCTGCAAACTTTTAAGAAGTATATGGAAAATCCTGTGCTCATTGTAGCAGGATAAAGGTTTTTCTTTTTCAAATATCGAAAAGCCGGGCCATAAGGTTCGGCTTTTTTTATTGGCTGTGCGCAGTTGCTCGCCCCTGGCGAGTGACCCTTGATTTGGCCTCCGCTTGCAAGTGATATGTTTGAAAAAGTCGGAGGCTGAAGTTAGCCTCACTTGCCAGAGGCAAGCGAGGGCGAAGTTCTAACCGTGCAGCGCTCACACCCCCACATGTTTCAAAGCCTCCCTCTTGCTGAGCCCCTGTAAGCCTTCCTCGTCCACCACGCACCTCACCCAGGCGGCATCGGTGCGGGCGTATTGCCGCAGTGTCCAGCCGATGGCTTTTTGGATAAAAAATTCCTTGTTGGGTTTGAGCTCCACGATCAGGGCACGAAGCAGGTCAGTATCCGTATTCTTTTTGTAGCTGAGTTGGAAAAGCAGGCAGGTACGCTGCTGCCACAGCCCGCCGGAATCCATCCAGCGCTGCACCCATGCATCGCGCAGGTGCGGGTAGCGCTTGAAATGGCCACCAATGAGCTTGGAGGCAATCCAGTCGATGCTGTCCCACCAGGCGTGGCGCAGCAGCAGTTCATGGTACAGGTTTATACTGTGCTCAGGGGCATGCCGGGCATGGGCTTCGAGGAGGTCGAGCGCGGCGTAGTGCATTTCCCGAAAAGGCTGCTCATACAAAGCCAGAGCAAGCACATCAAGGCGTATGGCCGCATCCAGCGGCCTCATGGACTTTACAATCGACTTGCGAACAGGGGCTTTAATGCCAAAATAGCGGAAGCGGTGCTTCATATAGGCCTCCATACCTGGAGCATCAATAGGATTGGCCACTTTTGTGAAAGCGGATGAGAGGGCTTCGATGCATTGGCGTTCCGCAGCATTCAATTGATTCGTTGCGCTATAATGGGTCATTTATGGGTCAAAATTCAGGGCCGGCAAGTTTACCATAAATTTTATTAGGTGCGCTCCATGAATTTCACGCGCCTTCAGTTCACTCATCTACATACTTTTACAGTTGTAATATTATACCTCATCGAATCCACTGCGTTCTCAAATTCCCACATTCGTAAATGGCCCCTAAAAAAATCAGGCGATCCTCCCAGTCTCCCTATATTTGCCCCACATTTCTAATCCTCTCCCATGCGGGTTATCATCGCAGGAGCCGGCGAAGTGGGTTTTCACCTCGCCAAGCTCCTCACCATAGAAGGGCATGACATTGTGGTGATTGACACCGATGCCGACAAGCTCAACTACATTGCACAACACCTCGATGTACAAACCATCCTGGGCAGCAGCACCTCGTACTCTTCATTGGGACAGGCCAATGTGCAAAAAGCCGACCTCGTAATCGGGGTGACCAACAGCGAGGACGCCAACCTCACCACCTGTATCATCGCCAAGCACCTGGGCGCCAAAAAAACGGTGGCCCGCATAAGCAATATGGAGTTTTTGCTGAACCGCGAGCAACTCGACCTGGCGCAAGTGGGCATCGATGAGCTCATTTCGCCCGCCTCCCTGGCTGCGCGCGAAATAAAGCGCCTCTGCAAGGAATCGGCCCTCACCGATTTTATCGACTTTGACAAGGGCAAGCTCTCGCTAATCGGGGTGAAGGTGGAAAATGAGAGCCGCGTGACCGGCAAAACCATCGCCGATTGCGCCCACCTCAACCCCGAAGGCAATTTCATTCCGGTGGCCATATTGCGCAACAATGAAACCATCATTCCCCGCAAGGACACCCGCTTTTTCGCCAACGACCACGCCTACTTTGTGGCCAACACCCAAGGGCTCGAACAGGTACTCGTGGCCTTTGGCAAAGAACGGATCGAAATAAAGAACCTCATGATTCTCGGTGGCAGTGCGGTAGGTTACCATGCCGCTGCAGCCCTGAGCAAAAAGTACCGCGTGAAGCTTGTAGAGCCCAACAAGGAGCGCTGCATTGAGCTGGCCGACTTGCTCCCCGATACGCTGATCATCAACGCCGACGGCCGCAACATGGACGCCCTCGAAGAGGAGAACCTCTCGGAAATGGACGCCTTCATCGCCGTGACGAGCAACAGTGAGACCAACATCATCACCAGTCTGGTAGCGAAAAACCACGGGGTCAAAAAAACCATTGCCCTGGTGGAAAACATCGACTACATCCACCTGAGCCAAAGCATTGGGGTGGATACCCTCATCAATAAAAAACTCATCGCGGCCAACTTTATATTCCGCTACATCCGCAAGGGGGAGGTACTCTCCCTCACGAGCCTGCACGGCGCCGATGTGGAGGTGCTCGAATTTGAGGTGACTGCCGGTTCCAAAATCAAGGGCAAAGCCCTTAGGGAACTGGACTTCCCCAAAAGCTCGGTAGTAGGCGGGGTGATTCGCAGCGATGTAGGCCAAATACCCGACGGCAATTTTGTGTTTGAAGAAAAAGACCATGTGGTGATCCTCTCCAAAATGTCATGCATCCATAAGGTGGAGAGCTACTTCCGCTAGCCAATGAAGATCAATCTTATAGCCATCATCAACATCATTGGCATCCTGCTTTTTATCAATGCAGGCCTCATGCTCACCTGCGTACCTATGGCCTGGTATGATGGGGAGAGCACCATGAACGCTTGGCTTGCATCGGTCGGCATTAGCCTGGTGCTGGGTGCTTTGATGTACTTTTCGACCTTCAGGCTGCCAAGTCACAAAAATGTGCGCAAACGCGATGGATACATCATTGTGACCATCAGCTGGTTTGTTATGGCATTTTCAGGCACCTTGCCCTACACCCTCAGCGGCAGCATCCCCAATTTTAGCAATGCATTTTTTGAAAGCATCTCCGGCTTTACCACCACAGGCGCCACCATCCTCGACGACATTGAAAGCCTGCCGCGCAGCATCTTGCTGTGGCGCAGCCTTACACAATGGGTGGGTGGACTTGGATTTATCGTACTCGTAATTAGCATCCTCCCCTATCTGGGCATTGGTGGCATGCAGCTCTTTTTGGCGGAAGCCCCCGGCATCACTGCCGATAAGCTCAAGCCCCGCATACAGGATACCGCCAAGCGCTTGTGGCTGCTCTACATCGGGCTTACGGGAATGGTCACTGGCCTGTTATATTATGGGGGAATGGGCATTTTCGATGCGCTGAACCATGGTTTCACCACCTTAAGTACAGGTGGATTTTCCACAAAACAGGCGAGCATTGAAGCGTACAATTCACCCTTCATTGAGTATGTGCTCAGCGCATTTATGTTTATTGGTGCCACAAGCTTCGTGCTGCTGTACCTGCTCATTAAAGGCAAATACAAGCGCCTGATCCACAACGAAGAATTTCGCGCATTTGCAGCCATCATTGCCATGAGCACCCTGGTGGTGGCGGTGGTGCTGCTTTTTCAGGAAAATTACGGCCTTGAGCGCGCTTTTAGGAAATCACTGTTTCAGGTCCTGGCCCTGTGTACCGGCACCGGTTTTGCCTCTACCGACTTCACCCATTGGGGCAGTGGGGTGAGTATTATCTTCTTCACTCTCATGTTTGTAGGTGGATGTGCGGGCTCTACCACGGGCAGCGTGAAGGTGGTACGCCACCTGGTCATCGCCAAAAATTCCGTGTTGGAGTTCCGCAGGCAGCTGCACCTCTCGGCCATTATACCGGTAAGGCTCAACGGAAAGGCCATCCCTCACGAAGTAACACGCAACATCCTGGCCTTCGTCATCATATACCTCACCATATTCGGTGTGTGTTCTGTATTGCTCACCTTCAACGGTGTAGATGGCATCACGGCCATGGGCTCTGTGGCCTCGGCCCTGGGCAATGTGGGACCCGGATTGGGCAGTACCGGCCCTTCCGAAACCTATGCCCTGATGCCCGCCCTCGGCAAGTGGATGTTGGGCTTCCTCATGGTGGTGGGCCGCCTCGAAATATTCACCGTGCTGATCATTTTCAGTCCTTACTTTTGGCGCAGCAACTGATGAAAGCGGTGATCTTCGATATGGACGGCCTGCTGGTCGATTCGGAGCCCTTTTGGCGTAAAGCTGAAATAGAAGCCTTTGCGGAGTTGGGAGTAGTACTCACCGAAGCCGACTGTCGGCATACGATGGGCTGGAGGCTCAATGAAGTGGTGCACTACTGGCACGCGCGCCGACCATGGGAGGGCCCTACTCCCGAAGCGGTGGAGCAGGACATCCTGCGCCGCGTATCGCATTACGTACTTACCGAAGCGGAACCGCTGACGGGCGTGTTTGCAGCCATCGATATGTGTCGGAAGGCAGGCCTCAAAACGGCCATTGCCTCCAGCTCCCCCATGGTGCTCATAGAAAGTGTGGTGGAGCGCTTTGGGCTACATGGGTACTTTGACACCCTGCACTCTGCTCAATATGAAGCCTATGGTAAGCCCCACCCCGCTGTGTTTTTGCACACCGCCGGGGTGCTTGGAATCCACCCTACCGAATGCATGGTGCTCGAAGACAGCTTCCACGGTATGGTGGCTGGCCTTGCGGCAAAAATGCATGTGGTCGTGGTGCCTGCTCCAGAGGCGTTCGCTTCTGCAAAATGGGCTGCAGCCCATGTCTGTATCCCTTCATTGGAGCAATTCGGCCCGGTACTGAAAGCCGCCCTCGACTAACTTTTTTGCGGAAAGCACGTACACCAGAGGCTATGCGCTGGATGTTGATGCTCCTTCTGTTTTTGCTCATTGGCGCGGCCCTGCCCGCCCACAATCCCTCGCTTGTAGAAGCCCAAAGGCTGTACGCTGAGGGCAAGTATGATGCGGCCATCAAGCTGCTCAACACCCTCATAGAGGACAAAGAGGCGCAGTATGAGGCACTTAAAATGATGGGGGATTGCTATCAGAAAGATGAAAAGTTTGTAGCCGCCATACAGATGTACGAGAAAGCCGGCAAAATCAACGGTGAATCAGCGCCCCTCAATGCACACCACGGGGCCGCATTGCTCAACCTCCAGCAATACAACGAGGCGGAAAAACGCCTGAAGAAAGCCCTCAAAATTGACGCTGAACTGCCCGAAGCCCACTACTTCATGGGCAACCTGAAATATTTCGAGTACAATACCAACGCGGCATTGAAGCATTACAACGAAGCCATACGGCTTAGGCCAGAGTACCGCGATGCGCTGTACATGCGCGCAGCCACCTATGCAGAAATGGGAAAATACAAGCCGGCCTTGCGCGACTATGAGTCTACGCTGGCTATAGACCCCAACTTGCAAGTAGCCCGCTACAACATCGCCGTAATATTGCTCAACGATGATCAATACCAAAAGGCTGCCGACATGCTTGAGCAGATGGACCCGGCCAGGTTGCCAAGCCCCGCCGATTTTTATTTCAGCCTCGCCGAAGCCTTGTATTTCAGTGGTAAGCGCGAGGAAGCATGTGAATATTACAAGGAAGCCATGGATTTGGGCGATCCCGAATCAAAAACGATCTACATGCGCTACTGCCTCAACAAGGAAGAACGGGATGCCTTTGAGCGCACGCGGACTATACGCATGGCGTTTTAATCCCGCTTCTACAGTGCTTCTGGCTTAGGCACCTTGTTGCAAAAACCACCTCTTATTTTGGTCTTTACGATCTGCTGAGCATGTCCTTTGTTGGATTACTCCCAAGCTTTTTGAAGATTCCATGGCAAACTACAAATGTCCGGTAGGCGATAAGCGCTTCTGCCATGCTAAGCAGACACAGATCATGAGGCGCAAGAAGTGATTTTCCAACAATAAAACCTTAATTTATGTTAATTTTTAAACAATTTCACAGCGTAATTTTGCGCTCATTCTTCAGAGATTGCTGAGAGAGAGAGAGAGAGAGCCCAAAACCCCTGTAAAAATAAGGCCTCCAGCCCTGAGTGTTCCATGGACACTTGGGATGAAATAGGAGGGCGATTTTTGGTCTTTAGGAATCCAATAATGTACGTGGCAGCAATGGCTTTGCATTTGGCGTTTTGGAAATGATCATTTAGCTTTAGCCTTGAAGATTATCGTACTGCTAGGTTATTCTCACTTTCATTCAACCCAAAATCCTTAGCGATGCAAAAGTTTTTAACTCAGGGCCTGGCCCTCGCCTTAAGCATGGGGGCATGGAGCCTTCAAGCGCAGATTACAGAATCCGACAACAAAGTAGGTATCAACAACACCAGCCCCGATGCTGCCCTTGATGTGAGTGCATCGGAAGGCACTATATTGCAGCTGAAAACCAATGGAGACTGGTTCCAACCTCCTCCTGAATTTTTCGGAGATGATCCTTTACCCGTAATGCTATTTCCAACGATGGCTTTTCAAGTACTCGGCCAAATACCTAGTACTGTTTGGGGAGGGCCATTTGGCGACCATTACACCGTATTTAGTATAAAACCCAATGGACAAACACAGATAGGCGCGTTTCCCGCAAATCCGCATGAATTACTTGCAGTACAAGGCGATATAGCTCTGTACAAAAATGTGAACGATTGGATAAAGCTACGCCATAGCACTGGCAGTGCTCCTGAGCTACGCTGGCGGAGCAATGGCGGCCAGGGATTCAGCATAATGAACCACAGCGGGCAAGCCGGCCTATACATGGCCCCTTCAGGAAAAGTAGGTTTAGGTACAACCGATTTGAGTGAACCCTACGATCAAAATTACCAAGTGTTTCTGCAAGGAGGCACATTGGTGAGGGAGGGTAATAGCACCCATTCCTTGTATGTTGAGGGAAGTTCAGTGAGCAGATCCATCCAGGTACAAGCGGAAGCTGACTGGGCGGGAGGCGACAACAAAGCGGGCCTGAGCACCGACCAAGGCCAACACCTTTTTTGGAGATCGCAGGATGGTTTGTTCAAATTCCGCTCCGAGGACAATACACCCCTCACCCTCCATGCCGACGGCAAGGTAGCAGCTGGCAGCAGCTCATTTGATGGTGACTACACCCTGAGGGTAAGGGGTGGTAGCGTGAGCGAAACATTGCAAGTACAAGCCGAAGGCGATTGGGCAGGCGATAACAACATTGTAGGTCTGAGCAATGCCGATGGACGCCACCTCTTCTGGAACAGCAGCAACGGCCTCATGCAATTCCGCTCCGGAAACAACAATCCCCTTAGCCTACACGCCGATGGCAAGGTAGGCATCAACACCACCCACTTTGTAGGCAACCACAGCTTGTATGTGGAGGGTAGTATCATTATTGAAGAAGGCTTTGTAAAACTCAAAGGCACATGGCCCGACTATGTGTTTAGCTCCAGCTATTACTTAATGCCCCTGCATGAAGTGGGCGCCTTCATCGAGGACCACGGCCGCTTGCCCGGCATGCCGAGCGCCGCACAGGTAGCTGAAGAAGGTATAGCCCTTGGCGAAACCCAGCGATTGCTTACCGAAAAGGTGGAGGAGTTGACTTTGCATCTAATTGAATTGCAAAAACAACTTGAATTGCTAAAAGAAACAAGAAATGATTAATATGAGTCATTCCGTGAAGTTCGCCACCCATATGTCAAGCATTATTCTGATGTTATTGACATCACAGCTCTTTGGCCAAAATCCCGGGTGTAGTGTAGCGCCCATATGGCTACCAGCGTGGCCAACATGGGCTTGTTCTGAAGCAGACTACACGCTAGTGTTCGAAGAAAACTTCGCAAACCCGACGCTTGACCAATCGAAATGGCAGCTTCAACCTTGGGGTCATGGATCAGTCGCCGGCGATGGCTCACAGCAGCATTATCTACTCGAAAATCTAGTTATAGAAGATGGAACTGCTAAAATACTAGCAAAACAGCAAACTTTAACATTACCAATAATGCCATGGCTTGATGATTCTGAGATCATAGTGGATGGTCAGCAAAATTTAAGAACATTCAATTATAGCTCCAGTAACATTTGGTCGAGGCATACCTTTTTTTACGGAAGGTATGAGATAAAATGTAGAGTACCTGCAGGGAAAGGATTCTGGTCTGCATTCTGGACTTTCGGTGGTGGTGACTTAATTGATTGGCATGAGATTGATGTGTTCGAAATTTATGGAGACAACATTGAAAGGTTTACGTGTAATCTTCACCATAATTGGCTTGGTAATGATCAAAGTTCTTGCGGCTTTGGGCAAGACGTTCTTGATTTCTCTGAATGGAATACGTTTCGTTGTGACTTTGAATTTGACCGAGTAAGTTGGTACATCAATGATATTCTTGTCAGATCCGTCCCGCGATTTCAAACAATTACTTTGCAGCCCTTAGACTGTTCAACACCTCTCCCGGCGGGAAATTTTGTAACAAACAAAGCATATCCAACCAAACGAATGCACATAATTTTCAATTTGGCAATACAATCAGGTGTTAACTCTCCAAATACGTCAACTCTGTTCCCAGGTACTTTTGAGATTGACTACATCAGGTATTACAACAAGACCAACTGTTGTTCTGACTTGATTTTCAACACCACAGAAGAATTATCTCTTTTGGAAAATCACACGGCCTACAACTTTATTTGTGGCGAAAATATTGAGTTAACAGGAGAGACAGCATTGGATGAAGGGCTAACCTTACACATCAAGGCTGGTAATTGCATTCAACTGAAGCCAAACCTTCACTTTAACGCGCATTCCATTTTTCACGCAGAAATCGACCCAAATATATGCACAGAGAGAGCGAAAAGCATAAAAAATCCATTGGCCTTGAGCACTAGTGATTTAAATACACCATATCACAGGTATTCATTAGCTTTAAGCCCAAACCCATTCAAGGAAAAAGTTAATGTTATAGTCCACGGAGACCATGAAAAAGTATTTGAATTGACTGTGTTAAACCTTGGTGGCCAAACATTGTTGCGAAAAAAATTAACTGCGAACGCTGACTATTCTTTGAATTTGGATCGTTTGGCGCAGGGAACATATGTTGTTGTCCTAATCAATGAAGATGGAACTATTCTTCTTCGAGAAAAGCTCATAAAGTTATGATTCTATCTACCTTCTTTAGAATAGCGACATTATTTCTTGTTTCAATCTATCCGACATTACTTAATGCGCAAGTCTGGATTGACGGCAGAACGGGTATTGGCTTCAATAACTTATTTGAAATAGATAAAAGCAATCAAATCGGGCAGGTCAGTTCGGGTATGGGAAATTATGCTTTAGTAGGGGTCAGACATTGGTTGGGATCAAATCTTATGGCATTTTACGGTCTCGAATTTCAAACTTTTCGGGCAGGCAGTAACTTTGAACAAGGGCAAGGTCGATCAGCCTTCGGGCATGACTTGGACTTCATTGTTGACTATCTGTCGGTTAGGGTAGGCATGGAACAGCAATTTTTCGAAACCCGAAAATTTGAGTTGGCTGGCACCTTTTCGATGGTAGTAGGCTCTCAAATTCGGAATAAAGTCTCAGGCCGTACCTGGAAGTTCGTCCCTGAAGATATCTTGGGGCCAGATGAACAAGTTTACACTATTTTCATTAAAAGCACTGAGGAATTAAGTGGTCAGCGCGTTAGCCAAATCAATTCTTACTTCTTTAGCGCTCACGTTGGCCTGTTAACGAGTTACAATCTGAACTCGCAGGTGAAGCTCCTTCTGGAAACTTTTTATTCATTCACATTTACTCCGTTTTTATATCCAGGATCGCACAGCCTGAGAAGAAACGGACTTAACGCAGGCATTGGCTTGTCTTACTTGTTATTCGACAATTAAGTTCAAATTTAGTACTCCTCTCAATAAATTCCATCTAAATTCCGATCATTGACCGAGAAAAAAGACTCCAATAATTTGGATATGAAGCCGCTCCGAGCTTACCATCCAAACCCAGGACAACGGCATCGACCGTCTAACCATTTTCGATACGGCCAGCCGCCCGGTGATGCAAGCCAGCCCCGGAGGGCAGTCCGTACACCGCATGGACATCAGCCGCATCGCGCCCGGCGTGTACATTGTGCGGGCGGAGTGTGGAGGAGCAGTGCTTACGGAAAAACTGGTGGTGGCGAGGTAAACCCAACCTGCACTGCCTTGTCAAAGCAAGTTACACCCTCAAGCCTGAATGTACGAGGCTTGAGGGTTTTTTCACCACGATGACCAATATCAACAGCTCCTTAGGCAGCAACTCCACAAATAGAACCCGATAACCGTGATGCCAGCCATCACATACCCATGGCGTGCTAGTAGGCCCCGTATGTGGCCACCAACCACTGTTCTATCGCCTTGCGCACTGCGATGTGATCGCCCTCGTAGTTGTTCACCATCACGACGTAGCCGAGCTCCCTTCCGGTGAAGGCTGTAAAGGTCCCTGCGTAGGCCCTCACCTTGTCCATGCTACCGCTCTTGCAACGCATGTTGCCGTCTAGGTTGGTGTTTTTGGCAAAGTACTTCACGGTTCCTTCTTTTCCCGCAAGGGGCATTTGCTGCAAAAGTCTGGAATGCAACACCTCTCTTTGCCGTGCGCGCACCAGCACTTGGGCCAACGCCTGCGCCGAAATGGCGTTGAAGCGCGACAAACCGCTGCCATCATACCCAAAAAAAGGGCTGCGTTGACCGTCGATGCCGGCGTAATGCTCCTCTAGCACCTTGATACTGCCTTCAATGCTAGGATGTCCCTTCATTACCCCAAGTTGTAGTAGCAAGGTTTCCGCAAAAAGGTTGTCGCTCTCGCGGAGCATGTGTTTCACCATGACGTGCAGGGGCTCGGATTGGTGCTCAATGATGCGCTTGAGCAAATAGCTTTCAGGCAGCTCATCGGCCTCCACGCTGATGTGCTGCCCCAGGCGAATCCCTGCCTTGAGCAAAGCCAGCCGCAAGTGGTAGGCCGTGAACAATGGCGGATCGGGAATACTGCCCTTTACTGTAAATCGCTCACGGCCCATGGGCAAGGTGCCCCGCACCACATGCTCACGCGAGTCGGGCGCGCCAAACACGAAAGCAAAATCGCTCTGAATGGTGCTGCTCAGCACTTCGGAACGCAGCCGCAAATCGGGGACGCGGGGCTCGGCGCCCGTGATTTTTGCCGGAAGGCCAGGCTCAGCAGGCGTTTGGAAATGGATGAAGTAGGTGTTGTCGTGTATATTGAGCCCGGAAGCTGCGGCACCATAGTAATTGGCCATGTCTTCCCAAATGCGGGTGCGCGGGATGCCATCGCCTTTGAAGTGCGCTGATACGGCCACCACACCGCCCGTGATGGAGTCAATGCCCGCTGCTTTAACGGCTTCAGACCAGTCCTTGAGCAAACTTTGAAAATCCTTGCCCATATGGCGTGAACCCAGGGAAGGGTCGCCACCCCCCACCACCACCACATCACCATACAGAACTCCGCCCTTGAGCTCACCACGGTAAGCAAGCATGGTTCTAAACCGAGCATCAGCACCGAGCAAATCAAGGGCAGCCCCACCCACGAGAAGTTTCCACACCGAGGCCGGGCAGAGGCGGAGCTCAGGGGCGTGGCTGTCGAGCACCTCACCTGTGATCAGGTCAACCACCACAGCCGATACGGTAGCCCCGCGAAGGGCAGGATCATTGGCCATGCGCTGAGCCTGCTGAGAAAATGCATGAAATGATGTGATTTCCATGAATATGGCGCTGAAACCAGAAATGAAAAATACTTTGAAATAGGTGCTCATGTGCAGAAGTCTTCTTTTATAATGCCAAAATGTAGCTTTTGGTATAATTTAGGCGCCAATTCAGTGTGTGGTATAACAGGCATATGGTCCAAAGATGGTTGGGAACAAGTTCCCAAACCTGCGCTCAAGCATGCCATGCAGTGCATAGCCCACCGCGGGCCCGATGCGCAGGGCAGCCAAAGTTATGCCAAAGCGGCATTTGGCCATAGCCGTCTGGCAATTATTGATACCTCTGATCGGGCCAACCAGCCGCTGCTCGACCCAAGTGGGCGCTACAGTCTGGTATTTAACGGTGAAATTTTCAATTTTCGTGAGGTAGGCGGCAGGCTTTCTGAAAAATACGGTGTGCAGTTTCGCACACAGAGTGACACGGAAGTACTGCTCTACGGGCTCATTCACGAAGGCATCAACCTATTGGACAAGCTGAACGGTTTTTTCGCTTTTGGATTTTACGACAGTGTGGAACACAAGCTGCTGTGTGCCCGTGACCGCTACGGCATCAAGCCCTTTTACTACAGTGTGCAGGATGGCTTACTGAGCTTTGGGAGCACGCTCACGGCTGTTATGGCCCTTTCCGGGAAAAAAGAGGTGGCCCTCAGCAGTTTGTTCAGTTACTTGCAGCTCAGCTACCTTCCCGACCCCCTGAGCATGGTGGAAGGAATCCGCAAATTGGCACCCGGCCACGCACTCCTTGCAGGTCCTGATGGCACCGAGAACAAGGCCTGGTATACCCTTGAGCACCGTAACAGTCCCGATAAAGAACAATTGACTCAGGACCTGCCCCGAAAGCTATCACAGCTGCTGGCAACCTCTGTGGAGCGCAGGCTGCTCGCCGATGTGCCTGTAGGCACCTTCCTCAGTGGTGGGCTCGACAGCTCTGTGATTACCCTGCTGGCGCACAGGCTTCGGCCTGATATTCCGGCGTTTTCAATTGGATTTCCCGACAATCCTTATTTTGACGAAAGTGCCAAGGCGCGCGCCATAGCCAGGCACATCGGGGTGCGCCATGAAGTGTTTGAAGTTCGAGAAAGAGATATCGAAAATGAGCTAAGTAGCATTCTCACGGGGATTGATGAACCCTTCGCCGATAGCTCAGCAGTACTGGTGAACATCCTTTCACAACGCGCCCGTCAGCAGGTCAAGGTCAGCCTGAGCGGCGATGGTGCCGATGAACTCCTGGGCGGCTACAACAAGCACCGCGCCTTGCTGCGCTCCTTGCACGGCGGCCTTCTGAACTCAGTATTGCGCCAATCGAGCCCCTTGCTCTCCCTCCTGCCCTCCTCGCGCAACCACGCCCTCGCGGACCGTGTACGCAAATTGCAGCGCTATGGCAAAGGTTTGCGCCTCGACTTTGCTGACCGCTACCTGGAGTGGGCTTCGTTTACGCCTGCCTCGGCGGTGGCCAAGCTACTCAACCCCGCCTTGAAGGGCTGCGTCCTCGCCCCTGAGGTAAAAGACAAGCTCAGCGCACTCGACCCACACAATTTCAACTCTGTACTTTTCACAGACATGGCCTTGGTACTTGCGGGCGATATGCTTTACAAAGTGGACAGCATGAGCATGCACAGAGGCCTCGAAGTGCGCGTGCCCTTCCTTGATCACGAGGTGGTGGAGTTTGTATTCTCCTTGCCGTCAAATAGAAAACTCGATGTGCGGGGAGGAAAAAAACTGCTGCGCGAGGCCTTCGCGGCTGATTTTATGCCGGGAGCCTTCGAAGGACCCAAGCGCGGCTTCGAAGCACCGCTCAAACACTGGCTTACCCATGTATTGAAACCGGATGTTGACAGATTATTTAACAAACCACATATTGAAGCCCAGGGCATTTTTGACCACAGCGCACTACAAGCACTTCAGCGCAAAGTGCACAGCGCCAACCCAGGCGATGCCCCTTCCACACTCTGGGCTATGCTGGTATTTCAGCACTGGTGGGTGCGCCAACTGGGCTAGCCTAAGCACGAAATCACTTACCTTCGCCATCAAATGCCACGCATACTCCGCATCATCAACCGCTTCAATTTAGGCGGCCCCACTTACAACGCTGCTTACCTCACCAAATATGTGCAGGATGGGTATGAAACCCTCCTCGTGGGCGGTATGAAGGACAAAACCGAAGACAGCTCTCAATTTATCGTTGAAAATCTCGGGATTACGCCAGTAGTGATCCCTGAGATGAAACGGCCTATCAACCCATTTCAAGACCATGCTGCCTACAACAAGCTGAAAGAAATAATCGGCGATTACAAGCCTGATGTGGTGCACACCCATGCTTCCAAGCCTGGAGCCCTCGGCCGCTGGGCAGCGCACAAAATGGGGGTACCTGTGATTGTACATACCTTTCATGGACACGTATTTCACTCTTATTTCAATCCTGCGGTTACGGCCTTCTACAAAGCGCTTGAGCGCAAATTGGCCAGTGTGAGCTCCTGCATCATCGCCATCAGCGACAAGCAGAAAGAGGAACTGACCATCGACCACGGAATTTGCCCTCCTGAGAAGGTGGAAGTGATACCTTTGGGTTTTGAATTACAGCGTTTTCAAGACAATTTTGACGAAAAGAGGGAAGTATTTCGCACTGAATTTAAGCTGGGTGATGACGATGTGGCAGTGGCCATTGTGGGGCGCTTGGTACCTATAAAGAACCACCAACTGTTTTTGAATGCCCTGGCTTGGTGTAAGGGCAAAACTGAGGTCCGCTTCAAGGGCTTTATTATTGGCGATGGCGAATCACGCAGCAGTCTTGAACAACACTGTACCGATATAGGCCTGAGCTACAGCAATGACTCCGATGAGGATGTAGATGTGTACTTCACCTCATGGGTTAAAAATGTGGATTTTGTCAATGCCGGTGCCGACATTATAGCCCTTACTTCCAAAAATGAAGGCACCCCTGTGAGCCTTATTGAAGCCCAGGCGGCCAATCGGGCCGTGGTAAGTACCCGCGTAGGGGGAATTGAGGACGTCGTAATTCCTGAAGTAACTGCCCTGTTGAGCGAACCCGATGACGAGGAATCTTTTCAAAAAAACCTGCTCAAACTCATCAATGACAAGGCACTGCGTGAACGCATGGGGGCCAAAGGCTGGGCTTTTGTGAAGGACAAGTTTCACTTCGAACGGCTCAGCAAAGACATCACAGCTTTGTACAACCGGCTATTGGCATAATTTTAATACTTTCGACAACTGAAACATAGGATGAAATCCGCACGCATGAGGCACCTGCTATTTTGGTTGATTACAGGCCTGCTCTTCAGCAGTTGTACCATCAATAAAGACCTTCTTTTCAAAACCCCCAAGGACTATCAATACGCCGAATTGCCCACCGATTTGGGCCCCTCGGCGAAGCTGTCGGCGAATAATTTCATTACGATGAACTTTTTTACCGGCAATGGCTACATGCTGGTGGAAATGGGTTTGGGAAGCAGCATGCTCGCGGGGCAGCAACAAGGGCAGATGCAGGGAGGCCAGGGCATGATGATGATGATGCAGGGAGGAGGCATGCGCTACCTCATTGACCGTGATGGTACTGCTAAACTTCCCGTGATCGGGAGGGTAAAACTCGAAGGCCTTACCATACGGGAGGCGGAAACCCTGCTCGAAAGCCTTTATACCCAGTATTATAATGAACCCTATGTGATCATTAATGTGCTTAACAACAGGGTAATCGTATCACCGGGCTCAGGCGGTCAGGCTGCGGTAATTACATTGATGAACAACAACACCACACTGCTCGAAGCGCTCTCGATGGTAGGCGGTGTAAATGAGCGTGGTAAAGCTGCCAACATCAAGCTCATTCGGAAAAACGAAACGACACAAGAGCGCGAGGTTTACTTGATTGACCTCAGCAAAGTAGAAGGTCTCAATATGGCGGACATGATTGTGCAACCCAACGACATCATTTATGTAGACCCGCTGCCATTGCTCGCGCGGGAATTCGTTCAGGAGATATCACCTGTCGTTGCGCTTATTTCTACCACCGTATCGTTGATTACCACAACGGTGTTGATTGTAACCTTAATCAATCAGGATTAAAGGAATGTACAACGAAGACATATCCAAAATCAACTCCAGTTTTGAGGGCTACAAAGAGCGCCTTACCAATTTCAGCAATGAATTTGAGTTGGGTCTGTTCCTGTACATTCTCAAAAAGAACCTCATCCTGATTGTTTCTATCGTCGTGCTTACCCTTTTGGGAACCTGGATTTACCTCAGGTATACCTCCCCAACGTACGAGGCAATGACCATCATACAATTGGGGAGCTCTGACCAGGCGAAGCGCATACTCAACGTCAATCAATTTTCGGACGACAACAGCCTCTTGAAAGAAATAGAGCTGATGAAGTCAAAACTGCTCATAGAAAGGGTGGTAATGCATCTGCCACTCGAAATTTCCTATTTTGAAAAAGGTGAGTTTCTCACAGATCAAAAATATCCGCGGTCTTCTTTCATGATAGAGCTGCATACACTGCGCGACAGCTCCATCATGGATATGCCCATATTCGTAAACTTTGACACGGACAACACCTATCAGCTCACGCTCAATGAAAAACCTTTGGGAGAGAGGATCAGGGTAGGAGAGCGCCTGAGCAACGCCCACTTCGACCTAACGCTCAATGTGATAGATGCATACCACTACCAAAGGGTGCAACAGGGCGAAGTTACTTTTTACTTTGTATTCAACCGTTCGAGCACCCTTTCCAATAAGTTCAGAAGGCAGATGGGCATAAAAATCCTGAACAATACTGCCAAAACCATTGAGATAAGCCTCCGTGACAACAATGCCGGCATAGCGCGCGACTTCGTGGTGGCACATGCGGAAGAGTACATCCGGTTTGACCAGGAAAACAGGGAGCAAAGTGCCACGAATATCCTGCGTTTCATTGACAGTCAGCTTGATACAGTTTATCAAAATTTGAAGGATTCTGAGCTCAGGCTCAATGAATACAAACGGGAAAACAAGATCACCAACCTCGAAAATCTTTCCACGGTATATTTTGATGTATTTCGCGATTTTGAAGAAGAACTCCTGCGTCTTGATTTGGAACAGAGTATGCTGGAACAGGTGCTCAATACCATCAATTCTTCTGAATCCGAAATGGATGTATACCAACTCATCCCACTGCTATCGGGTTCAAGCTACGAAGGTACCGTGGCCAAAATGCTTGAAACCCTGATGCGCTTATTGACCCAAAGAGAGGAGTTTCAATTCGACATCAAAGAAAGCAGCCGCCGGATAAGGCAGATGGACAGCAGCATTGAAATTCAGAAAAAGCTGATCCTCGAAAGTGTGGTGGCCGCCCGCGACAAAATCATTGCCCGAAAGGCCAATATTCGCACCAAAATGCAAGGCTACGAAAGGGGTTTTGATGAACTGCCCGACAAGGAATTGGAGTTTGCACGCTTGCGGCGTCTTTTCAGCATCAACGAAAAGTACTACACCATGCTGTTGGAGAAAAAGACCCAGTACCGTATTTCGCAGGCCGGCTTTGTTACAGAAAACAGAATTTTGGAGCGACTTATCAGTTCAGGTTCGCCGATTTCGCCTCAGAAAGGCTTGATCACAGGTGGTGCTTTGGCCATAGCTCTGCTTTTGGGCCTCGCCATTGTTGTTGTCAAATACATCCTCCACAACAAAATCACTTCCGTGAAAGAAATTGTGAAACTGAGCAATGCGTCCATTACTGTATTGGGCATGATTCCCAAGTACAAAAAAGACATTCCTACTTCACAGCTGCTCATTGACAAAAGCCCGAAATCGATGATTTCAGAGGCATTCAGAAGTTTGCGCACCAACCTGCGCTTTCTGACAGATGGTTCGGAAAGCGATGAAGCGCGTCTTATTGCCATTACTTCGAGTACCTCAGGTGAAGGGAAGACTTTCGTTGCTATCAATCTGGCTGGCATTATTGCTTATTCCGGACAGCGCGTAATCGTGCTCGACCTTGATATGCGGAAACCCAAAATCCACCTCGGATTCGACGTGGACAATGAGGAGGGCATGAGCACCATACTCATCGGAAAGTCAAAGTTGGAAGATTGCATCACCAACAGCAAGGTGGAAAAACTCGATTTCATTACAGCAGGCCCTATTCCTCCAAACCCTTCGGAACTTGTGATGGGAAAGCGCATGCAAGAGGTCATCAAAGAGCTGAAAACAAAGTATGATGTCATCATTGTGGACAATCCGCCTGTGGGCATGGTGACCGATGGCATACCCATGATCAAGCAAGCGGATAGCCCCATCTACATATTCAGAGCCGATATGAGTACCAAACAAAGCGTACAGCTTGTGGACAGGCTCATGAACGAAAATGACTTGCAACGCCTTTCTGTGGTATTGAACTGTGTGGATGTAGACCGCAACCGTTATGGCAACAGCTACGGATACGGATATGGCTATGGCTACGGGTATGGCTACGGTTACGGGTACTATGACGACGATGCAAGCAAAAAAGAACATGGATTTTTTAAACGCATGTTTGGCAGTTGATTAATGAAAATTCTACGCACACCGATTGATGGTCTTTTGCTCATAGAGCCGCGCGTATTTCATGACGAGCGCGGATACTTTTTTGAAAGTTTCAGTGAGAAACAATTTTCAGAACATACCGGGCTTGCGCTCAAATTTGTTCAGGACAATGAATCTATGTCACAAAAAGGCGTGCTTCGTGGGCTACACCTGCAAGTTCCACCTTTCGCACAGGGAAAGCTGGTTCGTGTATCAAGAGGTAGCGTATACGATGTGGCGGTCGATTTGAGAATGTACTCACCGACCTATGGTCAATGGTACGGTGCAGAGCTGAGCGCTGAGAATAAACGACAACTCTTTATACCCCCCGGTTTCGCGCACGGTTTTGCAGTTTTGGAAGATTATACCATCTTTACATACAAATGCACCGGCTACTACCACAAAGAAAGTGAGCGCTGCATACAGTGGAATGACCCCCACCTCGCCATAACCTGGCCGCAAGGCCCACATATCATTTCAGAAAGGGACCAAAACCAGTGCATAGCTTTTAAGCAATTTCAAACGCCTTTTGACCATGTCAGGTGATGCATTTTTGATTTTCCTCTTCACGTTCTTCTTTTTTGCTACTGTTGCATTCAGTTTGCTTATCAACAGCATTCTGCTTCGTTTTGTAAAAACTCTTGGCACCAAGAACCAACCCGGAGCCGGGGTGCGCTGGAGCGCCCAAACCAAACCTGCCATAGGTGGCTTGGCCATGTTTATCATCTTTTTTATCGGATTTAGTGTGTATTCCGTGTCGTTTGATGCGCGCGATGTGTTTGAAAACAAAAAGATTATCGGCCTACTTACTGCCGGCACCATCGGTTTTTTGATGGGCCTTACGGATGATGCGTACAACACGCGGCCCATCCTCAAATTTATGGCCCAGGTGATGTGCGGTGCAATTTTTATCGGAACAGATTCTGGCATTGTGTTCTTTGACAATGTATACGCCGACGCTTTGCTCACCATTGTATGGGTGGTGGGCATCATGAACAGCATCAATATGCTCGACAATATGGATGGCATTGCGGCATCAGTTACAGGATTCGTATTGTTGGCTGCACTTGGCAACATTGCAATATTCGGTAACTTCCGCGATGTAGATTTCATGCTGCTGCTGGGTATCCTGGCCGGGCTTGTTGGTTTTTTGTTTTTCAACTGGCATCCAAGCAGCATGTACATGGGCGATACAGGCAGCCAATTTCTCGGTGTAATTCTGGCCTATGTAGGCATACACTATTGCTGGAATGCCGAAAGCCTCATTGATGGTGGAGGATCATGGTACGGCCTTACCGCCCTTGCCGTTGTATTCATGATGCCGCTAATTGATACGACCGTAGTTACGGTAAACAGGCTCCGCCGTGGCCAATCGCCTTTTGTAGGTGGCAAAGACCACACCACCCACCACCTCCACTACCTCGGCCTTACCGATGCCCAAGTGGGATACACCTATTGCTTTTTCTCTCTCCTGGCCACACTCGGATATTGGATTCAAATTTCCTTCCTATCCTCCGCGGGCTATCTGGGCATGGTCATATACTTTTTGGTCTTTTTCGGAATGCTCGCTGCGTTTTTCAATTTGGTGGAGAAAAACCAAAAGCGCCGTTCGTACGTTAAATAAAGAAGTTTAACTTTACTACACAGCATTTTTCCTCCCCTGCAATTATGGCTTTCCCCAAAAATCCCTTTGCCCGAAACTTTTTTTGCTTCAGCGCCAGCATTTTATGCATAGCAGCTACATGGACACTTGTGTCTTCTGCCGGCAAGAACGACAGCACTTCCGAACAAGCCATCCGCGAAAGTTACCAGCGCTACTTCAACAACCACTACAAGGTATTTTCACTCAACCTGCCAGCCGAGGCTACATTTGCCGGAGAGCGTGTCCCGCTCGAAAAAATAGACGTCCGTGAACGGTTTGACCGGGAGCTATTGGTCAATACCTACTGGCAATCACAAACATTGCTATTCCACAAACGCGCCAACCGATGGTTTCCAACCATTGAGGCGATACTTGCAGAAGAAGGGGTGCCCGACGACTTTAAGTATTTGGCGCTTATAGAAAGTGGGTTGGCCAATGTTGTTTCGCCTGCCGGAGCTACCGGATATTGGCAAATTCTGAAAGAAACAGGCAAGGAACTGGGCTTAGAAATAAACAGTGAAGTTGATGAGCGCTACCACGTGGAAAAGTCGACCCGTGCGGCATGCATCTATTTCAAGCAGGCTTACGCCAAATTTGGCTCATGGACGAGCGCCGCTGCCAGTTACAATATGGGAATGCATGGCCTGCAAAAACAAAAAAACAGACAACTGGTAGGCGATTATTACGACCTGCTTCTCGTTGACGAAACCAGCCGCTATGTGTTTCGCATCCTTGCGGCAAAAGAAATTATCAGCAAGCCTGCTCAATTTGGTTTTCACTTCAGGCCGAGCGATTTGTATCCAGCCTATGAGGTGCGTGAAATCGGCGTAGACCGAGGTATCAAGGATTTGGCTTCATTCGCTCAGGAAAACGGAACCAACTATAAGGTCTTAAAAATTCTGAACCCTTGGCTCCGAGAAAATTACCTGGCCAATCCTTATCAAAAAAACTACGCCATCAAGCTGCCTGCAAACGAAGACTTCGGTGTGGCCCTCACAGAAACCCTTGAAGAAATCGAGGCCACCGACCGCCCGACAGAATTGAAGCTTGTAGAATAATGGGAGAAACGCTGCCAACGCCCGTTGTCACCAACACAGAAAAACTAGAGGTATTCGGGGCTCGGGTGCACAACCTGAAGAATATTGACGTCGAAATACCGCGCAATCAGCTGGTAGTGATAACCGGATTGAGCGGAAGCGGAAAGTCATCCCTCGCTTTTGACACGATTTACGCCGAAGGCCAGCGCAGGTACATAGAAACATTCTCGGCCTATGCGCGTCAATTCATGGGCAGCCTTGAACGGCCTGACGTTGACAAAATTAACGGCCTGAGCCCGGTCATCAGCATTGAGCAAAAAACAGTAGGGCGCAGTCCGCGATCTACAGTGGGTACCATTACTGAAATCTACGATTTTTTGCGCCTGCTCTACGCACGCGTGGGTGAAGCATACAGCTACCGCACCGGTGAGCGTATGGTCAGCTATGGTGAAGACCAGATCGTAGCGCTCATCATGTCCGATTTTAACAACCAAAAGGTCAGTTTGCTCGCCCCATTGGTACGCGGCCGCAAAGGCCATTACAAGGAACTTTTCGCCACTGTGGCACGCCAGGGTTACCTGCGTGTACGCGTTGATGGTGAGGTGCGCGACATTGCGCCGGGCATGCAGCTCGACCGATATAAAATACATGATATTGAGGTGGTTGTAGACCGTATAGCCGTGGGCGATGATCAACTCAACCGCGTGAGGCAGAGCGTAGCCACTTCCATGGAAATGGGAAAAGGCAACATGATGGTGCTCGATTTTGAATCGGACAAGATCCGGCATTTCAGCCGTGACCTCATGTGCCCTTCTACAGGCATCTCCTACCCTAGCCCGGAGCCCAATCTCTTCTCTTTCAACTCTCCTTACGGCGTATGCACACGCTGCAATGGCTTAGGCGTAGTCAGTGAAGCGAGTGTTGAACTCATCATACCCAATCCTTCGAAAAGCGTGCGCAAAGGAGGTCTTGAACCACTTGGCACCTACAAGAACAATTGGATTTTTGGACAAGTTGAGGCATTGCTCAGCAGGCACGGGCATACCCTAAACACACCACTGAGCGATATAGAAGAAGAAGTACTTGACAAAGTGCTGTATGGTACAGATGAGGCATTGAAAGTGCAAGGCCAGCAAAGCGGAGCTGCCTACAGCGTACAATTTGAAGGTATCGTAAACTTCATTACACGGCAGGCCGAAAGCAGCAAATCGAGGCCCCTTGAGCGCTGGGCCAAGAGCTTTATGAAGCAGGTACAATGCCCAAAGTGTCATGGCAGCCGCCTGCGCAAGGAAGCATTGCACTTCAAACTTGACGGGCTGGCTATAGATCAAGTCAGCGCCTTCAACATCAACACCTTCAATGACTGGGTAAATGGGCTTTACGCCAAATTGGATGACCGGCAGCAACGCATTGCACGCGACATTTTGAAAGAAATCACAAGCCGCTCTGGCTTCCTTCACAACGTTGGGCTCGACTACCTCACCCTCGACCGAAGTGCAAATACCCTCAGCGGAGGTGAGGCCCAGCGTATAAGGCTTGCTACACAGATTGGTTCGCAGCTTGTTGGCGTACTTTACATCCTCGATGAACCAAGTATTGGGCTGCACCAACGGGACAACCACAAATTGATTGATTCATTGCGTGCCCTGCGCGATCTGGGCAATTCCGTGGTGGTGGTAGAACATGACAAAGACATGATACTTGCAGCCGACTATGTGATTGACATTGGTCCGCGTGCTGGCGTGCACGGAGGCAGAGTGGTAGGCGCCGGCAGCCTTGAGGATTTGCAGCAAGCAGGTACTCTTACCTCCGAATACCTTTCGGGCGCACGCACTATAGCTGTCCCCAAAAAGCGGCGCAAAGGCAATGGCAACAAATTGATTATCAAAAAAGCTGAAGGCAATAACCTCAAAAGCATTGATGTAAACTTCCCTTTGGGTACGTTCATATGTGTTACAGGTGTCTCAGGAAGTGGCAAGTCGAGTTTGATCAACCACACCCTATATCCCATACTCAACAACCACGCTTACCCTGGAGGAGTTATGGAGCCTTTGGCCTACGGCAAAGTTATAGGCCTTGAACATATCGATAAGGTTGTGGGCATCGATCAATCGCCCATAGGACGCACCCCACGGAGCAATCCTGCCACATATACAGGAGTTTTTGCCGACATCCGGGATCTTTTTGCAAGCTTGCCCGAAGCAAAAATCAGGGGTTATGGTCCCGGAAGGTTCAGCTTCAATACATCAGGTGGTCGTTGCGAAACCTGCAAAGGGGCTGGCGTGCGCACAATCGAAATGAACTTTCTGCCCGATGTTTACGTAGTCTGTGATACCTGCCAAGGCAAAAGGTACAACCGTGAAACATTGGAAGTGAGATATAAAGGCAAGTCGATCAGTGACGTGCTCAACCTTACCATCGAGGATGCACTGAAGTTTTTTGAAGGTCATCCAAAAATTGTGAGGAAACTTGATACGCTGCACAGTGTGGGCTTGGATTATATCACGCTTGGACAGCAATCTACAACACTTTCGGGCGGCGAGGCCCAGCGCATTAAGTTATCAGGCGAACTGTCAAAACGCGACACGGGGAGCACTTTTTACATCTTGGATGAACCTACCACGGGACTTCACTTTGAAGACATTCGTTTGCTGATTGAAGTGCTGGACAAACTGGTAGCAAATGGCAACACCGTGTTGGTAATTGAACACAATATGGATGTAATCAAAGTAGCTGATTACATCATTGACATAGGCCCTGAAGGTGGCCAAGGTGGGGGTATGGTGGTAGCGACAGGTACACCTGAGCAAATTGCCAAAAGTGGCAAAGGCCATACAGCACCATTTTTATTGCAAGAACTATCCCTATGAATCAAAAAGATGAAAAGCGTATAAAACGCGCCTTCAAACCCCGCAACTGGAACGAAACCAAAACCAATGACAGCTGGGCGATATTCAAAATCATGTCTGAATTTGTTGAGGGTTTTGAGAAAATGTCCCGGATCAAACCTTGTGTTTCCATTTTCGGATCGGCGCGGTTTCAAGACGATGACCCCTCCTACCTGGTAGCGGAAGAAATAGCTTACCGACTCAGCCAAAGTGGCTATGGAGTAATTACGGGTGGGGGTCCGGGCATTATGGAAGCCGGCAACAGGGGTGCCAACCGAGGAGGCGGTGTAAGTGTAGGCTTAAATATTGAACTGCCCTTCGAGCAAAATGGCAATGCCTACATCGATGGAGACAAGCTCATCAACTTCGACTATTTTTTTGTTCGCAAAGTGATGTTTGTGAAGTACTCACAAGGCTTCATCGTTATGCCGGGAGGTTTCGGTACACTCGATGAACTTTTCGAAGCAATGACCCTCATTCAAACTGGTAAAATAGGTCGGTTTCCCATCATTTTGTTTGGTGAGGATTACTGGGGTGGCCTCCTCGATTGGATCCGCAACACCCTGCGCGACAGATACAAAACAATCAATCCCGAAGACATGGATTTGTTTCGGTTGGTAAACACCCCTGAAGAGGCGGTTGAGCACATTGACCGATTTTACGGAAAGTACATGCTCAAGCCCAACTTCTAAGGGCTTGTCCGGCTGGGGCCATCACCTTTCTTTCAAAAACCGCTTTGTGCACAGCGCAATGTTTGCAACTACGGCATGGCGCAGCCCCGGGAACTACTGTAATGAATAGCTTTGCTTTACATCGAAGTACAAAGCCAGCACAGTAGCTATGACAAAAAGTATCATCCTAGCCTTCCAATTCATTGGAATTTTGGCCCTTGCCCTTACGCAAAAACACGATATTAAAATTGCCCACGATGCACCTGCTTCCATGCAGCCCGGCGAGGAGAAGGTGGTGAGCATAACCCTTGATAAAAGCGATGTTGTGGGTTTTGCCAAGTTCCAAATCACCTTGAGTGATGGGCTTAGCGCTGAAGTAATTGACGCCGCAGGGGCCTCGTTTACGTTCAACAACCAAGCGGCCAAATTTATCTGGATGGCGTTGCCAAACCAGCGGAAGGTGACCATGCGCGTGCGCATCAAAGCCGATGCAAATGCAGTGGGGATGCTTGAAATGCAGCAACGGTTCTCCTACATCTACAACAACGAACGCAAAAATTACGATGCACCGTCACACCTCATCGCAGTGGGCGATGGGCAGGCAATAACTGCCTTAGAGGTTAAAAAATCTATGGCAGAAAAAGCCAAAAACTTAAATGCGACGGTAAGCAGCAAAAGATCCATCAACAATGCGGGCATCAACCAATGGAGGGTAGATGTAGACATTGAAAAGGAAAATATTGGTGGTTTTGCCAAAATTGAGGAACGTATCCCCCATGGATATACCGCTATTGACCTCAAATCAAGCGGAGCCATTTTTTCAATTGATGACCGCGAGTTGAAGTATATATGGTATGACTTTCCAGATGCCGAACGTATCACAGTTTCATACAAGCTTTTGCCAGTAATTGCAATGGAAGCCCGTGAACCGGAAATCAGCGGCATCATAGCCTTCATCGTCGACGATGAAGGAAAAGAAGTGCCCATCGGTGAATCCTTCATAGGAAAAGAAGCTACAGAATACGTTGAGGTACAGCCCAGTTCTGATAGCGCCGAGCCAATGCAACCACAAACTACGCAAACCATTGAGCCTATGGAAGTAGTGGAAGAGGAAATAGCAGAGGCACCCAATGAGCCTGAGCCCATCCCTGCCCCTGTGAAGGCGCCGCAAGAGCAAGTGGAACCCAAGCCCGAAGTAACTGCACCAAAGCCACAACCAAGTCCCGAACCTGTTTCCGCGAAACCCAAGCCTACCCCAACCAAGCCCGCAACACAGCGCGCATATACAGATGCCAATATTGTGGATGTACCACAACCCCAGGAAGGCATACATTTCAGGGTGCAACTGGCAGCAGGGCACAAAATCCTTCAAAAGGATATGTTCAGCCACCTCTACAATTTTCGCGAAGGCTTTATTCTCGAAAACCATGAAGGATGGGTGAAGTACACCACCGGTCAGCACAGCACCTATGCCGATGCCCGCAATGACCGTGAGCGCATCAAAAATGATTACAGCAAATTCAAAGGACCTTTCGTGACCGCGTACAATACAGGCGAGCGCATTACCGTGCAGGAAGCACTGATGGTTACAAAGCAGCGCTGGATTCCATAGGGAATTCAACTGCAACTTTCGGGGTGCTTATGCAGTATAACCTACTGTAAAAAAAGCACTCCCCCTATGTGTAGGCTTTCGAAATTTCAGATCTTACTGCTTGTATTCAGCGCATTGCTATACTCTGTGGAGGTAGCTGCGCAATTGCCCGCTGTGGCCACAGATGGCATAAATTCCTCTGAACAAAGACTATTCAGACCTAAACTCCAAATGGGGTTTGGCATGCTGCACTACAGCGGCGATGTAGGCAATTTGGGAGGTGTGAGCCAAAGCACACAGCTCAATTGGGGGCATCACTTGCTTCTGCAAAACCCATTGGGGCAGGGATTTGATCTCAATGTTTTTGCCCTTTTCGGAAAAATAAGTGCTGCTGAGCGCTTGCCGCAGTCCATGCCCAACTTCCAAACAGATATCAAGATGGGAGGAGCAAGCATCAGCTATAATTTTCACCACCTATTGCCATCTAAACGACTCCTCACCCCATTCGTATCATTGGGTATTACTTCATTCGAATTTAATCCAAAGGGAAATACAAAGGATCAATTCGGACGTGCATACCACCACTGGAGCGATGGTACAGTACGCAGTTTTGCTGAAAACAGCCCAAACGCCAGTGTTGCTATTCCTCTGATTGTAGACAATACATTTGAAACGGACCTGCGTATGGCCGAAGGAAGCCAGAACCTCTACGCTTTGCGGGCCATATCCATACCCGTAGGGGCGGGTGCCGACATTGAATTGAGCAAAAAATTTAACCTGCGCCTTGCAGCAGAGCTGCACTTCACCAATTCAGATTATCTCGACGGTATCGCATACGAGACCCAAGGACTCAACCGAAACGACCGGTTGCTCTACACCTCCATTGGATTGAGCTACAACCTGCATCATGACCGCAAGCCCTTGAACCACGAAAAACCAAAAGAAATAAACACCACCCTACCGGAAGAGGATGAAGATGGGGACAGCGTAAGTGATTTTGCAGATTTGTGCCCCTGCACACCCGCAGGCGTAAGTGTTGATGAGCATGGTTGCCCCCTCGATAGCGACAAAGATGGTGTACCCGATTACCTCGATAAAGAACCCAACTCCGCACCAGGTGCCTACGTGGATGCTGATGGTATAACCATGACCGATGCCCAATTCGAGCGTCAATATAAAATTTACCTCGGCGAGCTGTTCGACCAAAATTTTGAAAAAAGTACCACCTCCACCACCGATTTGGCCAGAAACACTCTTCAACTGGGAAGCCGCAAGCGTGGATACCGGGTAGTGCTCGATGCCGATGCCGGACTCAGCAATGAGGAATTGGCAAAAGTGCTCTCCATACCCGACATTCAGGCCCGCGAAGTCGACGGGCGCACCTCTTACTATGCAGGTGATTACACCTCAACAAGCCAATTGCTAACAGCACTCAGCACCTTCAAGCTTTCAGGACTTGCTTATAGCCTTCAATACAATGATTTCGGAAAACTTACCGAAATCGACGAAGATGCACTCTTTGGAGGAACCGAATACGCTGAGCTCTTGGATCTGCTCGGCGGAAATGAGATTGTATTCCGCGTGCAGATTGGTGCTTTCAGTAAGGCGGTATCACCGAAGTTGTTTAAAGATATCCCGAACGTGCTCGTCATTCCGGGCGACGATGGACTCACCCGCTACGTAAGTGGATCGTACAAGTCGATACAAGAAGCCGCCAAGCACCGCGTTAACTTGCTGCTAAAAGGTTATGAAGGCGCATTTGTCACGGCTTACCGAGGAGGCAAGCGCATCACACTCAAGGAGGCAGGTGCTACGGTAACCGAAAGTCCAGGTCAAAAAAATGAGCCCAAAGCCCAAATCAATAAAGATTTTGTGAAGTATGCCGTACAGCTTGGCGTCTTCAAAGGCCGAATTCCAGCCGAAACCCTCAGCAACTACATGAGCCTTGGAAATGTAAGGCCATTGCGAACAGATGACGGCACAACCAAGTACATCCATGGCAGCTTTGAAACACCTGAGCAGGCACGAATCGCGATGGAAGACTTGCGCAAACGCGGCTTCAAGGACATCTTTGTGGTGGGCGACTTCAATGGACAGGTCATTACTACCGAAGAGGCCAAAAAACTCAGAAGTGAATAGCCCCATCGGATGTAACGAGCACGGTTGCCTGCACTGACTTGAGCTGGGCTATTAACTTATCCCGCTTGTAATAAGGTACAGAACCATCGAGAATGAAGATCGGTGAATCACCATTCAATGGACCATTGATCCCACTTAAGGCTTGCTCGTGATGCACCAATACGTACTTGATACCTGACTGCAAGGCTTCACTCATTTCTTCCTCGTTCCGCACACACATCAAGCGGGTCTTGTCAGGGAGTGTTACGCGCCCCATTGGAAAAACCAGGGTTTGCTCAATTCCATTTGCCGTAAGGAAGCCCTGTAAAGCGAAATCCTTGTGCTTCTCAGCTTCCTGTTTTGTGTGGTGCTCATAAAGATGTGCCGTTCTGCCCTGAGCCACCAGCAGAATGGAGGCCCCCTCCGCATGAAACAACACCGAGGTAGGTCTTAAGGCCTGATCAATTTTGCGGAAAGCAAATGAGCCCGAAATAACGAGCAACAACAGCAAAGCTGCTGCGAGCCGTCCGCGCCGCGGATCACCTATGGCCCTATAGCCCAAGACGAAGAGCAAATAGAGTAGCATCACTTCAAAGGCTGTCATAAACAAGCCTTTGATAACCGGATAGGGCAAGGTATTGAAGAGCAGCACCACCTCATTGAGTATCCAGGCCAGACCATTGACCAGGTGAAAAATCAAATTGGAAACAAACGGAATCCAAGCCAACACGATGCCTGCAATGCCGGCATAAAGAAGTGCCGTGGCAAGGGGAATAACCAGCAAATTGCTGAACATAAAATACACAGGAAATTGGTGAAAATAGAAAACACTGAGTGGAAACGTAGCCAATTGCGCGGATATAGAAACCACCAGCAAAGACCAAAGCTTATCTACAAAGGCATTGGGAGCAGTATAACGGTGATACAACATGGGGTAAATCACCACAATACCCAATACTGCGAGATATGACAGTTGGAACCCAACAGACACCAAGAGGTAGGGATTGAGCAGCAACAATAAAAAGGCACTCAAAGCCAGCATATTGTACACATTTCCAAAACGGCTGTACTCCTTTCCAAGTGCAATAAATGAAAACATGGTGGCCGCCCGCAGCACAGAAGGCGAAAATCCGGCAACTCCGGCATACAACCACAGTACGGCTATGCTCAACAGCAATCGATACATGCTGAGGCGCTTACCGGGTAAAACTCTGCCCAACACAGTGGCAATGAACAGATAGATGATACCAACATGCAATCCACTCACTGCCAGTATATGTACGGTGCCCGATTCCGCAAATGCCTGCCTAATGTCCGCATCTACCATATCGCGTTTTCCCAGCACCAGTGCCGAAACCACGCCCAACTCCCTTTGGTGCACGCCGCCATCTCTGAATGATTCAATTCCCTTGGCCCGAAGATTGGCAAAAACATTGGCCAAATTGAACTTGCGGTGCACCGGGCGGTAAGCGTGAACACCATCTTTGAGGTATACTGTCCCCACAATGCCTTGGCTTGTTAAATAAGCCCCGAAGTCAAACTGGTATGGATTGGGGGCCAATGGGTGTGGCTGTGGCTTTACAGCAAAAACGACCATGTCACCGGGCAGCAATGTATCAGCGTATGCCGTCTTGGAAATGTACCCTAAAATAGTAAATGGCTGGGTAGGTTCATGTGCGCCGGAATGGAGCAAGGCGCTCACTTCCAGCTTCAGCGCATATGTATTGGATTTTGGCTCGGGAAAGTCAAGCAATTCAGCAAGGAATGTTCCTTCGGGCAGGGCCAAGATCACCCGGTCACTGCGTAGATCTATCACATAAGCCGTCCAGCTATAGCCCATCAACAAAAACGCACAGGCTGCACCGAGACCGAACCACGGATTGTGCTTTATATTCGCCCATTCTTTCCAAAACACCAGCAAGAGTGCTGTGAGCAGAATGGACAAAATCAATCCAACAAAAATGACAGTGGCAGTAGGCGCTGTTGCAAAAGCCACAGCAACACCTAGCGCAAAAGGCAGGGTGATCCTAACAAAGGGTGCGCTATGGAGAAAATAGGACACAGCGTTGGTCTTAGCTTGTCCTAAAAGTAGTACTTCAGATCAATACTACACGAAAATTTTAAAAGAGAACTTTGTGGCTCACTGCCTCATTACCATTGCTTACACGCAGCAGGTATAGACCCCGCGACACGCCCGATGGAACCCAATTGATCCGCTGGCTGCCGCTTACGTACTCCTGCCTGCTAGCCATCATGCGTCCGTTCAGGTCATACAGTTCCATACGCACCAATGCTGACTCCTCCTGTGTGATTTCAATGCTCAATTCCTTGGCATCGCCATTGTTGTTGGGCACGTTCACCTCCATGCGAATCTCATTGGTCAATTGCGGTGCTTCAACATGATACATCTGCTCTGGCACCGATGAGCTCTGCGCAAATAGTGCATTGGTTATAGGTGCTCCGATAGTAATGTTGCATATGGTGGAATAATTGCCGAGCACATTGCCTTGAGCAGCCCGCACATCTACATTGTAACTGTCGCCTACGTTCAGGCCACTTACATCATCGAGCCGAATAAACCGACTGCCATCCGAACGCGTAAAGAACAGCGTAGGCTGTGCCTGCGAAGTATTGTTGAATCGCCATGTATAGCTTTGCGCACTGCACACTTCCACAGCTTGCAATGCACTGTTGATGGGATAGGTACCGCCACATGGGTAAATGAGTTGTTGTATTCCGGTATTGGGCACATTGCCGTTCATGGTTATAAACCGCTGTATCCCCTGTGGGCTTTCATCGCCATTTACAGTAGCAAAAGCCGAAACGATATATACTTGACCCAACCTTAGCCCTGGCACAGTTTGCAACCTGAACAATCGGCTATTTCCATCGCCAAAAGCTTCCACAGTTGTGCTTAAATCATTAAAAGTCCAACGGTACTGTGACGCCCCACCTACAGCGTCAGCGCCTACAACATCGCAGAAATTGTAAACCTGATTGGCAAACTGTGCCTGAAGCTGGGTGGAAAGTACATTGGGTTGCAAGCCTATGGTGCATGTATTGCCATAATCGCCTACGGCATTGTTTTGGGTCACCAACACGCGGACACTCACGTCATACGTACGGCCGTACTGAATTTCGCTAAACCACTCCAAGCGGTAATTCGGATTGGTACCATTGGGTGATATGCGCTCATATACATTGAAGGGCGCCTCGAGCTCTTCAAATCTCCACTGGTAACCCGTTACGGTAAATGAGCTTTGCGCTGGGGCAAGACTTCGTATAATGCTGTTGGTAGTGAAGCCAAACTGGTCACAGTCTGTAGGCCTGAGCTCAACAAATGGCACATGACCTACCACCACGGTAAAATTGGAATTCACAGCCGGCACATCGCCCACATGAAATACGGAAAACCGGTAGGTAAGACCAGGAGTTAAACCTTGAAGCACCAGCGATTCGGGGGCGCCTACGCCGGCCGCATTCCTACAGCCCAAGCTGGCGCCACCACATGATGCAAAAGCCTGAATTGCCAAATTGGCATCGCCTGTAGGCTCTACCCGTATGAATTGGGTGCTGGCCACAGCCTGAAATTGAAACCATCGGTCGTCTCTGTTGCCAGGACCTGTGCATTGCGCAACACCGGAAAATCCGGCGCCAGCGAGGGTACTTGACTGTACCCCTTGTGATGCGAGTACAACCGAAGTCAATGGAACAGCTGTAGCGCAATCATTTGCGTAAAGTGGTGACAAAAAAAATGAGACCATAAATGGCAAAATCAACAGGTATAGCTTGCTCATGGGATGTGTGGCTTTAATCTGTATACGAATGTACTCAAGGAACAGTTTTCAACAGTGAAAAACTATACCATCTCCTGGGTTTTTTTAAACGCCCTTATCAACAACAAAAAAGCAAGGCTTTCGCCTTGCTTTTTACCACCTACTGAAAATTAACCACACTTATCTCTCTCACTAAGCGATTTTTGCGACCAACTGCGCCGTACGCGCTGAGTAGCCGAATTCGTTGTCATACCAAGAGAATACCTTCACAAGATTTCCATTGGTTGATGTTACCTTCGAATCGAAGATGCTGCTGTAATGGCTTCCGATCACATCGGCCGATACAATTTCGTCTTCGGTGTATTCCAAAATTCCTTTTAAAGGTCCCTCTGCCGCTTTTTTCATGGCTGCATTGATTTCTTCCGCTGTAACATCGCGTTTGAGTACAGCCACGAGGTCGGTGAGTGAGCCAGTAATTGTTGGCACACGTGTAGCCACTCCATCGAGTTTGCCTTTGAGCTGAGGCAATACCAGGCCTACTGCCTTGGCGGCCCCAGTACTCGTAGGGATAATGCTGAAAGCACCTGCCCTTGCCCTGCGCAAATCTCTGTGCGGAGCATCCTGAAGTCTTTGGTCAGCGGTATAAGCGTGAATCGTATTGATGTAACCGCGCTCTATACCGAATTCTTTGTCCAAAACCATGGCCACAGGTGCCAGGCAATTGGTGGTGCAGCTTGCATTGCTCAAAATGGTATCTTCCGGTGTGATTTCATGGTCGTTCACACCAATAACTACCGTTTTCACATCTCCTTTCGCCGGAGCAGAGATCACAACTTTTCGGGCGCCTGCTTGCAAATGTTTGCCAGCTCCCTCAGCGCTTGTGAATATGCCGGTACATTCTGCGACAACATCAACACCAAGTTTCCCCCATGGGAGGTTCGATGGATCACGCTCAGCGAAAAGCGCGAAGCTCTTGCCATTTACGATCAATTTATCGGAACCGTCGTGACTCACTGTACCGGGAAACCGACCTTGACTTGAGTCATACTTCAAGAGATGGGCCAATGTTTTTGCATCAGTAAGGTCATTGATGGCCACTACTTCTACTTCAGGGTTGTCAAGTAGCACCCTGAAAGTGAGGCGTCCAATACGTCCGAAACCATTAATTGCAATTTTTTTCATTTTTGATTGAGGTTATACTAAGTGTCAATCGAACACAAAGCTAGTTAAAAAAATTATTTCCATGCCCAGGGCTGGTGAAAAAAAAAAATTAATGCTTCAACCCGGAGCGCGGTAAAGTTACGCTTTCAATAGGGAATCGATAATGCTATCGATGGTGATGCCCTCTGCTTCGGCTTGATAATTGCGCACCAGTCTGTGCCGAAGTATGGGTTTGGCTACAGCCCTCACATCCTCAATATCAGGTGAGTATTTGCCTCTCAGGGCTGCATGACATTTGGCACCAACCACAAGGTACTGTGAAGCGCGTGGCCCCGCACCCCATGACAAGTACTTATTGGTAAGTTCAGAAGCGGCGGATGTTTTGGGCCGTGATTGTGAAACGGCTGCAACGGCATATTCCACAACATTTTCAGCCACAGGAATTTTGCGAATCAGCTGCTGAAATGCCAATATTTCTTCGGTGCTCAATACCTGATTTACTTTGGCTTGCACATCGCTCGTGGTAGCAATTACAACGTCTACCTCTTCTTTGAAACTTGGATAATCGACCCAAATATTGAACATAAAGCGGTCGAGTTGGGCTTCGGGAAGCGGGTAGGTACCCTCTTGCTCAATAGGATTTTGGGTGGCTAAAACGAAAAAGGGTTCAGGCAGCTTGAAGGTTTGACCAGCGGTAGTTACAGCCTTTTCTTGCATGGCCTCAAGCAATGCCGATTGGGTCTTGGGAGGTGTTCGGTTTATCTCGTCGGCGAGCACCATATTGGCAAACAAAGGTCCTTTAACAAATTTAAACTTTCGGTCGTCGCCGAGCACCTCAGAACCAATGATATCAGAAGGCATCAAATCAGGGGTAAATTGTACCCTGTTAAAGCTCAGTCCAAGTGTTTGGGCTATGGTATTGACCAGGAGTGTTTTGGCAAGGCCAGGGACACCCACGAGCAAGCAGTGGCCACGGCTAAATATGGATATGAGCAATTCCTCGACTACCGCATCCTGACCAATAATTACCTTACCTATTTCAGCGCGCATCGCTTCATGCTTGCGCTGTAGTTCTTTGATAGCCTCCGCTTCGTTCATGGCGTATTAGTTTTCGGGTTGGTCAGATTTGATGATGAATGACTCTTTGACCCATGGATATCCAAAATCGCAACTGCGATATTGCTTGTTGATTTTTATGTACGTCTCATCGATTCGGCGGCGCATCCATGCGTCCATATGCTCGGCCCGCAGCTTTTCGGATGCCATGCTTTGCAGGATGGTGTAGTCATCAACAAGGTTGGCACGGTGAGGCTGAGTTCTGTTGATCAACTTGATAATGCGGTAACCTTTTTCACGGCTGGCTCCCTGGAAAAACACTGCCTTGGATACTTCTCCGATCTCCAGCGTATCGATGGTGAGAAATACCGTAGGCTCCAACTGATCCATTTCCCAAATGGTGCTGCCCGTATTCATGTTGACAATCATACCATTTTGGTTTTTGCTGCGCTCATCATCTGAAAAACGGGCTGCCGCAAATGCGAATGATATTGAATCGCGCAGTACCAGTTGCCGAATGCTGTCTACGCCAAGCCTTGCCCTGTTTAAGCCATCTGCATCGACTTTGGGAGCAAGCAGGATGTGGTTGGCGTTGTACATTTCACCTCTGCGTTCGATCAATTGCATGATATGGTAACCATAATCCGTTTTAAATGGTTGTGATATTTGCCCTTCTTTGAGTCCAAAAGCTGATGCGTCAAATTCAGGCACCCAGGTACCCCGCGGCTTGAGGCCGAGACTGCCTCCGCGGGATGCCGACCCGGGATCTTCACTGTACAATGCCGCCAAGGTTTCAAAATCCTCCTTGCCTGCTTCGACATCCTCCTTGAATTTGCGCAAGCGCTGCCTTACGCGATCTATCTCTTGTTGGTTGGGCTTGGGATAGCGCGCAATCATAGCCAGTTCAACGGATGCATTGATAAATGGCAAACTGTCCAAGGGTATTGAATTGTAAAAAGCCTGAACATCGCTGGGTGTAACATTGAGATCGGAGCCAATCTCTGACTCCATGCGCTGTACGAGCAACTGGCTTTGAAGGGCTTCAAAAAACTCATCACGAATTTCGTTGATGCTTTTGCCATAGTACTCTTCCAAGGCTTCCACCGATCCGATTTGCCGCACGAATACCTCGATTCGCTTGTTGAGCTCCCCATTGACCATGTCATCACTTACTTCAAGGGAATCCACTTTGGCCTGATTGAGCAGTATTTTCTCAAAGAGCACTTCTTCGAGCACCATGCAGTCGGTGATTTCACCTGTAAAGCCCTGGGCCTTCATTTGGTTTTTTTGCACCTGTATGTCGCTGTACAAAACGATTTCATTGCCCACCACAGCGACGATTTCGTCGATGAGTTTGGGCTGCGCATTGTGAACGGTGCTCAAAAGCAGCAAGAGCACTACTGCAACTAATTTTTTCATGGCATTACGGTATTGATCCATCCCTCGGCATAGCCTCGGCTTACCACTTCTTCGCGCATTTTGTTGATCAACTCTGTTTTTCGCTTGTTGAGTATAAAATCACGAACCCTTCTTCGCTCTAAGGTGTATGGCGACAAATCACCGGATAGCCGGTACTCATCCACCCTTACAAAGTAACGGAATCCGTCTTGCTCAATTTTGTGGAAAGGAGCATTTTTCAAAAATTGTGCAGTTTCATCCAGTGGCAAAGGTACTTCTTTGGCGAGCTCTTCCACATAGAGCCACACATCGTTGTTCAGATAAAAATTCTCAGCGAAAGTCCGGCAATACTCGAACAGCTGGTCAATCTCCGCTTCTTTGTCTGATTTGAGCCAGCGTTCCACCTCTGCCTGTCGGGGGGCATCCTCGGCAACTTTTACAAATTTGACTTTGGCAATATGTCTTTTCAACCTGAAATTGTGCGCATTGGAATCAAAATATGCCCTCATTTCGTTTTCGGGAATCAGCGTATCCAGCTTTTGCAGAATAAAGGCATTTTCATAAGCATACACCAACAAGCTCTTGCGGTACTCTTCCAACTGAGCCTGTACATCCTTTTGAGCCTCCGTCAAATTATTTTCAGCGATATACAACAATGCTTGTTCGCGCACCCATGTCTTTATAGCACGGTCGGCCATCGTTGCGGAATCATCGACTGAGGCTCGTTCAGACATTATTTCAAGCAAGTCGGAACGGCTTAAGGTAGCATCGCCAACTGACGCGACTACACTTCCATTTTCTGTGGTGTTGTTGTTACACGCTGCTGCAAAAAAGCAAAATGGCAGCATCCATGTAACCAAGGAACGATATAATGCGGTGTGGCAGCGAATAACCTACTGAATTTCGTAAAGCACTTCTTTGTTGAGCACTACGGTATGGTTCTGCCGCAGCGAAGACACCCATTGTTGCTCGAGATGGTTCTGGTATGCAGCTGCGATGAGCCCCCTCGCTTCCTCAAGCGCTTTGGGCTGGCGTGGCCTTATTTCCTTAATGTGGATGATTTTCTTCTGACCTTCTACATCCATAGGACCGTACACACCTGCTGCCCAGCTTGCGGCAGTGAGGGCAGGCACATCCTCTTTCTCTTTCAAACCGCTCTCTACACGCACTTTAAGCGCACTCTTTTCATTGATTGCAGCGCGTATTTCATCTTGGTTTTTTCCCTTCTTGATGAGCTTGGCAACTTTCTTTCCAGTAGATTCATCTTCAACCGTATATATGTCGTAAGCAGCGCGTTCCTCCCACATGAACTGGTCTTTGTGGGTTTGGTAAAATTCAGCCAATCCCGCTGAATCAGTCACCGCTTTGGTCCATACCTTTTCGTCTGTAAGGTCAAAGAGTAAAATGCCATCGCGGTATTCGCTGAGGAGCGCTTTAAATTCGGGGTATTTCATTTCAAGGCGTGCGTCCTCGTAATCCATCACGGTTTTGCTCACAAAGTTTTGATAGCTTTCATCCACAAGGTTGCGCACATCTACTCTTGCCCTACCTGGGCGCATGCGCTCAATGAGAAATTGGGTGAAATGGCCTTGTGTGTAGGTGTTGCCATCAAGCGTGAAAAGTACTTTGTTGGAGGCTGCAAGCTTTTCCTGGGGTTTCCAATTGCCGCTGAAGTAAGAAGTATCCACGGAGGTGTAAAATGGTCTGAGCATTTTAAGGTCTTCCTTGAATCCATACTCCAGTTTGCGCTTGGTGATGAATATATTTTTTGGGATATCAGAGCGGCTATCGCGGCTTATTTTGTTGCGCAATTCCTTTTCCATTTCCGCATAGGTTTGTACAGGAACTTTTTCCAACAACTTCACTATGTGGAATCCATAGGGTGATGTGAATGGTTTCGACATGTCACCTTCTTTGTCAAGGTTAAAGGCCACTTCTTCAAATTCGCTCACCATTTTGCCAGTGCCAAAGGTGGGCAGCTCGCCTCCCTTGGCTGCTGAGCTGCGGTCGTCACTGAATTTGCGAGCCAACTCTTCAAAATTCTCGCCTCCCTGTAAGCGGCTATACACCTCATCGATGCGGCGTTTGTTGTTGTCGCGCACATCGGCAGGGTCTTCGGGTTCGGTACGCACCATAATGTGCGCCACGCGCACCTGACCTCTTGCCTTGCGCTCGTCAATTTTCTTGACAATGTGGTAACCAAAACGGGTGCGCACAGGGCCGCCTATTTCACCAACGGGTGTTTGGTATACCAGGCTTTCAAAGGGATACACCATTTGTAAGGACGTGAAATAGCCCAGGTCACCATCGTTGGTCTTGGCACTTGGATCTTCGGAGGTAGCCTTGGCAAGGCGGCCAAAATCATTGGGGTTTGCCTTTGCTTTGCGCAGCAAGTCGCTTATTTTGCGGAAAGCCAATAGTGTATCCTCAGGGCTGGGATCGGGCGGCAATTTGATCAAGATATGTGATGCCCTAACTTCCAGCTGCATACGGTCATAGGCCTCACGCACGAGGGAGTCAGTAATTGATTTATCAACCAGGTAGGGACGTGCCAATTGTTCGCGGTACCCGGCCAATTCACGCTTAAAGTTACCCAAAGTGTCGCGGCCTGCACTTTCCGCTTCCATCACTTTGAGTTTAAAATTGATAAAGAGCTCGATATACTCATCCAAATCGGCCTTGGTGATGGCACTGTCGCGGTTGTTTTTCTTATAAATCGCTTCGAATTCCGACTTTGTAATCTCCTTGCTGTCAATTCGGAGCAACACAGGGTCGTTATTTTGTTGTGCAAATGACCACAAGGCTAACACGGTAAAAAGGAAACTAACAACGATCGTTTTCATCTTGTTTTTCACGGTTTTCGTTCTAATGTTGGTTTTATCGAATGCTATAATTGGGTGCTTCACGTGTTATGGTGACATCGTGGGGGTGGCTTTCGCGCACGCCCGCATTGGTAATGCGCACGAAGTGCGCTTTGGAGAGGGTTTCCATGTTGTGTGCGCCACAATAACCCATCCCTGCACGCAGGCCACCAATCACCTGATACATTACCTCGGCAAGTGTACCTTTGTAGGGTACCCTTCCGGAAATTCCCTCGGGGACAAGTTTTTGCAGATCATCTTGCTCGCTTTGAAAATAGCGGTCACTGCTGCCTTGCTGCATGGCTTCAATGGAACCCATTCCTCTGTATGCTTTGAATTTGCGTCCCTCGTAGATGATGGTTTCACCGGGCGACTCGTCGACCCCTGCAAACATTGATCCAAGCATCACACAGCCCGCACCTGCGGCAAGGGCCTTCACCACATCACCGCTGTAGCGAATGCCGCCGTCGGCAATAATGGGCACATCGGTATGTTCAAGCGCCCCGGCAGTTTCAAGTATTGCCGATAGCTGCGGAACGCCTACGCCAGCTACTACCCTTGTGGTACATATGGAGCCCGGGCCAATGCCGACCTTTACCGCATCAGCACCGGCATCGGCAAGGTAGCGTGCACCGTCGGCGGTTGCTACGTTGCCTACCACGACATCTATTTTCGGAAAACGCTTTTTGACCTCCTTCAACACCTCCACCACGCCTTTGGTATGGCCGTGAGCGGTGTCGATAACTACGGCATCTACACCTGCTTTAACCAGTGCTTCAGCGCGGTACAGCGCATCGGCAGTTACGCCTATGGCAGCAGCCACCCGCAAGCGGCCCATGGCATCCTTACAGCTCAAGGGGTGCTTGCGCACCTTGATGATGTCTCTGTAAGTGATCAGCCCTACAAGTACGCCGTCCTCGCCCACTACAGGCAATTTTTCAATTTTGTACTGTTGTAAGATGCTCTCAGCTTGCGAAAGGGTGGTCCCTACTTTGGCCGTGATCAGGTTCGTTTTGGTCATCACCTCAACAACCGGTTTGGCTACTTCCTTTTCAAAACGCAAATCGCGGTTGGTGACAATACCGATGAGCACCCTATTGGCATCGATAACTGGAATACCTCCAATGCTGTGCTCTGCCATGATCTGCAATGCATCGCCCACCTTAGCGCCTACACTGAGGGTAATGGGGTCCTGAATCATGCCACTTTCACTGCGCTTTACTTTGCGCACTTCTTTGGCCTGCTTCTCAATACTCATATTCTTATGTATCACTCCTATACCGCCTTGCTGGGCCATAGCAATGGCCATGGTGCTTTCGGTCACGGTATCCATTGCTGCGGATACCACTGGAGTGTTGAGCACAATATTGCGCGAAAAGCGCGACTTTATATCGACTGATTTCGGCAATACCTCTGAGTAGGCAGGCACCAGGAGGACATCATCGTAGGTGAGGCCTTCACCGAGAATCTTTGTTGAACTTATCGACATAAATGCAGTGTAAGGTATCCCATAAATTCCCGCAAAAGTAAGGATATTTTGGCAGTAAAATCAATGCATGGATGGCCTTTCAATGCTGGGCATCTCGAGGCTTGAATCTGCACAGAATTAATGGATAACATAAAGCACATCCTGTTCCACATACGGCCTGCCGCTGCCATCACTGTAGGTAATGATGTACCGGTAGAAGTCCTCGCGAACCCTGTTGCCTTTGTATGTCCCGTCCCATCCATCATCCACATTGGCACTGCTAAAGAGGCGCAAACCCCACTTGTTGTAAATTTCCATTTGGAAGGTTTCCAAGTCTATAAAACCCGAAACCGGCTTGAATATTTGATTTGCTGGCTGTCCGCTTAGGTTGATGGCTGAGGGTATCCACATGATGGGTGGTTGCGTTACACAATCTGCGTATGACTCCGCCCTGCCCGCTTCAGCCACAGGAGGTTGTGCCTCAACAGCAACCACTTTGTAGCAAAATTCGCCCTCCTCTTGCCGGAAAGCCTCTACATCATCTTCAAAAATCAATTGATCACCCGGTAATGTGGCAAAAAGCGTAAAATTGTCCTGGCTGCCTAGCTTTCTCCATACCTCGTATCTCTCTACACCATTTTCCCATTCCTCATAGGCAGTCCAGGTGAGGAAATTCTTGAGCTCACGGGTTTCGGCCAGTGCGTCCAAAACGATGTTCGTTCCAATATTTGACGTATCAATCAGTGCATCACAGCCATCGAAGGCAATCCAACGATAGCGGTAGGTGGTGCTGCGCACATCTACATCGGTATCCACATAAGTCAGTAAAGGTGCATTCACCTGCGCAAAGCTTGCCAATTTTACAAAGTTGCCCGACCTGCGCGAACGGTACAAATCATAGGTAGTGCCCACCGCTTGGGGATCTTGCACCAGGGCCACCTCAATGGCGTTGTTGTTCACCACCGATACGTGCTTCAAATACACCGACGAAGCAATGTTTGGGTAATCGGTAGTAACACACGCAGCATTGCTTGTGCTGTTCCGTTGGCTGCCATTGGAGCGGGCTTCCACATAGAAACAATATTCACGGTTGGGTTCTACTTCGACAACTGCTTGCGATTCTATAGCCAATGCGCTTGCCATGAGCTCAGGACCTTCCCCGTCGATGTAAGCCATAATATCATAGCCTTGCACGCCTTCATCCCATCCCATGTACTGGGTCCAGTACACCATGGCTTCAAGGTTGCACTCCGTAAAGTCAGCTTCCGCAAACATGGTAGAGGCAGTACCACCGAAGGAGGCATCATTGCCACAAACATCAAATGAGATGACCGCCAGGGTTTTCACTCCATTGAGCCCAGAATTCTCATAGACAAATTCGGTGGGCTGCCCAGCCTGTACAAGACCCACGTTTACAAATTGCTGGTTGGCCAAGTCTATATCCTGAATGCGGTAAAAGCTGAGATCAGCGGCTTGTACTGGTGCCCAATACAAGGCAATATCGCCTGTGAGCGGATCCACACTTGCCGTTTCGATGGTGGGTTGGGGAGGAGGTACAAGATCGCGAAAATCATCCGTTTTGCGCTGAGAACTGCTTTCGCAAAAATCGCGTATCCAAGCCACCCTGTACGTTACAGGTGCCTCATCACAAACGGCTTGCACCGTATCTGTGTAGGCGAATACGTCCACAGGAAGTATTGCAATGGTTTCTTCCGGATCGCCATCCTTGCTACAGATCACCGCAAAATTGCCTTCGCCGGGCATCGGGTCTTTGGGTGCATTCCATGAAAGCTGGGCCACCGAAGGCGATAGGGCTTGTACGTTAAGGACTATGGAGCAGAGGGTATCCGTAGTTGAGGCAGATGGAACCCCGTTCAAATTCGATCTTACATAATAGCATGCCTGCTGTGTAGCGTCCAGTCCAAAATCGGCAAATGCAGTGTTGGTTGCGGGATTGACAACAGCGATGACATTGAAGCCTCCTCCCGCGTCTTTGAAAACTTCGTATACCAAGTTGGGATCAGCGGCAGGGGGCATCTCCCAGTTCATGTCGAATGCGTTCAGTTCACTTACCCCGCCACAAAAATTAAGGGGAGCAGCGGGCTGAGCAAGAACTGCTTGCCACAACATAACAAGTGCTACGCTGAAGCCAACGCGCCTCCATTTTTTTGTACAAACCAAGAGGTAATTCATCTACGCTAACTTAACAACGAAATATACCGCATGTTATTTTAACTTTTGCGGGTACAAAAGTAGGCTTACAGGAGACTCCCATCAACCAAGTTGTGAATTAAATATCAGTTTTATAGAATTTTAATTCTTTTCATTACAGCAGTGCTTGAAGGCTTTCATATGCCTCCTTGTACCCTTGCAGCAGCCGGTTTACAATCTCAGCTGCGGGCAGTATTTCCTTGATTTGCGCAGCCACCTGCCCTATTTCCAACTCTCCTTCATTGAGATCACCTTCAAACATGCCTTTCTTTGCACGGCCTTTGCCAAGCAAATTTTTCAAAGCTTCCGTGTCCGCTTTTGCCTTATAAGCGGCAACAACCTGCTGATAAAACTCATTTTTCAGCAGCCGAACAGGCGCCAGCTCTTTGAGTGTGAGAGCCGTATCACCTTCATGCGCTGCTATCACGGCTTGTTTGAACTGATAGTGGGCTGAGCTTTCCAATGAAGCTACAAAGAGGGAACCTATCTGTACTCCATCCGCACCCAAGGCCATGGCTGCGAGCATGGCAGCCCCGCTGCCTATGCCCCCTGCGGCAATCAGAGGCAATGGAGTAGCTTTCCGCACTTCAGGCACGAGGCACATGGTGGTGGTTTCTTCTCTTCCGTTGTGCCCTCCTGCCTCAAAGCCCTCGCAGATGATGCCATCAACTCCGGCAGAGCTTGCCTTTTCGGCAAATCGGGCACTGCTTACCACATGCAATACTTTGATGCCGTGGTCCTTCAACCTTGCAGTGAGCAGTGCAGGATTGCCCGCTGATGTAATCACTACAGGCACCTCATGACGCACAATGTTTTCTACATGTTTTTGAATGTCAGGATACAGCAAAGGCAAATTCACGGCGTATGGAGCCACAGTAGCTTCCCTCATTTTACGCAAGTGGGTATCCAATACTTCGGGATACATGCTGCCTGAGCCAATGGTACCCAAAATACCCGCATTGCTGCATGCGCTTGCCAGCCGCCAACCACTGCACCATACCATCCCGGCCTGCACAATAGGGTAGCGTATGCCCAACAAATTCTTGATTCTCTCAGGATTAGATAGCATGAATAACTTTATTGATGACTTGCAAGTTTAAGGAATTGAACAGAATCTAAGCATCTTCATCTGTCGTATAGAAATTCTATCTTTGCCCTCATGCCCTTCAGACTGGTCTTCTTTGCAATTGCTTTTGCTTTTCTCAGCCAAAGTGCCTTGGCTCAGTACCGCTGGGACGTAGGCCTGAGCCTGGGCGGATCCAACTACCTTGGCGATATAGGTGGTTTGGAGCAAACACGCAGAGATTTTGTATTCGACATGAAGCTCAACCGCACCCAATACGTGTTTGGCGGATTCGTGAGGTACAAAATGACCCCTGCCCTCGCCGCCAATTTTGGCATCAACTACGGCAGGATCCGTGGCAATGATTACAACTCATTGAATCCTCCAAGGGTAGCACGCAATTTAAGCTTCCGCAACGATATCCTCGAATTCAGCATGCGTGGAGAATTCACGCTCTTTTATGACAATGATGCAGGTGGTCGCGGTTTTTACAATCCTGACTTTAGGGTGTTTGGTTTCATGGGATTGTCTGTATTTCACCACAATCCCAAAGCGCGGTACTATGGTCCTCTTGCTCAATTCAATGGTGAAATGGTATCGCTGCGGGACCTGCAAACCGAAGGCGTATTGTACAGCAACTGGCAACTTGCTGTTCCAGCGGGAATAGGTATGTTTTTCACCTTCAACAAGGTACACCGTTTTGGCTGGGAAATTGGCTACCGATTCACTTTTACAGATTACCTCGACGATGTGAGTACGCAATATGCGCGCATCAGTCCTACACAAGAACCGCTGCGGTTCCAAATGGCCAACCGCACCACCCAGGAATCTCTCAGCACAGCCCAACAACTGGCCTTGGAACAAGGTGTTGACATTCCAAATTTGGGCAGTTTTGCCCCTGGCGAAAAACGTGGGGATCCCACCAACAACGATGGCTATTTGTTCACCCAATTCACCTACAGTTATGTGCTTCAAGGGAAGAGCAACTTTAGCAAGCGACGCTATACCACCAGCCGCCGCAAAGGTGTAAGGAAGCGTACAAGGGCTAAGTTTTAGCCATCCACTGTCCTATTTTTCTTAACGGTTTCAACATAAATGTGAAAGGCAATGGCTTCAGGTCATTCATGAGCCATGCGAGGCGATCCTCCCTATTGGATTTCAGCCGATTGCGCACAGAGGTATTGCTCTGCCCCCCCGTTTTCATGTGCACAATGACCCGCTGAAGGTAGGAGGCCCTGAGTCCGTGCTTGTAGAGCATGCGGATCATCAGCTCATAATCGGCGCTGGTTTTGAGTTCCTTCCGGAAGTATCCGTATGTCTCATAAGCTTCCTTCTTCAGGAAAAATGTGGGATGCGGGGGCATCCAGCCAAAGCGAAAAGAACGGCGGGTGTACTTGCCTGACCTCCAGTGGCGGATGATTTTTACGGGATTGTTACGGTCCACATACAGCAGGTCGGCATAGCAGGCATCCACCTCTTCGGGCTGAAGCTGGGCCACTACATCGCTGATAACCTGAGCATCGGCAAAGGTATCGTCGCTATTGAGGATGCCTACCACCTCGCCAGTAGCCAGAGCTATGCCCTTGTTCATGGCGTCATAGATGCCCTCATCGGGTTCGCTGATGAGCACATCCACGAGGTGGGTATAGCGCTTGAGTATGTCCAGGGTCCCATCCGTGCTGCCGCCATCCACCACAATGTATTCCAACTCACTATACCCTTGCGCCTCCACCGATTTGAGGGTGTCCTCAAGGGTATCGGCGGCATTGTAGGCCACGGTGATGAGGCTGATCTTCATTCGATGATGCGTTTTTTCACGAAAGTGGCAGGCACCCCGCTGTAAATGCCATACGCTTCCAAATCACTGTGGGCGAAAGCACCCGCAGTGAGCACGGCATGGCTATGGCAGTGGCAGCCGGGCCCTACCATGGCGCGGGCACCTATCCACACCCCATTTTCGAGGGTGATGGGCCCGGTCATCAAATCGAAAGTGCTGCGCTTGTAGTTGTGGTTGCCTGTAAGGAGCATGGCATCCTGTGAAATGCACACATGGCTGCCGATGTGCACCTGCGCGAGGTTGTCGATCCACACCCCCTCGCCTATCCACACATGCTCACCGATGTGCAGGAGCCAGGGATACTTGATGCGCACCATGGGTTTTATGACCAATCCTTTGCCAACTTTTGCGCCAAATACCGTCAACCAAAACTGCTTAAGGCCCGAGAAAGGAAAGAGATAATTCTGAAAAAACAGCAGGCTCACCAGGTACCACAAGGCCTTGCGCGGCGGGGAGCCCGGCCGGTAGTCGCTGTTGTCAAAAGAGGAAAGGTCAGTTTGCTTCATGCAAAATAGGCTTTGTACGCGGCGGTGGTTTTGGCTACTCCCAAATGCTTGCGTACCCCGGCCGAAATTCCATTGGTCATGCGGCTGTATGCTACGGCATCCATGCCCGCAAGTGCACAAATATAGTTCACATAAGGTGCGTGCACATCCAATGGAAAGTCAGCACCCCATCCTTCTTCCTTGAGATTTCGCCATGGGGTTTGGTCGCTCGTGAGCACAGGAAGGCCGTGGAGCAGGGCTTCGGCAATGGCATGCCCGAAATTTTCGCCAAGGCTGGGCAGGAAGAAGAGTGCGGCCTGAGCGTATTGCCGCTGAATTTCCGCCGGAGGCAAGGCCCCGAGCCAATCTACCCGCAGCTTGCCCTGTGCCGCTATGTCAAGGCATTGCGCCGCGTAGGCTTCATCATATACCGGGCCGATGTGGCTCAGGTGGATTTCGCAGGTTTTCGATGCTTCCACCAGGCATTCCAGCGCAAAGTGCAGGTTCTTTTCGCGGGCCACGCGGGCCACAATGAGCACACGGAGCAATCCCGGAGTTTTGGCCCTCGGCAGTGGCTCCTTTTCCGGAAAAGAAGGTAAATTGGCCAATACCTTGATGGGCAGGTTGCCGCCAAGGTGCCTGCGTACGTGCTCCGCTTCATGGGCATGGGTGGCATGCAGTTCGATTTTGCGGTACAGGCCCAGTATTTTTGCGAAAGCGAGAAAGACACGCTTGCGCAGTGGTTTGATCCCCATGGCCCCCGGCGCCAGCATGCCCCTTGGCGCCAACACGATGCGCTGCCTACCCCTTCGCGCGGCGAGCAAGGGGTAAATGGAGTACACTTTGCTAAACATGCCATTGATGTAGAGCACCTTGGTCTCATTGTTTCGGATCAGATCCGCAATGTGGGTATATGTGCTGAGGGCCGGGCTGAGGTAATACACCCAAGCATCATCCTTTTGCTGCCAGATATTAGCCGCGATGCCAGAATAAGGGCTGCCGCTGAGGTAATCGCGGTCGCTGCACACCACAGCGATGCGGCGGTGTGCCTGGAGTGCCTTCACCATATTGGTGATGCTCACGATTGGCCCACCCGCCTTGTAGCCAGGCAAGTACCAGTCGGTGAAAATAAGGATATCGATGGGTTCAGGACACTTCATTGCGTTGCAGCCAGGCCTCCAGGGCGCAAAGGTACCATATCCTCGACCAGGTCACTTCCGGGTGGCCCTGCATGTAGCGCTCCCAGCGCCGTTTGATCACTTTTCCATTCATCTGAGGGCGCTGTGCGAGGGCCTCTATCTGGCTGCTGCAAAAATCCTTGAGCGCACCCCGCATCCATGCATCCCAGGGAAAGGTGAAGCCCTGCTTGGGGCCTTGCACCAAGTCCAGAGGCAGCACCCTGCCCAGGGCATCGGTAAGGAGCTTTTTGGGGGTGTGCGGGGTTTTGAATGCATCGGGAATGCCGAGCACCAGCTCAACGAGCTTGTGGTCGAGGAAGGGCACGCGCACTTCCAAGGCATGTGCCATCGACATTTGGTCGGTGTCGCGCAAGAGCACGCTTTGGAGGTAGGTGGCCATTTCTGAAAAGCTCACCCGGCTCAGCAAGGGCAGGGCAAAGCCTTCGTTGCCATAGCCTATCCCTTCATGCGCCAGGCGAAATACTTCATTGGCGCCGCCCTGATAACTCCCCAGCATGGCGGCGGCATCCTTGAGGCTGCACACCTCGCGGCTGTATTGGAAGGCGTACTCGGTGTCGAAGTAGTCCTCTTTGAGCACGCTGGCTATTTTTGCGGAAGCGATGCCCGGCCGGTAGCTTCGGTACAGCTTGCCCCCGGCCACCCGCATGAATTTGGGGTAGCTCAGCAGCCATTTTTTATTTTGCAGCTCTTGCACCTGTGTGAAAATGGGATAACCCGCGAAGAGTTCATCCCCACCCAATCCACTGATCACCATGGTGATGCCTGCTTCTTTGGCAGCTTGCGACACTACGTAGGTGTTGATGCCATCGCCAGTGGGGTGGTCCATGGCGGCGAGGGACTCCGGCAATTTTTGCAGAAGCGCGTCGGCGCTGAGCTGCACTTCCGTGTGCCGGGTGCCAAAATGCTCTGCTATGCGTTTGGCCTTAGGGCCTTCATTGTGGCTTTGCTCCTCGAAGGCTACGGTGAAGGTGCGCAATGGATCGCTCAGTCCCTGTGATGCGAGGCCCACCACCGCGCTGCTGTCGATGCCGCCGGAAAGGAATGCCCCGAAAGGCACATCGGATACAAGGCGGGCCTTCACGGCGCTGCTGAGCTGCTCACGCACCATGTCGAGGGTTTCCTCGTAGGTGGCGTTGCTCCTGAGGCGGTTGAAGTTGCGCACGGGGTGCCACCATATGCGTATTACTTCCTCGTGCTCATCTATTTGCAGTGTGCTGCCAGCGGGCAGCATGCGGATGCCTTCCACCATGGTGCGCTCGCCGTGCACGGTTTGGTAGCGCAGGTAGTCGGCCAGTGCAAAGGGATTGATGCGGCGCTCCACCAGCCCGGAAGCCATGAGTGCGCGCATTTCAGAGCTGAAGGCCAGATAATTGTTGGTATGCGTATAGTACAGGGGCTTGATTCCCATGCGGTCGCGGGCCAGGAGGAGCCTGCGCTCGGTGGCATCCCAAAGGGCCAGTGCAAACATGCCATCGCAGCGCTGCAGGAATGTCGGGCCATGGAGGGCGAGGCCGTAAAGCAGTACTTCGGTATCGCTTTGGCTGCGAAATTGCCATCCCGCTTGGGAGGCATCGTTGTGGAGGGCGCTGCGCAGTTCTTTGTAATTGTATATTTCACCATTGTACACCAGCGTGTAGCGCTCATCGGGAGTGCTCATAGGTTGCGCACCTTGAGGGCTGAGGTCAATGATGGCGAGGCGGCGGTGCCCCAGCGCAATGCCCTCTCCCTGCCAATGCCCTTCGGCATCAGGCCCGCGGTGGGCAAGGGCGGCATTCATGGCCTCTACTTTGGGCAGGGCCTCGGGGAGCCGGCCGTATATGCCATTGAGGCCGCACATCAGCGCGCTACGGGCGTACGGGCTTCAATGATACGGCGCAAGCCCTGCTCCAATGGAAGAAGGTCGCGGCCAAGGAGGGCCATCATTTTGCGGTTGTCGGGCATGCGGCGGGTCATGTCACCTTCCTCAAGCGGATCGAGGTGCACTATCCTGGATTTTGAGTCTGTCAATTTTATGATTTTCTGTGCCAGCTCAATGATGGGCAGCTCGATGTTGGAGCCAATGTTGATTACATCGTTTACCACCTCATTTTGGTAAAATGCGGCGAGGCATGCATCTATATTGTCATCGATGTAGCAAAAGGTCCGGGTTTGCAAACCTTCGCCATACACGGTAATATCCTCACCTTGGAGCGCAGCGCGCAAAAACTTGGATATCACAAAATCATGGCTTTGCTTCACACCATAGGTATTAAAAAAACGGAATACGGTATACTCAAGTCCAAATTCGTGATAGTAAGAGCGCAAGAACGCCTCACCTATATTCTTCACTATGGCGTAAGGCAGTTTAGAATTGAGCGGCGTGGTTTCTTCGTTCTGAGGAATTTCGACTGGCTCGCCATATACCTCCGAGCTGCTGCTAAAATAAACACGGCGCACTCCGGTATTCTTACTTAAGTCAAGTACATTTCGTATTCCGTTGATGTCGTCGAGCACCTTCACAGGATGTTCAAGCGTACGGAGTACGCCCACGGTGGCGGCGTAGTGAAACACATAATCAAAGCGGTACGCGAAAAAAACAGCGCTTATGTCTTCATAGCGGTTTACATCGCATTTTATAAAGTGTACGTTGCCGTGCTTGCCGAGGGGAACATTGGACTTTAGCCCTGTTTGAAGGTTGTCCACCACCACGATTTTATTGTCGGGGTTGTGGCTGAGTTTTTCAGCGAGTTCGCTGGCTATAAATCCGGCACCGCCGGTAACGAGTATCCTGTTCATGGGATGGGTTGTTTTGTTTGTTCACCCGGCGTTCCGGGATCATTGATGTGCTGCGCTTGCTCCAGCAGCCGGAGGGCGGTTTCGGTCCAAGAATTGTGCGAGGGCCAATTGGCTAGCCTGGCGCTGTGTTGCCCCATTTGCGTTAGCAAGTGAGGAGCGGTTTTGGCCATACGCTTCATGGCATCCAAGAGGTGTGCTGCACTGCCCGGAGCGAATCGGTACCCATTGCGGCCTTCGTCCAAAAAGGCCGATCCGGCACCCACTGTAGCGCTGAGGAGCAAGGGCAAACCGGCCGCGGCCATTTCCTGAACCACCACTCCCCAAGGCTCTCTGTGACTCGGAAGCACAAACACCCCACCCTCGGCCACAAAGGTATCCAATTCGGAGGGCTGTACAAAGCCATGGTGCTTCAATCCGGGCATTTCAGGCCGGACGGTATAGAGTGCGCCCGTACCGGCACAGTGCAATTCCCAAAGCTCCTGGCCCTGTGCAGCTTGCCATTGACGAAATTGCCTGAAGGCTTCCCAAAGTTCTTCCACGCCCTTGGTGCTTACATAGCGCCCTACAAAGAGGAAGCGGAGCGCCATTGTCCCTGATGAGCGGCGGCGGTATGCTTCCGCAAATGGACCTGTGTCAGCGCAGTAAAAACCTTCAAACACCTGAGCCGGGTCAAAGCCCATGGCTTCGGCATATGCGCGCTGAGGGGCTCCGGGCACCCAAGTCCTGTGGAACAGAGGCTTGTACTGCAACCTTGCCCGCAGCAGGCCCAGATGACCCTTGGTGGTGGCTGGTATTTGGTTGTCCAGGGCCAGCACAATGAGCGCCCGCTTGCGCCAAATACGCAGGGAACGCAGGTAAGCCCTGTCGAGCCAGCCGCTGCACACGATGACTTTTGGACTGAGTGCCTCGAGCCATGCACCAATGGCATGGTCGGAATACTCGGACCTATTGTGATATCTTGCTTTGCAAATTGATGTATCAAACTCGAAAGGTGCCTCTGCATTCACCGGCCATGCCATCACGTGCACCTGTGCGCCGTTGTGGGCAAGGTGCTCGAGGCAGCTGTGTATGTAGCCTGCCAGCTCCGTATATAGGAATACAATGTTGCCCGGCTGCTTCATGGCTCGTTTCGAATAAGTTCTATCATAGCAGGCTGCAACGCGCGTGCAATGGCCTGCTGACCAAGTGCATTGGGATGAATAGGATCGCGCCAGGCATTGTGGGAATAAGGCGCCTCCAGGCCTGAAATGCTGGGCACTTCATGCACACGGAGCCAAGCTTGGAGGGCTTCACCCTGGGCGTTGAAGCGCGCGCGCTCCCATTCCCTTTGTGTGGGGTGGTGGTAAACCAGCAGGGGCAGGTGCTGCTCACGGCAAAATTGGATCCAGCCCGGCCATCCAGGATTGGGGCCGTTGCGGCAGGGTGTCGGCGCGGGTGTTCCCGGCATTTGCGGAAGCGCTGCCCACTGAACCTGTGCCACATAACGCGACCAGAGCCAGCTCCAAGCATCGCTTAGAGCAAGGCTTGGCTTGCGGTTGGGATAAAAAGGCACCTGCCCTACCACCTGCCTGAATTCCATGCAATCGAGCCAGTCGTGGCTGCTGAATACGAGCACGATGGCTTTGGCCCCGAAGTGACCGTGCTCCTGTACCCATGCCAGCGCATTGTCGGGGCCCCAGCTGCCGGCGGAGCTGTTGAGCACGCGGATGCCCTTGTCGGGAAAAAGGCGCCGAAGACTGTCTTCCATCAACATACTGGCCAGCTCTGATTGGTCGGTGGCTGTACCGCCGTTGAGCACGGAGTCGCCGAGCTTGAGGATGCGCCACTCTTGCTGCGGTGCTGCTTCTCCATTTCCCGAAAGGGAGGCGCTGCGCATGCCCGCCTCATTGGTGTGGAAGTCATTGCCGAAGCGCTTCATAGATTGATTGGGGGCGATGGCGTATTCGTATTTTGCGGAAGCATAATATACGGGCAGGTTGCCAAAACCAAATACAAGGCGCAACATCACTTCGATGAGGATCAATACGCTGAGTGTAAAAATCAACCATTTAAGCCAAGGCTTCATCGCGGAATTCTGGAATTGGGTGCTGCTGCAATGTGCCGTGCAGGTAGGGCTGAAAAGCTTCATCGGTCATCAACACCAGACTGATGAGCAGCAAAATGGTGAACGGATTCAAAGAAGCGGCGAGCCAGGGCTCGAGGGTAATGCTGAAGAGTACCAGAAACATGGCTGGAAAGGCGATGGGGGTATTTTTGGCAGCGCGAAAAAAGAGAAGAAAAAATGCCCTGAGAAAAAAGAGCAGCCCCACGAGGCCCGTGTTGAGCCACACAATCAGGTAGGTATTGTGCACGCCGCCCTGATGGCCCAGGGTATTGAGGAATTCCTGATTGACCGCCATGAGCCATTCATCGAAAGCAAAGCCGCGGCCAAACCAGAAGTGCTGCTGTATGGTATCCCAGGCAAATTGCCATGCCACATAGCGCCCGGAGCCCTCCTGTAAGGTTTCTACGCGTAGAAAATCGCTCAGACCAAGTCCATTCACGATTGCTACCAAATTGTTCGACACCACTTCGACCCCGATACCAAAGCTGAAAACTACGATAAATCCCAAAAGCGGTGAAGTACGGAAGAAGCGCACAAAAACCAGAAAAAGCAAGGCCGCCATGATGGATGTACGCGAGCCACTCAGGGCGATGCCAAGCATGGGAAGCAGAATGAGCAGACGCAGGTCGACCTTTGACAGGAGGCCCTTGAAGTATTCACGGCTTATCACAGCCAGCACCAGCAGGAGTGTGCAAAATATGCCCAGGCCGTTTGGGTTGCCAAATATGCCCCTGAAGCGGTCCCCATGTGAGCGGGCCACGCTGGGGTCAAAGTAAAGCAGGGCAAAACCAATCAGGAGCATGAGCACCCCAAAAAAAAGGAAGTCTTTGATGGCTTGCGGCCCCTGACGGCGCAGGCTGATCAGCAAAAACTGAGGTACAGCGAAAAACAGGAGCAGGTATGAGAGCGTTTTTTGGGCGGCTACCGCGGGCATGGGCGAAATAAACAGCCCCAGCACTGCGACAGCTATAAATGGCACGATGAGCAAGTAACTGCGGTTCAAGGGCCAAAAATGCTGTCGGCTGAGCAGTGGAATGGCTGCAAGCAGCACCATGTAAAGGTTTTTAAAGCTTTTCGCAAAATCGGTGGTGTGCCGCAGGTTGTCGCTCAGGATGAGAATGAAAAAAAAACCAATCAGGATTTCAAAATACATGCTACGCCGCCACCAGAGCAGGATGGTAATGCTGCCCAGCGCAAAAAAAGCGGCTGTGCTGCGGCTGCCCACTGCATACCACAGCAGGCATATACCCAGGAGCACAGCATTGCGTTGCAGAAAAGCGGCCATAGCGCAAAGATGGGGGATTTTGTGGGTATGGCGTGCATGCT
>DAIOTP010000009.1:0-53001 GCA_036751905.1 Cryomorphaceae bacterium
TCTCACAAGCAACAAAACAAAAAAAGCTGCCCCAGTTATGAGACAGCTTCATTTTAGGAGATGACAACCGCGTCTGGAAAGCGCTCTTTCCAAAAGGCCAATTTGGTCATATCGCGTATTGTGATAATCGTCTTGTTGTCCAACCTGACCTTTATTTTCGGATCAAGTTCTTTTATCTCTTCAACTTTTTTTCGTCTTCTCGTTGCCATTGCATCAGATTATTTATACCAATTAACGATAAAAGCTTGGATGTGTTGGTACATTTAAATGTTAATTAACATAAATTCTTAGTCAACGACGCTTTTTGAAGATGTAAGCGCCTGCTGTTGAGCCCCATACCTGCACATCCTCGCTATTGTATCCTCGGTCCCAGCTTTGCATGGCATCCTCCAGAATGGTAACTTCGGACGTGGCATAGCTTGCCCCATTCAACTCACTTTTGCAGGTTCCCTTGGAAGTGCCGCCTCCGTATTGAAAACCATCGAAAAAAATGATGACTGTGCAGCCAGACTTGTTGACGAGATCAAAAGGTGTGAGTTCATTGAGCAAGCTTACATCCTTCCAGGCTCCTACGTATTTCTCCTCATTGGGTAAGGTATATACATCGCTGCTGTATTCATCCTCTGTGAGTTCTGAGATAAAATAGATGCGTTGCCGGTAGGGTTTTTCTGGCTGATCTGCTCGGGCTTGCTCTATGTACACCCATGCTCCATTTGGTTTTTCATGCCAAATGCGCGTCATTTTTAAGCTGATGTTCAGGAAATCAGAATTTTGCTCTGCTTGCTCAGAGGAGTCGAATTCGCCGCTCATCCATTCTACCAATTGTTCGAGATTTTCAGACAATTCCTGTCCAAAAGACAATTGGGCAGAAAGGGTCAGAACCAATACAAAGCCTGTAAAGCGCAATTTTTTCATAGCCAAATATACACACAAAAAAACACCGAAGGGGCTTTTCAATCCTTGTTGCAATTTGTACATTGCGTAGTGAATGCAATCTATTTGGGTGTGCTGTGGCTGCTGTATTATACGCTGCACAGTGCATTTGCCTCAGCACCTGTAAAGCGCTTTTTCCAACAGGTATTCCCACATGTATATCCGCATTACCGTGCCATGTACAGTACCATAGCTGTGGTGAACTTTGCACTGCTTGCGCTGCTCCATATCCGTCTGCCTTCAGCCATGTGCTTCTATGCCCCGGTCTGGGCAAAGGGTTTGGGCTTGATATTCGGTATTGTTGGCTTTATCATTGTTGGAATGGCTGCGCGGGGGTATGGGTTGCACTTCTTTTATCGGGTCGAATCCGATGATGATTTAAATGTAGGAGGGCTAAATGCCTATGTGCGGCATCCCATGTACTCTGGAGTTATTTTGGTTATGGTGTTCCTTGTTTTGTATTCGCCCAGCGCAAAGAATATTGTTTTCACAGCCGTCACATTGGCTTATTTACTTGTGGGCATCTGGATTGAAGAGCAACGTTTAATTGCACAGTTCGGAGAACGGTATCTCCGCTACCGCCGTGAGGTGAAGATGCTTGTTCCTTACGTTATTTAATTCTTTGCATCGAAATTGAGTGATACTGAATTGACACAGTATCTCAAGCCGCTTTCAGTGGGCCCATCATCAAAGATATGCCCAAGGTGGCCACCACAGGTGCCACAACATATCTCTGTGCGAATCATGCCGTGGCTGGTATCTTTAAAGGTTGTTATCGCCTCAGGGGTCAACTGCTTGTCGAAACTAGGCCAGCCGCAACTTGATTCAAATTTGCTGTCAGAGTTGAAAAGTGGTGTATTACAAGCCCGGCATGAATATATACCTTCAGAGAAATGAAGATTGTAGGTGCCTGAAAATGGGCGCTCTGTGCCTTTAAGTCGAAGGACACGGTACTCCTCATCACTCAATATTTTCTTCCACTCCTGTTCTGTCTTCTTCATACTATTTTAGACAGTGAAACAACCGAAGTTGCTTTAGGTTGTAGGCCGTCGGGGAGTATTTCCATGAGGCCTTTGTGGTCTCTTGCCGTTGCTCTTTCCTTTGCTTTTGCCAAATCGACCCCCATGGTTTCCGCCGCCTTCTCTTTTCTTGTCAGGGTTGTACTCAAAACTTTCGCCAATGTCGGCGGGTACTGGAAGCTTGCGCACTTCTGTTTCTATAAGCCGCTCAATGCTTCCGAATTTGCGCTGCTCTGAAGGGGATATGAAGGTAATGGCCATGCCCGAGGCATCGGCCCGTGCGGTGCGTCCTACGCGGTGCACATAATCCTCAGCTTCATCGGGAACATCAAAGTTTACAACAAGTTGAAGCTCTTTGATGTCGATACCACGTGCCAGAATATCGGTAGCCACAAGCACCTGAATATTTCGATTTCTGAACCTGCGCATCACTTCCTCACGTTCGTCTTGGGTAAGGTCGGAGTGCATTTCCTCAATGATCAGACTGGTCTTTTTGAGAATTTTAGCAATCTCCTTCACATTGCGTTTTGTACGCGAAAAAACGATGGAAGCATTCAGGCCCTCTTTGTCAAGCAGCTTTTTAATAAGAGCGGGTTTATCCTTGTCATGTACAAGGTAGGCCACCTGCATTACGCCCGCAGCGGGTTTTGACATGGACAGGCTGATCTGTTCAGGTGATTTCAATAGTTTGTCCGCCAATTGCCTGATTTTTGGGGGCATGGTGGCTGAAAACATCAGGGTTTGTCTCTTTTCTGGAAGGAAGGATACAATGCGCATAATGTCTTCAAAAAAGCCCATATCGAGCATGCGATCAGCCTCATCGAGAATGAGGTGCGTCAACTCATCGGTTTTTACATACCCCATATTGAGGTGGGAAATGAGTTTGCCCGGAGTGGCAATAATTACATCGGCACCGAGCGTTAGGGCCTTTTTTTGCTGGTCAAAATTGGATCCATCACCACCTCCGTACAATGCGTATGAGCTGATGTCGGTAAAATAAGAAAGACCTTCAAGGCTTTGATCGATTTGTAATGCCAATTCGCGCGTTGGCACTACTACCAAAGCCCTCACACTGTTTTCACCTCCGTCACTTTGCATCAAGGCATGCACAACGGGGAGCAAAAAAGCTGCCGTTTTTCCGGTTCCTGTTTGTGCGCATCCAATTAAATCCTTGCCTTTCATGATGATGGGCATGGCTTGTTGCTGGATGGGGGTGGCGTTCTCAAACCCCATTGCATCAAGCCCTTGCAAGAGGCGCTCATCCAGTCCTAACTCTTCAAATTTCACTTAGTCGTTTCTTCTTCTTAATGGTGCCGAAGGTAGAATAAATACTCGGTTTTGTCGCCACCCCAAATAGCCTTCTTACCTTTGCGCCGCAATTAAAGTGTCGTGAAGAAATGATTACCCTTTTGAGTCCTGCTAAAACGCTTGATTTCGAAACTCCCTTGCCAGTACAGAAACATACCGATCTGCTTTTTGCCGAAAAGGCTGATTACCTTGCTAAGAAGCTGGCCAAGTGGAAAGTGAATGACTTCATGAAAAGCATGGACATCAGCGAAAGCCTTGCCGTATTGAACTTTGAGCGCTACCAAACCTGGCAAATGCCCGTGTCAACAGAACATGGACGTGCCGCAATTTTTGCTTTTAAGGGAGATGTATATCAGGGCCTTGACGCTTACCAAATGAATCACAATGATGTGGAATTTGCGCAAGCCCACATCCGGATACTGTCGGGATTGTATGGTGTGTTGAGGCCTCTTGATCTCATTGCGCCATACCGGCTCGAAATGGGTACTTCATGGACAATTACGCCGAAAACGCCCGGCTTGTATGCCTTCTGGCGCAAGGAGCTTACAAGGCAGTTGAATTCAGATGTAGAAGCCTCGGGAAGTAGGTTTATACTCAATCTTGCATCTCAAGAGTACGCCAAGGCGGTCGATTTTAAATCTTTGGGAATCCGTGTCATTGCTCCGGAGTTCAAAGAAGAGAAGGAGGGCCGGTTTCAAATGATCAGTTTTTTCGCCAAAAAAGCCCGCGGGCTCATGGCTGCATATGTGATACGTGAAAGAATCAATGATTTTGATGGCCTTCACAATTTTTCGGCTGAAGGTTATGCTTTCAACGAACGCTTGAGCAATTTAGAAAAGGACAAATGGGTATTTACCCGCAAATCATAAACCAAATAACACAACAATGACTACACGAAAAGTGACAGTTTTTTCCATGTTGATCCTCATGTTGGGATCAGGCGCTTGTGCGCAAAAAGGAAAGGGCGGAAAGACGGAAATTACATCCGAAATGGACAGTTTGTCCTATTTTTTTGGCGCCAGCCTTGGCCAGAATGTAAGGCAGGCGGAATTTGAGGGTGTAAATCCTGATTTGGTTCTGCAAGGTTTTGTAGATGGCATGGACAGTGATGAGGCATTGAAAATACCTATGGCCGATGGCAATGAAATGGTTATGGCTTACATGAACCGACAGCAAGCCGTTAAAGCCGAAAAAGCCGAAGCAAAAGCGCGCGAGTTTATGCAGAGCAAGGCAAACGATACCGACTACACAAAAACTGAAAGCGGCATGTATTATAAAGTGCTCCAGGCAGCTACAGGTACGCGGCCAGTGGCAAGTGACAAGGTAAGGGTGCATTATGAGGGAAAAACCATTGAAGGCAAAGTCTTCGATAGTTCGTATGACCGTGGACAGCCTGCTGAGTTTCAACTGAACAGGGTTATTCCAGGGTGGACTGAAATGCTGCAACTTATGGAAGTAGGCAGCACTGTAGAGGCCATTATTCCTCCCGATTTGGCGTATGGGGAGCGTGGCTCACCTCCCAATATCGGTCCGAATGAGGTGCTTATCTTTAAGATCGAACTGCTTGACATTTTGAAATAAGGATGCTGTTTCGCAACCTGAACTTTTTGCTTGGTCAGAGAGGAGCTCTGCTACTCTCTGCCCAGGCATATCTATCCCTCAATCCTGATGAGCTCATCGAGCTAGTCGATCAGCTGGGAGTACCCTTTGAAATACTCAGTACGATTGATCTTGAAAGAAAAAATGAGCTCTTGAAATCGCTTGATTTGCGCATGTTGGTGCTTGATGTAGATGGTGTGATGACCAATGGGGGCTTGCTGTATTCCGGAAGTGGGGAGGAATTCAAACAGTTCAATGTCAAAGATGGTATGGGTATCACAAGGCTCATTGCCAGTGGTGTAGAGGTTGGAATCATCAGCGCATCTTTGCGCAGTGAGGTTGTAAAGCACCGGGCTGCATTGCTGGGTATTCAGCAGGTGTATGTGGGCAAAACGCCTAAAGAAGAGGTGCTTGAAGGCTGGTTGTACACTGCCGGATTGGGGTTTGAACAAGTGGCCTATATAGGGGATGATGTCAATGACATTGCCTTGCTCAAACGATGCGGACTGAGTGCATGCCCTGCTGATGCGGTGTACGCTGCTAAACGCGCTGCAAAGGTAGTACTGCAAAAACGGGGAGGCGAGGGTTGTGTCCGTGAATTTATTGATCAATTTCTGCTCAAAGATCAATTTTAAGTCCCTTAACAATTTTTTTTTTCAGACGCCTTGTTATCTGGTAGGCTTGTTTTACTTTTGATATCGGCAAGCATCATCCGCAAAGTCTATTGCCTCTCAATGACGTGATGATGGTGTTTTGCTTTTCTTAGAATTGATTTTTTACTCATATACAGCCCGAAAGGGCTTTTTTTATTTGGTCTCATGCTGCCTTATCTTTCACCTTACAGCAAGGTCGGTTTTCCTGATTCAAGTGAAGCCAATGGGGCTGGCTTGCTCGCATATGGAGGACGGCTTACACCCGAATGGCTTCTAGAGGCTTACAGCAAAGGCATCTTTCCCTGGTTTGGGCATGGCGATCCCATTTTGTGGTGGAGTCCTTCTCCGCGTTGTATTTTGCTTCCAGCGGATGTGAAAGTGTCAAAAAGTATGAGCAGCATGATCCGCCAAGGGCATTTCACAGTGACCTATAACGAAGCTTTTGAATCGGTAATCAGTTGCTGCGCATCAGTAGTTCGCTCTCTTCAGGCTGAAACGTGGATTACTCCTTCCATGATCAATGCTTACAGCGAATTGCATCAACTCGGACATGCACACAGTGTTGAAGTTTGGGCAGATGCAGTGCTGGTTGGCGGCCTGTATGGAGTAGCGATGGGATCGGTGTTTTTTGGCGAAAGCATGTTTAGCAAAGTGAGCAATGCCAGTAAGTATGCATTGATACATGCCTGTACCAGATTGCATACTTGCGGATACGAGCTCATTGATTGCCAAGTTACTTCAGCGCACTTGCTCAGTATGGGAGCTCAGGAAGTGGACAGACGTGAATTTAGTGACAGGTTGACAAAAGCTTTGAAAAAGCCTCCTCTTTGTAGCCTTTGGTGACAGGCCATTTAGGAAATAAGTAGCCTCCTTATTTCGTCCAATTGAGCTGAAGTAATTGGCTTGGTGTACATGGCCACTACGTTGGGGTAATGGTATGATTTTTCTTTGTCCTGCACATTGATGCTAGAGCTCATGATAACAATAGGCAAATTCATTGTTTTGCCATTTGCAATCTCAGGCAAGGCATCCAAAAATTCCCATCCATCCATCACTGGCATATTGAGGTCAAGCAATATCATATCAGGTACTTTCTCATTTTTATTCAAGCTTTCTTTTATAATCTGAAGCGCTTGGAGGCCGTTCACTGCTTCGTTTACAATATTCACATTACCATTTTTGGCGCTCACAGTCTTGGCGATGAATCGAAAAGTGGCATCATCGTCAATCAAAAGTACATTCATCGATTTGGTTTCTATCAAGGTTTCCATCCGGCACAAAAATGAGAATTATTTAGTTATCAACTACTTCAGAGAAGTTTTTTTAGACCAATGTTCCTTTAGTTTAGAGCAAGGGCTGTTTTAATTGCATCAATACTCTATGACAATACGTGATTTGAATTACAAGGTTTTGAGCAATACATGAAATGTACTGCCCTTTCCCGGTTGGCTTTCGGCGGTAATGTCGCCTCCCATGCCCATGAGCTGCTTCCGCAAATTGTGCAAGCCCATACCTTTCCCACTTTCCTCCTTGTGCAAGCGGGTATTGGGCTTGAAAAGCTCGGAACCAAAATTGTCAAGATCTATTCCCATACCATTGTCCTGAAATGAAAAAACAATACCCTTACTTGTTCTGCGCGTTGTGATCTTTAAAATTGGAGTGATTTTGGGATTGCGATACTGTATTGCATTCGCGATGAGCGTTTCGAAAATGTTGTATACATGATAGTGAAGGTATTTTATTGCTTGAATTTCAAAATTCGCCGAGATTTCAATTCCGCATTGGGTCAAGTTCGGCGCTAAATCGTTTTTAACTGTTTCAAGCATTTCTACCAGAGAAATATCGATTAGGTTGTGTTCCTCGCCCGCTTTGGCATTCAAAACATCATGCATTTCATCAAGTGTAGCGTTCAAGAGATCTGTGGCCTGCCTGAATCCAATCAATACTTCCTGGTTTTGCGCACCGAGTTCCTCTGGATCAAGAATGTTGAGTAAACCCATTAAATTGCTCACCGGAGCGCGAAGATTGTGTGAAGCCAAGTGTGCAAACTGCCGCAATTCTGCATTGCGTGCACAGAGTTCTTCATTGACTTCTTTGAGCAGGCGCTCTGAATTGAGCGCGCGGGTAATGTCTAAAGCAATGCCGAGCGTATAGGGCCCTTTTTCATCTTGTAAAATGACAGTGTTGATGGCAAGCCGCTTTATGTTACCGCTTTTTGTTTTTACATCAAGCTGGTATGACTTTCTTTCGGTATCGCCCTTGGCCCTTGCTTCGATTGCCGCTTGTCCTTGATCTTCAACTTGAAATATCAAGTTTTTCATGTCGAAATCCTCTGCTGTGAGTTCTCTTTCTGTATAACCGGTAATTTCTTTGAATACACGGTTTACCATTTCAAAGCGCTTGCCTCTCAAGGTATAAATGCCCCCAAAAGCATGATCGATCAAACTGCGTGTTTTGCTTTCAGCGGCTTTTATCGATTCAAGGCTGCTGATGCGTTGAATTTTCGTCGATACCATGGATGCGATGGCATTGAGTATACTCAAGTCCTCATTGGTGTAAAAGTTGCGGTGCCTGTGTTCTGAATCGATCACACCAATCAGTTTTTCGCCGTCCATGATGGGCACAGCAATCTCTGACAATCGGCTCTGATCGTCGACAATGTAACGTGGATCTTTGGACGTGTCATTGACGACTTCACCCTGCATCGAGGCTGCCACACTGCCAGCTATACCCTGACCAACTTTGAGCGTAATTGGATTAGAAACGTGCGTATCACGGGGGTTTTTGGGGCCATGGGCGGCTTTCTGGGTGAGGGTTACTCCATCTTCATCCAACAAGTATACTACACAGTCCTCGTAACCAAGTCGTACTACCGCTTCCTTTACGATGGTCCAAACCACATCGTGGACAGTATCGGCTTTGAGCAGAGCCTCAGCAAAGGCAGCCTGCACCTCAAAGTAGTTTTTGATTTTTACACTCTCCGATATCTCTGTAAAGTGAAAGTCGGCCGCAGGAAGCCCTGTGACTGGCCTCACAATAACGCGGTAGTCGGAATTATCAATATGGTATTGTATTTTCAGTGGTTCGCCATAGGAGAGCACCTTTTGCACAAAAACGCCCAACCTGTAAAGTTCCAGTCCTTTTTCTTCCAGCGACATAGGCCCGAATATCGCTTTGGCCCTTTCGTTGGTATAAGCCAATTGCCCATCGGAAGTGAGCCTTAAAAAAGGATCAGGATGGTGGGTAGCCATATAGGCTGCCGCTTCGTCTTGAGGGTTGGCAGCCATTGAAGCGCGGGCAGCAATTGCACTCGTGTCATAGGTTTGGGTCGGTTCCGGCTCAATAATTCTTCCTCCGAGTAGTCGTTTGCTGATGCTATCCATAGATGTATGAGGTACAAGTGTTGAAGCTTACACGCTTGAACGGGTTGTTTACCCCATACGCTTTTTGTGGAAAGCTGTTACAGCCTTTGAAATTTAGGATAGCACACGGCGCGTCCTGTCATTATTGCCCTGTCCCTTACCAATGATGAAGATGGTAGGTAGTTTGTGCAGTTTGGGTTTATTTTTTTTCCACTGCTCTATTGACATGCTTTTCACAAATCCATGCTCAGCGGTAAGGTTGCAAGCGATACAGAGATCAGTAAAAGGATGGCATGTCTTGAGGAGTACCTCAAGTAACTTTTCATTTCTGAACGGGGTTTCCATAAAAATTTGGCTGTAGCCTGAGCCCATAACATCTTTCTCCATGCGCTTGACCTGTACCACTGCCGCCGCGGAGTCAATGGGCAGATAGCCATGGAAGATGAATTGCTGTCCATTAAATCCTGATGCGATCAGCGCCATGATGATGGATGATGGACCTGCATACGGTACCACCTCAATGCCGTGTTGATGGCAATGGTGCACAGCAAGGGCACCGGGATCAGCAATGCCAGGCATTCCGGCTTCGCTCATCAGTCCTACATCATGACCTTCGAAAAGGAAAGAGCATATTTTCTCTACTTCTTCGGGCAGGCTGCGCTTATCGAGCAGCTGCAGTTCAATTTCAGCAATAGGGTGAACTGTTTGGACCAACTTGAGGTAACGCCTTGCGCTTCGTTCATTTTCCACAATGAAGTGGCGAAGATGCCGCGTCGTTTCAAGTGCGCCCGCAGGAATGACCGCTTCGGGTTGTTCTCCGTCTGCCAGCAGGGTGGGGAGGAGGTGTAATTTTCCTTTAGAGTCTTTCATTTTTCCAGAGCATAAGCCAGTTGCGGCATGCCAGGGCAATCAAATGGTATACATCTTCAAAGCCTTGGGCACCTCCAAAGTAGGGATCGGGTACTTCGCGGTGTTGTTTTGGCATGTCAGGAGCCGTAAGGAACATCTTTACTTTGCCGCGTTCTTCATCGCTGCTTGCAAGTTTCAGTACATTTTGCAAATTGCTGTGGTCCATCACAAATATCACGTCGAAGGCGGCAAAGTCACTTTTGCTGAATTGCCTGGCGCGCAGCGCCGTAATATCATGTCCGTGGGCCCTCATGGTATCAACAGCTCGGTTATCGGGTGCTTCGCCAATGTGGTAGTTGCCTGTCCCTGCCGAGTCAATCTCAACATGGAAATTCACCTCCGCGGCCAAATCGCGCATCAGCCCCTCGGCCATAGGACTTCTGCAGATATTGCCGAGGCACACCATCAATATTTTCATGTGCTAAAAATAGGGACATATTGGGGTAAAAAAAAAGCGGTCACTGAAGACCGCTTCTTATTTAGAAAAATAATAAAGCGCTTATGGTTGCACCACAAGCTTCATACTGTTTCTGTAATTGCCTGATAGCACTTGTACTGTGTAAATACCTGCTGAAAGGTTCCCAGTTTGGATAGGTAGGGTTGAAGTACCACCTGGCATTTGACGCTCTGCCATATGCATCACTTGCTTTCCGGAAATGTCGAATATGCGCACACTTACCCGTTCGGATTTGTTGAGCGTGATTTCGAGATTGGCTTCTCCCGCGGCGGGGTTAGGGTACAGCCTTGAAGCGCTTAAAGGATTGATATCCTCAGTGGACACAAGACCTGAGGAAATGGTGAAGTTGTCAATATAAAAATTGTTGGCTTGGAAGTCACCTTCGACAATAAACTCAAATTGTATATCACCAAAGGCAATGCCAGGCACCAATTCAAAAGAGGCAGTGCGCCAGAGGGAAGCGCTGAGGTTGGGTGCAAAGTTTGAGGCAGGAGTTATGCCCCCGGTTAGGACTTGCGATGGCCCGCTCAATACCAATCTTTCGATACCTGTAAGTCCGCAATTGCGTGTGCTGCGTACCGTTAATGTTACTTCGCTATCGGCAGGATTTCCTTGGGTTGAGTATGCATATTTGAATGAAATAATATCACCAACGCGGCCTTGCAGGTCCACTTTTGGTGTTACAAACCTGTATGACTCTGTGTTGGGTTGATCAAACAAGTTCAGCTTGAGGCTTCCTGGGTCAAGACACCCTACAGGCGACCATTCCCAATTTATTCCATTGAGCAATTCATTTTCTCGAGGAGGGCTGATAGTCCAATGCTCAGGTACTACGCCATCCGTAAAGTTTTCCTGAAATAGATCACCGAATTCCGCACCTTCTGTTTCGTATACATATAGGGCAAATTCATTCGTCTTTGTATCTGATCCCGAACCGTTGCCAGCCGTGAGTGTTACAGTTTTCCAGCCGGGAGAATCATAGCTCACCAGAGTTGTGGACTCGTTGGTAGACGAGGCATTGCCCCCCGGAAAAGACCATGAAAAATTCTCGGCAGTAGCATCTTGAACATTTGCAGTAAAGCGTACTTCTTGTCCTACGCAGGCGTAAAAGCGGTTGGCATAAAAGTCAACGCGGGGTGAGCAAACAGTTGGTTCGGCCTGGTCGATACCAGAAACAGAATGGGCCAAAGGACTTACCAATACACTCCTGCCTGCCACAGGTGAGCGCAAAGTAGCACGCATGCTGCTGATTTGCCCAGCTGTGAACATAACGGTACAATTGGCGTAATCCATGTAATTCTGATAATTCTCTACGACTCCAGGCGTGCATACTGTGGCCTGCTCGGGAGTTGGGCATCCAAAGTATCCAATCGAAATGGGGGTATCCTCAATCCCATCATCTCCGCACATTTGACCTGGAAGAACAGGGGGGAAGGCCCCATTTGGAGTCCAGGTGTGGGCTTGGTTCAGAATATGACCGCATTCATGGGTGAGCGTTCTCAACCATTCAGGGTTTGCCGTACCAATGTCAGCAAGTGCACTGTGCAATACCACAACTCCATCTATACCCGACGAAAAAAACGGGTCAACACCCGGAGGCGGGGTAGCGTAGCCTAAGGTGTTGCCTGATAGGTTACCTCCTATGGAACGAACAACCCAAATATTCAGGTAAAAATGCCTTGGCCATCGTACAATTTTAGAACTGTGATTAACATCATCTGTATTGGAGCTGCGGATCCTGTTGATTCCATTAGTGCAAGATCCATCAGGGGCTTTGTTGGCCAATTTGAACTGAATTCGGGAGTCCTTGTGTATCTCTCTGAATTCAGGAATTACATCAATGCTGTCGGCGTTGAGTTTTCGAAAGTCCTCATTGAGGATTTGCATTGCCCTGAAAATTTGTGCGTCGCTTACATTTTCCGGCCCTTGGTCATGCACTACATGGAATACCACAGGGATGGTGAAAATTTCCGTGTCGTCATCTCTTTCCTGCATGAGGGCTTGGATTTCCTCCCTGTAATTCTCCTGAATTTCAAGAATTTCTGGATGCTTTTCTATGAGTGAGCCCATGACTTGGTCAGAGGCACACCATGGGCCGTGAACGTGGCCTTCCTGGGCAATAAGCTGTGATGATAAGGTAAACGCGATAGCGCAACAGAGTAACGCTTTTTTCATAAGGTCGAAATTTCTTTGAGTAAGTTGATCAATTGAGGAACCACGCTGTCATTGCAAAAATGAATTCTCAAATGTACGTATATTTTCAGTTTTATTGGTGTTAAGCCAATTCAAACAGTGCCCCATGCTTGTATTCTCAAAGCCCCGTAGACTGGATTATGCTCTTTTTTTATTCTTTCTTGAATAAGGAGTCTTCCATATCCTAAGTGATAAGCTGCCTTTAGTCCGTAACGATAACCAGAAACTTAGATGCTGCCCAAAACCTTTCCGTATCCAAAATTTTGAGCGTTTTCTCCGTTTCTCCCGTTATTTCGTAGGATGCGGTAGGGTGGTTGGTAATGACCTCTACTTTTTTGCTGTTGAGGGGAATTGTTCGATTTTCTAGAATGCTGATTTTTTCAAAATAATCTTTGTTGAAATCAGGCTTTAATTTCTTGCTGCCTGCTATGCCCACAATACTTCCTTCTTTAATCAATACATCATTGCGCTGTAATTCTTTGTAGCTGCCCAAGGCATAGTAAGCTGTGTACAATTCGTCGACAGTAATTCTCAATAGGCTGTTTTGCACTTCATTTCTGAATTCTGCTGAATCGAGCATTTCATTGAGGATATCGATGGTGAAGTTGGCGGCTGTCAAATTCTCTTTCATGTACTTCACCTGTTCCTCTTTGGAGCGGATGTCGGCTTCAAGTTGGCCCATCAGCTTTTTGAAACCGGCCATATCGCTGCCGTATTGGTTGACCTGTTTGCTAAGCCGCGCAATTGTTTTTTTGTTGTCAGCAAGCAAGTTATTGATGGCTTGGATATCTTTGGTAATTTCATCCCGGTTGTCAGGATTTAATTGGAGTTCGCCTGAGCGCAGCTGAATGGATATTTCTCTTTCGCTGATCAGTGCGAGGTTGCGTTGTATAGCGGTGAAGCTTTCTTCAAACACGTAAAGCGATGAGTCCTTTTTGACCAATTCCGCCTGAAGCTTTTCATTTTCAAGCCGCAGCGCTTCGAGTTCTTCTGAATTTTTGTCTGAGGTGCAGGCGCTAAAGAGCGTTAGAAATAAAATGGTGCCTGTAAGTAAGCGGGTCATAGTAGTGTGTGTGATTTGTCTTTGGATAATCGCTCAAATGTACTATTTCAAGTTATTTTGGCAAACACAGTTTATCAGTGGTACTTACTCCGTGTGATGCGGCCTTAATTTGACTGATTATTGCTGTTATGTTCAGTTTTCTTCACAATGGCCCTCACGATGGTATCGAGCTCTCTGGCCGAAAGTTGAACGCTTGAGAGAATTTGTGTATATTCCTCATCTGCGACATTCATATTGCCAATGAGCTCTACAGCACCCATGAGCCTTGCCAGTGGCGCACGCACCACATGTGACTGTGTAAATGCGATGTCCTTCAGGCGCTTATTCTGTTCTTGCAGCAATTGTACATAATTCACCCGGTCAGTTACATCCCGTAGAATACAAATAAAATGCGTACATCTGGAGTCAGGATTGGGCACAAAGGATAAGGAAATATTAAGCCACTTCACATGCCCGTTTTGCAGTGTTATTTTTAATTCTTGCTCGCTTTTTGATGCGTTTTGTCTTGAATTGCGGTAATGTTCGAGTGTTTCACGATTTGGATCTCCACTAAATATGAGTTCTGAATTCTTGCCAATGATCTGTTCAGAAGTAAGATTGAGCATATGGAGGCAAGCTTTATTGGCGAATACGACTTTATCTGCGGCGTGATCTGTGCCCAAAAATTTACCGATAATAATGGCTTCCGAAGCATTGTTCATTGCCGATTCACGCAAGCGCAGGTTTTCTTCTTCAATTTTTTTGGTGCTCATGTCTTGGATGGCACCTATCATCCGCGTGGCTTTTTTATTATCATCTCTGAGTATGTAACCGCGGTCGATCACATAGGCATAGCTCCCGTCGCTTCGAAGCATTCGATACTCTTCTTTCCAAATGTGTTGGCGGTAATCCTGTATTGCTTTGTTAAAACTCTTGTTGGTTGACAATCTGTCTTCGGGATGTACCAGCTTCGCCCAATAATCCAAACTGGTTTTGCCGCTGTCTGTTTTATGGCCAAAATGTGTTGTAAATCCTTCACCCCAGCGTATGAGCTGCGCCTCAATGTCCAAATCCCACAACGCGTCAAAACTTGCTTTGCACGCATACGCGTAATTCTGGTTGCTCTCAATAAGCGCCTTTCTGTGTAAGACCACATCAGTCACATTCTGAACTGTAGAAATCATGGTATCCTGTTCGGGAAGAGGGATATTGACTGCATACACATAGCGCAGTTCCCCGTTTTGCGTTTTTATGGGAATATCTCTCCATTGCATACGCTTTGCGTCGCCGCTTGCTATGTCGGCCATAATTCGTTTGCGTATATTTTGACGAAATTCAGGGTCGGGGTACACGTTTCGGAAAAAGCCTTCCACATTGGTCAAGTCCTTGGCTGGCCATCCATATATTTTGGAGAAATTGGGATTTACATAAAGGGTTTCGCCCGTCTTTGTGTTGTTGATTGCTACCCCAATGGGCAGTTCTTCAATAATTTTTTCTATAAATGCATTGCGCTCTTCAAGCGTATTTTCAACCTTTTTCTGGTGCGTAATATCCTGGCTGGAACCCCGCAGGAGCAGTGCTCTTCCCTGCTCATCGGTGCTTATTTCGCCGATGTGCCGCAACCACTTTATGTTTCCTTTTGCAGTAATCGCCCTGTGGGTTATATCGACTTTACTTTTCTCAGCCAAAGCATTTTCAACCGCTTTCCTGTAGTCATCCTTATCATCAGGATGTACAAATTCCAGACTTGATTCGAAGGAGAGATTTTCAATTTCTTGATCCAACTCAAGGACTTTGTAAATGCCTTCACTCCAGTAGGCTTTTTTGGAATCAAGGCTTACACCCCAATAGCCCAGATTGGCAATGTCCTGAGCGTGTTTTAGATTGGCAATTGCATCCTTCAGCATTTCGCTTTTTGTTACATAGGCAGTCACATCGTGTATGTAGCCGGCTATCGCCATTACCTTGCCATGGCTCATGATTGGGTTGAGCCGTGCTTGAATCCATACATCTTCACCGCTTTTGATATCTATTGTTTTTAATTCGAATTCTTGGACCTCTCCTCTTTTTACTGCTTCAAATTTGTTTTTCCAAAAACCCGTTTCAGCTGGCATGGAATAAAATAAGGTTGTCAAGCTGTCCCCTTCGCCTACTTCTCTTCCCAACCATTCCTGGGCTGAACGGATAAAATTGGCATTGGCCGTTTGCAATAAAAAATTGGTGTCCATGCTCCATATCGCATCGGGACTGTTTTCCATCAATGCACTGAGCTTATTGCGCATGAACAGCAGTTCTCTCTCGGCCAAAACGCGCACAGTAACATCTCTGAAGCCGTCGATGATTCCTTGAATTGCAGGGTCATGCAGCATGTTGGTGATACTCGCTTCACAGTAGCGCCATTCGCCATTCTTGTGCAGCATACGCACCACCCCGCCGTCAATTTTTACTCCTGGCAAGTTCATCGCTTCAGTGAGTACTTTGTTTACCACATGTTTATCCTCTACATGCACCAAGTCGTCCAGACGCAAAGGCTCTAAATCCGAAAGCGTGTAGCCCAGTATGCGTTCTACTGACGACGAAACAAATATCGCTTTACCTTGGGGCGATAAAATGCAGAGGCCTTCCTCTGAGTTTTCAAAAAGCGCCTTTATTCTTTCGAAATCGATATTTTGCCTTGCCAATTCTACCGTTTGATCCGACACGGCGCTATTTGCTGACATCGCGAATATGGTGTCGCCGTCTGTGATGCAATAGAAACCCTTTGCTGCGATATATATGGTGCCTGGAAGGGGTGAAAATATATCACTTTCAACGAAATACAAACTCCATGCTTCGTTGAATTGCATGGGCAGTTCATCGATCGCATTTCTGGATATAAGCAGGCATGCAGTATTCGCGTCGACTTGTGCGCAACAAGCCGCAAGTTTTTCCTTTGTTGTCTCGCTGTACGGAACAATCGTAATAGATATGTCTCTGATTTCCAAATTTATTTTTGATTTAACCGCTCCAAAATCTTTTTCGTCGATCGAAATATAAGTATTAATGATTACAAATCTGTTTTTATCGAATAACTCTGCTCAAAATCATTGTTGATAAAGCCTTTGAAACAATGACCGGCAATGGTAGGGCTTTTGTATTGTCACATTATCTTTGCACTTATGCAAGAAACCATCCTTATTTTGGACTATGGATCTCAGTATACGCAACTTATAGCCCGCCGTGTAAGAGAGCTCAATGTGTATTGTGAAATCCATCCCTACCACCACATTCCTGAATTGGGACCTCATATCAAAGGTATTATTTTGTCGGGAAGTCCATTTAGTGTACACGACGCCGAGGCTCCAGGTGCTGAAGCCTTGGCCTTTCGGCAAAAAATGCCCCTCCTCGCAGTGTGTTACGGAGCTCAACTCATGGCCCACACCCTACACGGTGGTGAAGTACGCCGTAGTGACCATCGGGAGTATGGGAGGGCCAATCTGCACTTTGTCCACGATGCATGCCCCCTTCTGATGAACATTCCTGAGGGATCACAGGTGTGGATGAGCCATGGTGATACCATTGTAAGTTTGCCGGAAGGCTCACGCATCGTTGCAAGCACAAGTGATGTGAAAGTTGCTGGCTATGAAATAGAAGGCGAGCAAACATATGGCATCCAGTTCCATCCTGAAGTATATCACAGTACCGATGGTATGACTTTGCTAAAGAATTTTGTCGTCGATATATGCGGATGCCATCAGCACTGGACGCCATCAAGCTTTGTTGACATGACTGTGGCTGACCTGCGTGCCCAAATTGGGAATGACCGTGTAGTGCTCGGCCTCAGCGGCGGGGTTGACAGTTCTGTGGCAGCCATGTTGTTGCACAACGCTATTGGAGCTAACCTTTATTGCATATTTGTGGACAACGGCTTGCTGCGCAAAAACGAATATGAAGAAGTCCTCCACAGCTACGAAGATATGGGGCTCAATGTGTGCGGTGTTGAAGCAAGCCAACGTTTTTATGATGCACTGCATGGAATCAGTGATCCTGAATCAAAGCGCAAAGCCATTGGTCGGGTATTCATCGAAGTGTTTGACGATGCCGCCCACGAAGTACGCGACGTCAAATGGCTGGCTCAAGGTACCATTTATCCCGACGTCATTGAATCCGTTTCCGTAAACGGACCTTCTGCCACAATCAAAAGCCACCACAATGTGGGCGGCCTCCCCGACTTCATGAAGTTGAAGGTGATTGAACCTTTGCGCGCACTGTTTAAAGATGAGGTGCGCAGGGTAGGCCGTGAATTGGGCATTCCTGAATCCATACTGGGACGCCACCCATTTCCCGGCCCGGGCCTAGCCATCCGAATACTTGGTGAGGTTACCGCCGAAAAGGTACGGTTGTTGCAAGATGTAGACCGTATCTTTATCGACAACTTGAAGAAAGCACAAGAATACGACAATGTGTGGCAGGCAGGCGCCATCCTGCTACCGGTACAGAGTGTAGGCGTAATGGGCGATGAGCGCACTTACGAAAAGGCCGTGGCCCTGCGCGCAGTGACCAGCACCGATGGCATGACGGCCGATTGGTGCCACCTGCCCTATGCCTTGCTTTCAAAAATCAGCAACGACATCATCAACAAGGTAAAAGGAGTAAACCGTGTGGTTTACGACATCAGTTCTAAACCCCCAGCCACCATAGAATGGGAATAAATAAGTTCTTCAATACCTGCCTGTTGCTTGTGGCCTTCTTGGTCTTGCCACAACTTCTTTCGGCACAAGAGCCCGAGCAAAGACGCATCGATGGGCAGGATTATCTTGTACATACCGTTGCACCGGGCAATACCCTTTTTGCAATATCAAAGGCCTACAGTGCCGACATTCAGGCTATAAAAGCAGCCAATCCTGGCGCTGATGTCAACCTGGGTATTGGGCAGGAGTTGCTTATACCCATGAGCGCCATCAACAAGCGAGAGGCCCGGCGCAGCGACGTGCGCACAGATGGTGAATTTTTACTCCATACCGTACAGCGAAAGGAAACGCTTTTCAGTATTTCCCGCCTCTATGGCCTCACCGTGAAGGATATAACTGCCCTCAATCCCGATGCTGTGGGCTCCCTCAGTACTGGTATGGTGCTCACCATTCCGGTTCAACTCAGCACTACAGCCAAGGAAAAATACCTCGAACCCGCCCGCAATGACAGCTTCTACGTGCATCAGGTGATGCCGGGCGAAACTGTATACAGCATATCAAAGCAGTACGGCATCAGTACCGACTCCTTGTTTTCCGCCAATCCCCAGTACCGCGATGGGCTACCTGTCGACGCTTGGCTCACCATACCCAAATACAAAGAAGAATTTCTCGAAATTACAACGCCTGCTACACCCGGTGAAATACGTCACACCACCTGGGAACGGGGCAAGCCTTACAACATCGTATTGATGCTGCCCTTCGAGCTGCAGCAAAATGATTCCTTGGCGAAGTCCCTAATGCCAGGCAGTCCACTGGGTATGCTCACAGAGATTGCCCTTGATTTTTATCGGGGGGCACGCATAGCACTCGATAGCCTCGCCGCTCGTGGATTCAATGCGGATGTGAGCGTTGTTGACTTGGGTGATGACCTCGTGGCCGCCCGGGAAGCCCTCCGTACTCCCGCCCTGCAAGAGGCACACCTTATTATCGGCCCAATGCATCGAGGAAGCTTGGGAGTGGTGAGTGAACATGCCAAAAAGAATCACATTTACCTCGTTTCACCGAACAATTTCAGCAACCAGATTTTTTCTGAAAATCCTTACTTTTTCAGGGCTACAGCCTCGCGCGAAACTATGCTCAAGTATTTGGCCAACTTTGTAGCAATCCAGCACACGAAACACAATGTGCTCATGGTAAGCAGTGAAAGCCCAAAAGATTGGCCAGAGCGCAAGCTGTTTAAGCAACATTACAACGCTGCCCTGGCCAATTTTCCGAACCATCAACGCGATTCTCTTCTTTCCATTACCAAACGAAATATTTCTTCTGAACAGGTTGAAAGATTTTTGCGGAAAGACACACTCAATGTGCTGGTAGTGCCTAGCAATGATCCTGCATTTGTGAGCGATTTTGTGATGCGGCTGTTGCCATTTCAACGTCAGGGTTACCGCATTCAGCTCTATGGGCTCGACCAATGGGTGCGGTTCGACAACATCGATGCGGAATACAAAAACCGATTTAACTTGCGTTTGGTGGTGCCCAATCACCTCGACTACAGCAATGATCACTTAATAACCTTCTTGGAAAAATACCGTGAAGCCTACAACACTGAGCCCGGCGGCCGTGGCTATGGCTTTCAAGGTTATGACCTTACCATGTTTTTCGGTATGGCTTTGCTCAACAATGGCCCCTCCTTTATTGATAAGACCGATGTCATCTCGGCCGAAGGGGCCATGGGGAGCTACCGCTTTGGGAAAACCAGCAATGGTGTCGATTTCGAGAATAAAAGTGTGCTCATGGTAGAGTACGACAATTACCGCATCAAGCGGATCAACTAGGCATGGGAGCACCTTTACCTGACAAATCCAGCATTGCTGAGGCCTTCCGGGTCTTGCAAAGCCATATTTGCGAAAGCATTGCCGCATGCGATGGTGGTGCCAGCTTTGGCCGCGACGCATGGCGTCACAAGGGTGGGGGTGGTGGACTGACCCGCATCTTGCAGCACGGTGATGCACTGGAAAAGGCAGGTGTAAACTTCAGTGCTGTGGAAGGTATCCTCACCAAAGAAATGGCCGGAAGTCTTGGCGTTGATCAGGGTCCTTTTTTTGCCACCGGGGTAAGCATAGTCATGCATCCGCACAATCCACATGTGCCCATCATCCACATGAATGTGAGGTATTTCGAAACGGATGCGGGCGTATATTGGTTTGGTGGAGGAATTGACCTTACTCCACACTATGTGGTACCCACACAGGCGCACTTTTTTCACGAAAAGGTAAAAGCCCTGTGCGATCGCTATGATCGGGAATGGTACAGCAAGTTCAAGCCCTGGGCGGATGATTACTTCTTCAACCCCCACCGCAATGAAACCCGGGGAATAGGAGGCATATTTTACGACCACCTGCGCGCCAACGGGCAGCACAACAAGGCTGTTTTTCTCGATTTCTCAATTGCAGTAGGCCATCTCTTTGCTGAGGTTTACACCGTATTGATCTCCGAAAATAGAGACAAGCCCTTCGATGAGGAGCAAAAACGCTGGCAACTTTTACGCCGTGGCCGTTATGTAGAGTTTAACCTGGTTTATGACCGCGGAACCCGTTTTGGCCTTTTCGGCAATGGCAGGGTCGAGAGTATACTGATGAGTTTGCCTTCATTGGCTGCATGGGAGTATATGCACGAACCAGCCGCTGGGAGCCCTGAGGCTGATACGCTGGCCTGGCTGCGCAAGGGTGTGGAGTGGGCTTAGGGTTTTCCACGGCGCTGTCACTGCACGATCAAGGCGACTGCCGCATCAATAATTTCATCGCGTGTAAGGTCATTCCAGTCGAATGCTGCTGTGACATGTGGGGGTACACCGCTTTCCGCAAAATTGTTGAAGTCAGGGTCGAGCAGCTGTGTAATGCTGAAGCGGTAGCGCCAGCCATTGGGCAGTTGACCTCCGTTGGGTAAGCCGCCCCCACCGCCGGTGGTATCGCCCATAAGCACTACGTTTGGAAAGGATTTTGCCGCCAAGGCAAAAAACGTGGTGGCGCTGTATGAACCGCGGTCGGTGAGGACCACCACAGGCCGGAGGTAGCGCAGCCCCGCACTCGGGTTGATGTGAAAGGGAGCGGGTTCACTGAAGTCGTTGCGGCCGGGACCGTTGCGTGTTTTTGAAAAACCAACCAGCCTGCGCTCGTTGGTAAAGTGCTCGAGTATAGCGGGTACATTGATGAGGGCTCCTCCACCATTTTCGCGCAGGTCAAGCACTATGCCTTTGGTGTTGCGGAAGCGCAGCAGCATATAGTCCATATGCGCGCGCGCTACGGTACGCGTAAAGCTGTCATACCGAATGTAGCCCACCTCACCACCATGCAGCAGGTCGTGAAAAAAGCCGCCGGTGAGGCTTCCATTTGGAATGTAGTGCTCCTCTACCGTGCGCGCGAGGTAATTGGGCGGATTACGCAGGGCTATGTTGTACCGCGATGTGTTGAAAGGTGCGCTGAGGTTCACGTGGTCATCACGAAGCTCATTGAGCATGGCAGCCAGGACTTCAAAAAGTTCTTCATCGTGCATACCGGAGTTGATAAGGGGGCGGTACACTGTGCGCACTTCATCCCAATCAATTCCTTTGAGCCCGAAGTAGCTGTACTTGGCATCCACCTCATTCCACAGGTGGTCAAAGTTGGTGAGTGGGTCTATGCTGCCAAGGTCATCTTCAAAGAGTAATTTTTCACAAGAGCTGACAGTCGTCAACAAGGTACAAACCATCAAAACTCTGAAGTATGGTAAAGGCCACTTTTTCATCGCAAGTTGAATATGAGGGTGTACTGTAACCTGTGGATGGCCATGTCGAATGGTTCAAACTGGCCAGGAGCATGCAGGGCATCCCAGTGGTAGCTGAGCCGGTGGCCATTGCCCCGCTTGCTGAAGCGCGTGTAAGCCAGCCGCGTGCCGATACGCCAGCCATTGAAGCTGAGCTGGTGGTCGTTGAGCTGCCAACCCAGTCCGCCTGGCCGCCCGTCAATTTCGGGCAGGTTGCTAAATGCATATCCAGGCCGGTAATTGGCGTTGACCATTCCCCCCTGTATTTGAAAGCTGATCCGCTGCTGTACAGGTTTGAATTTTAGCCTCATGAACCATATTTTCCACGAGGTGGTCTCCTTTCGGGAAATGTCGCGGGTGGCTTTGGCTGCAAGCAATAGATGTGCGAAGCCTTCGAGGCCCAGGCTGTTGTTGAGCAAGGCCGGTGTATTGCGGGCATTGGTCGATACTTGTAAGCCGCCGCCAAGCTTGTAATCCATTTTGGCGTAAGCCCCTGGCTTTACCCGGCGCAGGTAAATGGCCTCAAAGTTGCCATGAAAAAGTTCAGCGCTGGTTTGTGATTGAAAGAAGTTGCTTTCGGGTGTTTCTGAGAGCAATCTTGCAAGGGCCACATCACCAACAATTTGGAGTTCCCAACGGAGTGCTTCAAACGCAAAAGCGAGGCTTCCGATCAGTGCCTCGCCGGTATAGAAGAGCGGGGAGGTGGCTTGATCGCGGAATGTGGCCCGGCCAAGACCAAAACCAGGCAGCAGAAATATTTGCGTACGGCTGCTGTCCAAGGCATTGGGATATGGTGAGCTGCTCGTGTCCTGTGCTGATCCACTGCTTATAAGCAGGGCGCAGAGTAAGCCCAAGGCATTTTTGCGGAAGCGCATGTTGGTGTAGGTTCTCACAAGTGGACCAGATTTTCGGGTCTTGAAGCATAAATGTAGCAAAACGGCTTGTTATAGGATGTCCGTCTTCTCAGGGAGGTAAATCAACGCGCTGATAGCATGATGGTCACTAATTTCCTCGCTGTGCGTTACGTAGTTGCTCGAACGCAGTTTTGGGTCGTGAAATATATAGTCGATGCGAAAGCTTGGGAACTTGCCTATGTAGGTATTGCCAATGCCCCAGCCGCTTTGGCGAAAGCTATCGCGTAGGCTGGCATTAAGGCGCTTGTAGCTGTACGATACTGGACTGTCATTGAGGTCGCCGCAAAAGATCACCGGAAATGGCGAAGAAGCCATGTGTTCGAGAATTTGGTTGGTTTGCTCGGCCCTGCTGCGGTAGGCATCGGCAAGCCGTACCAATATATTGATGCCTTCGCTGAGCTCCGCGTTGCCCTCACGGGGTTGGTTCATAATTTCTTCAATAAAGGCATAGTTCTTATCGCTAAATCGAATCGAAGCTACGTGGGCATTGTACACCCGTAGGGTATCCTCACCTACTGCAATGTCCACGTAAATGCAAATATTGCTGCGCTCTCCTGCGAAGTCAATCCGGCCTTTGTTCACAATGGGAAACTTGCTCAATATGGCGATGCCGTACTTCTGGTGGTGGTGCACGACACTGGTGTAGGCATCATGCAGGTAATTTGCACCTGTTACGCGCTTTAGGGTTTCCCGGGTTTCAAACTGGTCGGGACCACCGCTGTGGTGAAAAAACTCCTGAAAGCACATTACGTCGGCACCGATAAGTTCCAACTGCCTGAACATGTGGTCGCGGTCGGCAATGTTGGTGCGCCAGTTGTACCAACCAAACAGGCGTACGTTGTGGGACAGTACTTTGATGTGTGCACCTTCGGGCTTTGCACGCAGGCTGGGTGGCACGAGCTGCAGGTATGCAAAAAAATGGTTTGCACCAAGCACCAACGCAATCAGGGAAATAAGGGCCAACCTTCTTTTGGCGAAAAGCCAAAAAACAACAAATGCGATATTGACAAACAACAGCCCGCCATAACTGATGCCGAAAAAGGGTAAAAGTGGCGCTTGTGCGGGGTGAACGTGTGTGGACAGATAGGCCAACAACAAACAAACCACCGCAACAACGTTTATGCTCAGTATGGTCGATTTGCCCAGAAAGCGTATGGCCCGTAGCACTACTTCTTGCTTGCTTTAAAGAGGAATTCTTTTTCAGCTTTGCTCAAGCTGTCATACCCGCTGCGGGAAATTTTGTCGAGGATGGCATCAATTTTTTCTTGCTCCTCGTCATTGCGGCGGGTGCTCCTTGAGGCGGTGCGCACCGTCCCTGCGCTCTTGCCACCTGCCGTTGAGCTGCCATTCTTGCTGGCCACCTTCATACGCGGCTTTGGGTTGATGAGGTCTCGGAAAAAGTTAACCACTGCCCAAAAGTATTTCGACCAGTCATTGCCGTTGCGCAGGGCCGCGCTGTAGGCGTATCCAAAACTTGCTCCACCGAGGTGGGCAAGCCGCCCACCGGTATTGCCTCCGTCAAGGAAGAGAATGTCAAGGGCAACAAAGAAAATGGCGATCCACTTCAGCTTTACATTGCCCAGCAATATAAGGCGGACCTCCAAATTGGGCGTGTATGCCGCTATGGCCACAAGAATGGCAATTACCGAAGCCGAAGCACCATGGATGGTGCCCTGCTGCATGCCTGCAAAAACCGGAAAGAGATTGTAGGCAGCGAAATAGAGCAAGAAACCGGCAATACCTCCCATCACATATACTGCGAGCAAGCGCTTGCCATTCAGGAGGTCTTCAAAAAGGCGGCCTGAGAAGTACAGAATAATCATGTTGCTCAACAAGTGGAAGAACCCGATGTGCACAAACATGTAGGTAATGAGTGTCCAGGGTTTGACGAGCATACCCCCGGGAGATGCAGTGCCCGACAACCAATCCATAGCAAAACCCAGATAGGAGGACTGCATGAAAAAGCCCGCGAGTCTTACCAAGGTGAGGAACAGAAATACCCCGAGGTTGATAAAAATCAACCTGATGGTCATATCGCCTTTATTCCAAGCGTATTTTATATCGTTGGTAATCGATGTCATGTGTCTTTATGCCTTCTCATTAGCGCCGGTAGCGATCGCCCCAATCATCGTAATCATCGTGGCGCTTGCTCTGGCTTGTCCAATATTTAATCAGGATGAAACCAAATACCATACCGCCAAGGTGCGCAAAGTGTGCCACATTGTCACCGGGATTGTTGGCTATACCTGAGTAAAGTTCGAGCAATCCATAGCCAATTACAAAGTATTTCGCTTTGATTGGCACAGGGAAGAACAACATAATGAGCTTGGTGTTCGGAAACATCATTCCAAAGGCCAGCAAAATGCCAAAAACAGCCCCGGAGGCTCCGACTACGGGCGTGTTAAACAGGCGGTTGAGTTGGGCAAGTTGCGGGTCCCGGTAATTGCGCTGTTCAAGCCATAATTCAAAGCCTTCACGCTTTACCAAAGCACGCGCTTCAGGGCCTAAGTCAAGTACCAATTGGTGAATTTGCCAGGCATTGACCGCATAGTGCAAAAAATAGGCACCAAGTCCCGTAACCATGTAGTAAATCAGGAAGCGCTGTGGTCCCCACACCCGCTCAATGGCCGAGCCAAACATCCATAAAGCGAACATATTGAAAAAGATATGGGCAATGCCCCCATGCATGAACATATGCGTCACCACTTGCCAAGGCCTAAACCCTTCCGATTCCCAGAAAAAGGCACCAAGATGGGTGCTTAATCTAAGCCCTTGCCCTTCCAACAATATGGTAGCCAGAAAAAAAAGTCCATTGATAATCAAAAGGTTCTTGACCACCAGCGGCATGTTGCCGAATGCACTCGAGCTGCGAAATTGGTTCATTGGTTTTTGAATTTTTTCTGGAGCTCGTCCAGGGTGAGGGTTACTACGGTTGGCCTTCCCCAAGGGTCAATTTGGGGTTGAGCGCAGGCGAAAAGCCTGTCGATCAAATCAATCATTTCTAGTTCTTGCAATGCTTTGCCTTCTTTGATGGATACATTGCGCACCATGCCCCGGGCCAGCTTATCTCTTCGGTCTTCGTTGGGCTGTGGGCTGCTATTTTTCACTTGATCAAGCATGCTTTCTACCAGGCTTTGCACTTGAAGGCCTTGGGCTTCAGAGGGTATTCCATTTACCACCATATCATTGCCACCGAGGCTGTCGATGGTGAAGCCCATACTGCGCAGCTCAGCCATGAGCTCCATAGCAAGAGCCGCATCAGCGGAATTGAGGTGCACCGTTTCAGGAAATAGCAGTTGCTGACTGTTGGCCCCTTGCTTGTCGAAGCGGCTTGTGATTTCTTCAAAAAGTATGCGTTCGTGCGCCCTTTGTTGGTCAAGTATTACAAAGCCTGATTTGATTTGGCTAAGGATGTACTTGCGGTGTAGCTGCATCACCGAACGTACACTTTGGGTATGAGGCACGTCATCGTGTCCATCGCTGCTTGACCTTTGTGTTGTAAAGCCCTGTTGTGATGGTTCATCGCGTCGGGCTATATCATACAATGCTTCCCAATTGCCTGCCAACCGGGCCGATTTTATTCCGTTGCCACCAAAGCCCGAACCGGCACTCACAGGTTTCGGGTTGCTGACATCGAATGGGTTGAAATCAAAATCTTTTGTTTGTGGGGCGCCTATTTCCACATCACTGCGCATCGGTGCAATGTTGAATACATCCTCCTGATCAAAATCAAGCAAAGGTGAAATGTTGTACTTGCCCAGGCTATTTTTCACCGCTGATCGGATAATGGCATAGATAGATCGCTCCTCGGCAAATTTAATCTCTGTTTTGGTAGGATGTATATTTACATCAATACCAGCAGGATCAAGCATGATGTACAAAAAGTATGAAGGATGGCTGTCCCGACTAATCAGCTCATCATAGGCAGAATTCACCGCATGGTGCAGGTAGCTGTTTTTGATAAAGCGGTCATTGACGAAGAAATACTGCTCGCCGCGGGTTTTCTTGGCGTATTCTGGCTTGCATATAAAGCCGTGAATGGACATAATGGCTGTACTCTCTTTCACAGGAACGAGGCGTTCGTTGTACTTGGCACCGAACACGTTTACGATGCGCTGCCTGAGCGCTGAAGTTTTGAGATTGAATAGTTCAGAACCATTGTGCAGCAGGCTGAAGGATACATCGGGATGGGCAAGTGCCACGCGCTCAAATTCCTCAACTATGTGGCGCATCTCCACAGGATCGCTTTTGAGAAAATTGCGCCTCGCGGGGGTGTTGAAAAAAAGATTGCGCACTGCTATGGATGATCCTGAAGGCGTGGCGCATGGTTCCTGGCTTTCTACCTTGCTGCCAGCAATGCGCAGGCATGTGCCCAGCTCGTTTTCGCGCAAGCGGGATTTTAGTTCCACCTGTGCTACAGCCGCAATGGAAGCCAGTGCCTCACCTCGAAATCCTTTTGTACGTATTTGCCACAGCTCCTCAGCGTTGCGAATTTTGGAGGTGGCATGCCGTTCAAAACTCATCCGCGCGTCGGTGTCGCTCATGCCGCAGCCATTGTCAATGACCTGAAGCAATGTTTTGCCAGCATCTTTTACCAGCACCTGTATTTCGGTGGCTCCAGCATCCACGGCATTTTCAATCAACTCTTTGATTGCTGAAGCAGGTCTTTGAACCACTTCTCCTGCAGCGATTTGATTGGCCACCGAATCGGGCAGAAGCTGTATAATATCAGGCATCAGAGCAGGAAGTCAAATTTGGTGTAGAGGAGATACAGAATGATAATTAAAGCCGCCAAAATTAGCAAAAGCCGCCTACCCGAGTTGCGGTTTTGTCGGCGCGTTTCACGTTTTGCCCATGAATCCTGTATACTTTCCCGCAGGTAAGCTTCACGCTTTTCACCGAGCCGCTGATCGCGCTCAAGTTCGCGCTCTACTTCCCTTTGGCGCTTTTCCAGCCGCTCCTTGCGCTCGTCGAAGGTGCGGGGCTCATAGTTAAAGCGCCTGGGCTGGTTGTACTTGGTGAGTTTAAAGACGGAAGGTATGCGGGGAGGTTTCATCTTAATTGTGCATTTGGGCAACCAATGTTGGCTTGGGCTACAAAGGTCTAACAATGTAACGAATTTTTTGTGCTTTCGATCTACGTGGTCAACACGCTTGAAAAAGAAGTGTACGATCAAACCGTTTTGGCCGCTTTCATCTTTTTGGGCAACAAGTGGCGCATTATTCGTTAAGCCAGTATGTCAGTTCAACAGAAGCATTGTGATAATTTACTGAGGGCTGTCATTCAATTGCGGCACGCGGGTTGTACATTCGCCTTCAAATTCCTACTTATGCGGCATATCCTTGCTTTTAAATGCCTTTGTTTGATCGCGTGTTGCGCAGGTTTGCTTTCCGCAAATGGGCAGCAAGCTCCGCCTTTCCTCGTGGGCAGCACGCCTTGGGCCGAGCGTACGCTCAATGAGTTGGGCCTTGATGAGCGCATAGGGCAATTGTTCATGGTAGCAGCATACAGCAACAAAGATGCAAAGCATGAGAAGGAATTGACTGACCTGGTGCAAAAACAGCACATAGGCGGGGTGATATATTTTCAGGGAGGCCCTTTGCGCCAAGCCATTATGAACAACCGCTTGCAAGCCGCTGCGAAAGTGCCGCTCATGGTGGGAATTGATGGGGAGTGGGGCCTTGCCATGCGCCTCGACAGCACGGTGCGTTACCCATACCAAATGGCATTGGGAGCCATCCAGAACGATAGCCTCATTTACGCCATGGGCGCCGAAATAGCCCGCCAAAGCCGCAGGCTGGGTATCCATGTCAATTTTGCCCCGGTAGCCGACATCAATAACAATCCCAAAAACCCGGTCATTAATTTCCGTTCTTTCGGTGAAGACAAAGACAATGTAGCAAGGAAATCAATAGCATACATGCGCGGAATGCAGGACCACGGGGTGTTGGCCAATGCCAAGCACTTTCCCGGCCATGGCGATACCGACACGGATTCGCATCTGGCCCTGCCAGTGATCAAGCACAGCCGCGCACGTGTCGATAGCCTTGAATTGTACCCTTTTCGGCAAATGGTGGCAAAGGGTCTCGGCTCCGTTATGGTGGCGCACCTGCATATACCTGCGCTCGATGATACCCCCAATCTGGCAAGCACGCTCAGCCCCAAAATAGTGGATGGCATGCTCCGAAAGGACTTGGGTTTTCAAGGCCTTATCTTCACGGATGCACTCAATATGAAAGGGGTTTCTAAATTTTTTCCTCCCGGCGAGGTAGACCTCAAGGCCCTTATGGCGGGCAATGATGTACTGCTCTTTCCGGAAGATGTGCCCAGAGCTGCAGCCATGATCAAAAAGGCCATCACCGATGGAATCATCACAGAGGCCCAACTCAATGCCTCTGTATTGCGTATACTTCGCGCCAAGGAATGGCTTGGACTCCATGTGCCCCAGCGGGTTGAACTCAAGAACCTCCATGAAGACCTCAACCATCCGCAAGCACTGCAACTCAAGCGCAAGCTCAGCGAAGAGGCGGTTACCTTGCTCAAAAACAACAAGGATATGGTGCCGCTTCAGCATCTGGGCGACCGCAAAATTGCCGTAGTGAGCATTGGTGGAAACGGAGCCACCTTCAACAACCGCCTCGCAAAGTTTTGCCAGTTTGAAACCATCAGTACCAGCAGCGCACCTACCCTCGCCGAGGGAAAGAAGGTAAGAGATTTCGTAGCCGGCAAAAATACGGTTGTGGTGTACGTTCAAGGCACCAACAACAGTCCCGGGCGCAACTTTGGCTTGAGCAACGAAGCCATTACCCTCATAGAATTCCTGGCGGCCAATTACCGTACTGCCTTGGTGCACATGGGCAATCCGTATGCCTTGGCCAAATTGCGCGATCCAGACCGCATCGATGCAATACTCATAGGCTATCAAGACGATGCCTACCTGAGCCGCGCCGCTGCCGAAGTTTTGGCAGGTGCCATCCCCGCACGCGGCAAGCTGCCCGTGGCCATTGGTGATTTTTTTGCCGCAAAGAGCGGACTTACCACCGCAAGTCTCGGCAAGCTATACCCCGGTAGCCCGCTGGATATAGGCCTGCCTATGGGTGCTTTTGCCGGCGTAGACAGTGTGGCGATCGAAGGCATGCGCAAGCGCGCCTATCCGGGCTGCCAGGTGCTTGTGGCAAAAGACGGCATCATCGTTTATGAGAAAGCCTTTGGTTTTCATACCTATGAGGATGGCACTCCGGTGTCGAACAGTGATTTATACGACCTTGCCAGCATCACGAAAATTGCTGCCAGTACAATAAGCCTCATGAAGTTACAGGACGAAGGCAAGTTCAGCCTCGACCATACTTTGGGCCATTACATGCCTGAAATTCCGGAAGGCAATCCCTACCGCGATATCAACTTGCGCAAGATGATGGCGCATGAAGCCGGACTAGAAACCTGGATTCCATTTTACAAAGAAACCCTCAAAAATGGGCAGCCACGCTGGGAGGTGTACAGCCCTGTGCCTACTGAAATGCACCCCCTTACTGTAGCCCGCGACATGTACATCAGTCAGGCGGTAAGTGACAGCATGCTGATTCGCATACTGAACACTCCCTTGCGCAAGGATACCAAATACAAGTACAGTGATATTGGTTACTATTTTGTAAAAGAGATTGTTAAGCGTCAAAGTGGCCTTCGAATAGACCAATACGTCATGGAGAATTTTTACAAACCTATGGGCTTGAGCACCATGGGTTACCTGCCGCTTGAAAGGGTGAGCCGTGACAGGTGCATACCGACAGAATATGAGCGCAACTTCAGGCAACAGGTTATTCAGGGCCACGTGCACGACCCCGGCGCTGCCATGCAGGGAGGCATCGGTGGGCATGCAGGTCTTTTTTCAAACGCCTATGACCTTGCGGTGGTGATGCAAATGTTGCTGAACAAAGGGGAATACGGAGGGAAGCGCTACCTGAGTGCTGAAGTTGTAGCCGAGTACACGAGATGCCAGTTTTGTAAAACTGAAAAAGACGAAAACCGCCGAGGCGCAGGCTTCGATAAACCTGTAATGGCCGAGGGCCCCGGACCTACATGCAGGTGTGTGAGCTTTGATAGCTTCGGGCACCAAGGCTTCACCGGAACCGTTGCATGGGCTGACCCTGTTGAAAATGTGGTGTATGTATTTCTTTCAAACCGTATTTACCCGACCGCCGAAAACAAGAATCTCGCAAGCCTCAACATCCGTACCCGAATTCAGGAACAGGTGTACAAAACGCTTCGGGCCCAATCTATAAAAGCCACCACGGCAAAGGGAAGCCTTTAAGGGTGTGCAGTCCCCATTATGAGATGCAACTTCATTGAAGTCAAAGTCTCGCTACCACATGAATGGTTTCGTATGGAAGTTGAACATGATTCAATTGTCCCTTGCGCAAGCATCCATTTTGTACCCTTGATTGTCGAAATCAGACCCGACAAAATTATTGTCGCAGTGGATACCGCTCCTTTGATGAACGAAATACAAAGTGTTGTTCAACAGAGGGCAACAATCAAAAATTGTATCGCATCCCTACATTGAGGTGGTACAGTCTGTAGCCTTGGCTCAGCTCCGGATCGTTGAGTACATTGCCCGGTATGATGCGCAGTCCGGGGGCGCACTCCAGATTGAGTTTGGGGCTCAGTGCAATTCCGAATCGCGCCTGGGCTGCATAGCTCATGCCCACACTGGAGTTCATCACACCACCCGATTCAATGCGCACTGCATCCATAGCCGGGTTGAGCGTGGTACCAGTACCGCTCAACCGAATATTGACAAGTGCTCCACCTTCCAGTCCATACAGCAGGCGGCCCGATTGCCACATTTTTCCGACCATTAAGGGCACATCAATCAATGTGATCCTGTTGTAATGCGAAATGCTCCGCGATGTTGTGCTGACTGCCTGTATCGTTGAGTAGCTGAAAATGCTGTCGCCGCTGGCGTCAATATGGATATGACTCAGTACAGGGATATCTTCAATGTCGCTGCGGTGGTCAACATAGGTAAAGTGCTCATTCAATCGGCTGTAATTGAAACCGCTGAGTAGGTATATGCCATTGGGAAGTACTATGCCGAATGCGAGTTGCGCATTCACCATTTCCAATGGTCTTTCTGCGTTTTTTCTTTCGTTCACCAAGTCCGTGTAGCTGGGATTGCGGTTTTCGAGCGTTTTGCTGTAAAAGCCAAGACCAACATCGAATCTGGTAAAATAACGGTACTTGGTACCTTTGCTGTCTACCTGGTCAAAAGGCGCCTCCAAGTATGTCAATGCTTGCGGGGCATTCCAAGTGGGTGTTGGGTTGCGCATTGGCATCAAACCCATCAATGCTGTATCATTGATCACTTTTCCAGGTATTTGTAGCGAGCCATCGCTGTAATGCGCCCCGTCGGAGAAGTCGGGAAGCTCCATCACAGGTTGTGGTTGCTTGTGGTTATCATGTGCGGCCACATGATCAGGAGTGTCCGTTGACTTGCCAATTGCTTGTTCATCGCTGTCTTTGCCTTCATAGGTTGTATGGTATATGCTGGGTGTAGGCGGCCCCACAGCATAACTGGTTTGGATGGTGGAAAGACCGGCTTCGTGCACCGTACCGAACTCGTTTTCTGAAAATTCGTTTGGCACAGCTTGCTTGCTCATGTGGCCTGGCTTGGTGTGCATATCCGCCGCTAGGATGTGTTGTTCCGAATGGTGTGTGGGTACATGGTGATAAAAACTTTGCGGTTGAGGCATGCTTCTGGCCGGATTGTCAGCGCGCTCATGATCAAAATTTCCTGCAGGCAGGTTCTGAGCGTTAACTTCTTGGGTATGCTGTACTGGGTGCCCTTGCCCCGGGGCGGAGCTATCACCTGCTACGAGGCCCATGAATACTGCAACGCCAACGAGCATCAATGTGAGCAGAGTAAACCATGCCCATCCTCCTTTGCTTGCCTTTGCACCATGCAGGCCTGTATCCACTGATTTCCAGAGGGCTTCCGTATTCAAAGGGGTTTGGGCTTCTGACAGCCTGCCATGAATAAACTGGTCGAAATCCTTGTGACTCATATTTTAATTTTTTCGAGCTTTAATATCATTTGCTGTAAAAGCCTACGTGCCCTGAGCAATTGTGAGCGCGAGGTGCTTTCACTTATGCTGAGCAATTCAGCAATTTCTGCATGCGGCAGTTGGTCAATCACTGCAAGATTGAAAACTTGCCGGTACCCGTCGGGCAAGGAGGCGATGAGCTTGAGCAATTCTTCAGTACCGAGGTGGCTGTAAGCATCGGGAGGGCAGCTAAGATCCCCTTGAGGTGGTTCCTGTTGCACTTCCTTGCGGTTGTAACTGCGGTCGAGGTTGTTCAAGGCTGTTGTGATAACCACCGTGCGCATCCAAGACTCCAAGCGGCCTTCCTCGCGGTAATTGGATTGCATGGCCTTCAATATTTTGACCAAAGCATCTTGCAGGATGTCCTGCGCATCTTCAATTTTGGAGGCATACCTGCGTGCTACGGTAAAGAGCATAGGGGAATAGTGCTCTACCAATAGCTTTTGGTAGCGCGGCTCACCCTTCATGCATCCTGTGATGAGAAGCTGTTGATTTATCCTGTCATGCACCCTGGTCTTTTGCTAAGCTTTAAATAGTTCTCATTACCCTGAATGCACCTGAAATTGTTGTATAATCTTGATGTCCATCGGGTACCGAATTCATGAAAAGGTTGCCACTGAAAGTGCCTTCAATGTACTCGCCGATAGTTCCTAATGAAGTGATGGTTACAGCGAGTGAATTGCAGCCATTGAAGTCACAGGTACTCGATTGGAAATCGGGCGCACTCGGGAAGCTGTTGATGTAATAGAAGTCGACAAGCTCTGCTCCGTTGTAGCTGCCAGGCCATATGCTATTTAGTCTGAGCTCAAAAATTGTGTATGTGGAGTCGGTCGCGGTTCGGATGTTGTGGTTGAAAGTACCTCCAAAGAATGGCGTATGGACCACGTCCTGAAACAGGCGCGTAGTGCCTAAAAAATTGAATTGGATGTATTCATCGGGGAGGGGTGGTGGCTCGCTTTCACACATGTTGATCTCGCCCAGTTGTGCTGCTTCGGCAGTTGTGGTGTTGAGTGTGAAATCATTCTGGCTTGGGTGGCTTATTTGCAAGACAATGTCCTGTGCTCCGCAGGTGGTGAATGAAGCCTCAAAAGCTCCTGTGACATCGCTTTGAAGCTCCATGCATATTCCACTGGCGCAGGCCTGTATGGCGGCGCCAGCTACTGGCACACCATTGCAGCTTAATGCACCCTGGATGTGCACTACCTTGGCACTCTCAACAACAAGGGGCTCGAGAATAGCGTCATCCATCAGCTCGCCAATGGCCTGTGTGTACATTGCCTCTCCACAAGGATCGTAAATGATGAGGTGCAGTGGTACACCCGACGGCACCAAAGCCAATACCTCCCCGCTGTTGGTACTGCTTCCGCTAAAAAGTCCGCTCAGGGGACCTTGGATGCGATAAGGTGTGTTGGCAAGCGCTGTACCAGCCGGAGTGAGCAGCTGCAGTTCGAGCTTGAGCTGCTTTTGCGGAAGCATGACACCAATAAAGGTGGCCCCGCTGCACAGCAATCCCTCATACCGGCCTCCGGTGAAGGTGGCCGTGCCACATTCGTGCCAATAGCCAGTAGCCTCATTGTAGCCCCACACGGGTGCCTCTTGCGGATAGGCAATTCCTGCAAGTGCCTCTACCGGAAAACCAAATGATGCCGGTACTTCTGCTGCTGTGATCAGCTGACCAGCATTGGAAACCATGTCTACAGCGAAGTATCCAAAACTCAGCAGAGATACATGCTCTTGGTTGGCATCGATTCCCTGCAATCCCCCGGGCAGCAAGTCAATGTGGTGGTGGTCAGTAGCCGGAAAATGGCTGCTGTATAGCGATACTTCGCCGGTATAGGCTTCACCGTTAGGGCGGAATACTCCATAAGCAGGAATGCTCAATGACAAACCCTCCAGGCTGTTGCTTTCATACCCTTCGGCATTGCTATAGGCCGCTGTTAAGGCCTTTGGAGCGAGCAGCATGTGGGCATGGTGGAGTTCATTGAGCTTTGGAATCACACGTTTGGAGGTGTGCCAGTACTGGGGGTCGTTTACCCTGAGCAGAGCGCCCATCGAATTCAATGGCACATTGTCGAATCGGAAAGAGCCTTCCTGATTTGACAGAACTTGGTGGTTGTTGAGGAGTATCGGCACTCCGCCTAGGCTGTTTCCCGAAAGGCTGCTTACACTGCCTACCACGCTGCCATTCAGTGTAACACCTGGTGGGGTGAACACGGGGACTTGGGTGGTGCTGCTGATCGATTCCTCATCCTTGCGACAGGCCAGCAAGAGCAATAAACAGCAAATGGTGAGAAGTATTCTTTGCATAGCGCCAATTTAGCGAATAAGTAGGGTGAAGATTTAAGTGTAACCAGACATTATGGATTTTCGCTGCAAGGCGGCACACAATTTATTCATTCTTCTTACAGCAAGTCGCAGGTAGAGCAAAGGCACAGACAGATTTTTTCGTCGTACATTCGAACCATGGAGGACCTGCTACATGCTATACGTTCGTGCGTGGTATGTGCAGCACATTTGCCCTTGGGAGCGAGGCCTGTATTGGTGGCAAGCCCTGCAGTGCGCCTGCTCATTGTAGGGCAGGCTCCAGGCACCAAGGTGCATGCCAGCGGAATACCATGGAATGATCAAAGCGGCGTTGAATTGCGCCGCTGGCTGGATATGGATGCGGACACATTCTACACACATCCATATATAGGTATTGTGCCCATGGGTTTTTGCTATCCCGGCAAGGGTACATCAGGCGATATGCCTCCCCGGCCTGAGTGCGCCCCCCTGTGGCACCCCCGGCTGATCGATGCCATGCCTCACATTGCACTTGTGCTGTTGATAGGTCAATATGCCCAGCGCCATTACTTGGGCGGCCGCCGTCAGCGCAACCTTACGGAAACGGTACGGAACTTTCGAGATCATTTAGACGGAACCAAAGTTGAAAAACCATATTACTTTCCTTTGCCACATCCTTCACCGCGCAACAGGATGTGGATGAGGCGCAACCCTTGGTTTGAAACACAGGTACTGCCCGAGCTGCGAATGCGGGTACAGCATTTGCTCGGCTGTAGGGCTGTAAAGCAAGCACCGCCAAGCTAATTTTTTAACACTTCACCTGGTATTTTGGCATTCCACTTGCAATGCTAAGAATTGACAAATGAATGTATTACTTAAAAATTCTTAGCCATGAAAATCCAAAACTTGCTATCCATGGCAGCCATGCTGATGGGCGGATCGCTGCTGATAGCACAAACTCCCAATTTCACCCTTAGCCCTGATGCTTTTGGCAACACTGTAAAGCGCGATGCCTATGGCCAAACGCAGGCAACCTTTAGCAAAGATGCCTTCGGCAATACAGTGCAACGCGATGCCTACGGCCAAACCCAGGCAACCTACAGCAAGGATGCTTTTGGCAATACCGTACAACGCGATGCTTATGGCCAAACACAAGCTACTTACAGCCAAGACGCCTTCGGAAATACCATAAAACGGGATGCCTACGGACAAACAAAAGCGACCTTCAACACGGATGCATTTGGCAACACCGTAAAGCGCGATACCTATGGCAATCAGGTGGGTGTGTTTCGCAAGGATGCTTTCGGCAATACCGTTTTTTCAGAATACTGAAGCGCCGGCCCTGAAGCCTTGTCAGAAGTAAAGTTTGCTTTGCACATTTCAGTCGCTTTATGGTGGAAAAACCCGTGGAAATCTCAACCCTGCATCGGCGCAGGGTGTTGCAGAAAATGGTTACCTTGTCCCAAAGTCAAAAACTTTTTAAACAGCGCATCTCAATAGATTAAATGGCAGAACAACAGCACGTAGCATACGACGAAGAACACATACGCTCCCTCGACTGGAAAGAGCACATACGCCTGAGGCCGGGTATGTACATCGGCAAGTTGGGCAACGGCACCTCCTATGACGACGGTATTTATATCCTCATCAAAGAAGTGCTCGACAATTGCATCGATGAATACGTGATGGGCTACGGCAAGAAAATAGATGTCACTGTAAAAGAAGGTTATGTAAGCATTCGCGACTTCGGACGCGGCATTCCACTGGGCAAGTTGGTCGACGTGGTGAGCAAAATCAACACCGGAGCAAAGTACGACAGCAAAGCATTCAAGAAGTCGGTGGGATTGAACGGAGTAGGTACCAAAGCAGTGAACGCCTTGGCCGATCGCTTCGAAATCAGTTCATACCGTGAAGGTGCCGGCCGTAAGGCCATTTTCGAACGGGGTGAGCTGATCAGCGAGGAACTTATTCCATCCACCGAAGAGCGCAATGGGACTTACGTGTACTTCCGCCCGGATGAAACCATTTTTAAAAACTTCCGCTTCAAGTCTGAATTCATTGAGCGCCTCATTTGGAACTATTGCTACCTCAATACAGGCCTGAGTATTTGGTACAATGGCGAACGCTTTCACAGCAAAAACGGACTGCGCGACCTGCTCGAAGAGAAAATGAGCGATGAGCCACTGTATCCCATCATCCACATTCAAGGAGAGGATATTGAGGTGGCCTTCACCCACACCGCTTCCTATGGGGAGGAGTATTATAGCTTTGTAAACGGACAGCACACCACCCAAGGCGGTACCCACCAAGGCGCTTTTCGCGAGGCATATGCCAAAGTGGTCAAGGAATTTTTCGGAAAGAATTACGAACCCTCAGATATCCGCTCTTCCCTGATTGCTGCGGTGAGCGTAAAGGTGATCGAGCCTGTATTCGAATCACAAACCAAAACCAAGCTCGGCAGCACCGAGATTGAACCCGGTGGCAAGAGCATGCGCGCTTTCGTGGGTGATTTTCTGAAGGAAAAACTCGACAATTTTCTGCACATGAACCCCGATGTGGCAGAGGCGCTTGAGCGCAAAATAAAAATGAACGAGCGCGAGCGCAAAGACCTTGCCGGCATCCGCAAGCTGGCCCGCGAACGCGCCAAGAAGGCCAACCTGCACAACAAAAAGCTCCGCGATTGCCGCATTCATTACAATGATCCCAAAGCCAGTGACAAGGCCGTGGACACAATGATTTTCATCACCGAGGGCGACTCAGCGGCCGGTTCTATCACCAAAAGCCGCGATGTGAACACCCAGGCTGTTTTCTCCCTCAAGGGAAAACCATTGAACAGCTACGGCCTTACCAAGAAAATTGTATACGAAAATGAGGAGTTCAACCTGATTCAAGCTGCCCTCAACATTGAAGATGGTATGGAAGGCCTGCGCTACAACAAAATCGTTGTGGCCACCGATGCCGATGTGGATGGCATGCACATTCGCCTTTTGCTGCTCACCTTCTTCCTGCAATTTTTTCCGGATCTCGTGCGCAACAACCATTTGTACATCCTCCAAACGCCCCTCTTCAGGGTGCGCAACAAGCGGCAAACTTTTTATTGCTACTCAGAGCAGGAGCGGAGAGAGGCCATCATCAAAGTGGGAAAAAATCCAGAAATCACCCGATTCAAAGGCCTTGGTGAAATTTCGCCCGATGAGTTCAAAGGATTTATTGGTGAGGACATAAGGCTCGAACCCGTAGTGATTGGCAAAGACGGCACCCTTGCCGAACTGCTCGGTTTCTATATGGGCAAGAATACCCCAGAGCGTCAGGACTTTATCATTGACAGGCTCAGGGTGGAGAAGGATCCAGTGGCTGAATTGGAAACATCCCTTTCGGGAAATGACAAGCCTGCCAACAGCACCGAAGGTGAAGCCATCGAAGAAGAAGAGCTCGCCGAAGAATAAAGACCAACCTTAGCATGAGCGATATACACGACGAAATGGGCCTCAATGGAACTGGCTCCGCCCACGAGGAGACCAATGGACACCGCGGTGAAAAGGTAATCCATGTGGCCGGCATGTACCAGGACTGGTTCCTTGATTACGCCTCCTACGTCATTTTGGAACGCGCTGTACCCGCTATCAATGATGGCCTCAAGCCTGTGCAGCGCCGCATCCTGCACTCCATGAAGGACCTCGACGATGGCCGCTACAACAAGGTGGCCAACATCATAGGCCACACCATGAAGTACCATCCGCACGGTGATGCCAGCATTGGCGATGCCCTGGTGCAAATTGGCCAAAAGGACCTGCTCATAGACACCCAGGGCAACTGGGGCAATACCCTCACCGGCGATGGCGCCGCTGCGGCGCGATACATCGAAGCGCGCTTATCCAAGTTTGCACTCGAAGTGGTATTCAACGCAAAAACAACCGAGTGGGGTTTGAGCTACGATGGCCGCAACAAAGAGCCGCTCTTCCTTCCGGTAAAATTCCCATTGCTGCTCGCGCAGGGAGCCGAGGGAATCGCCGTGGGTATGGCGTGTAAAATACTGCCCCACAACTTCAATGAGTTGATCGACGCATCGATAGCATTGCTTCGTGGCAAGCGAAGCAACATATTGCCCGACTTCCCAAATGGGGGCATGGCCGACTTCTCCCAGTACAATGAAGGCCTGCGCGGGGGTAAAATCAGGCTCAGGGCCAAAATTCGTCAGATTGACAAAAAGACCCTGGTCATCGACGAAATACCGCATGGTACCAATACCACCTCGCTCATTGAGAGCATCGTCAAAGCCAACGACAAAGGCAAAATTAAGGTAAAGAAAATCGAGGACAACACCGCTGAGAAAGCGGAAATCCTCATCCACCTTCCGCCAGGGCTATCGCCTGATAAGACCATCGACGCGCTGTATGCCTTCAGCGATTGCGAAATCAGCATATCGCCCAATGCGGCCATCATTGAGAAAGACAAACCACGCTTCGTTGGAGTCAATGAAATGCTCAGCATCAGCACGGAACAAACGAAAGAATTACTCCGCAAAGAGCTCGAAATTCGCAAACACGAGCTCATGGAGCAGTGGCATTTCGCTTCTCTCGAAAAGATTTTCATCGAGAACCGCATTTACCGCGATATCGAGGAAGCCGAGACTTGGGATGAAGTGATGGGCAACATCCACCTTGGCCTCAAACCTTTTATAAAACAATTGAGGCGCCCTGTGACCGATGAGGACGTGGTGCGCCTTACCGAAATTCGCATCAAGCGCATCTCGAAATTCGACAGCTTTAAGGCCAATGAGCACCTCGCAAGGCTCGAAGATGAACTGGCGCAGGTGCAGCACCACCTCGATAACCTTGTGGAGTATGCCATCGACTATTTTAAAAACCTCAAGAAAAAATACGGCGCAGGCAGGGAGCGACGCACCGAAATCAAAACTTTCGATACCATCGAGGCTACCAAAGTGGTGGTTGCCAACAAGAAGCTCTATGTGGATCGCGAGGAGGGCTTCATTGGCTACAACCTTAAAAAAGACGAGTACGTGTGTGAATGTTCCGACATTGACGACATCATCGTTTTTCACGAAAAGGGCACCATGGTGGTCACCAAAATTGACCAGAAAAAGTTTGTAGGCAAGGACATCATCCATGCTGCCGTTTGGAAAAAGGGCGACAAACGCACCATTTACAACATGGTGTACCAGGACGGTGCCGGAGGACCTGCTTTGATGAAGCGTTTTGCCGTTACGGGCATCACCCGCGATACCGAGTATGACCTCACCAGTGGTACTCCACGGTCCAAAATGCTCTATTTTAGTGCCAACCCAAATGGCGAGGCCGAGGTGGTGACCGTGAAATTGAGGCCGCGCACCAACTTGAAAAAACTCCGCTTTGATCTGGATTTCGCAGAGCTGGCCATCAAAGGGCGATCCGCCAAAGGCAATATCCTCAGCAAAAACTTAGTGAGCAAAATCGAACTGAAGGAAAAAGGCAGCAGTACCTTGGCTCCGCGCAAAATTTGGTTTGACGATGTGGTGCAACGCCTCAATGCCGATGGACGCGGCACTTACCTTGGCAGCTTTAAGGGTGATGACAAAATCCTGACCATTTACCAAAAGGGTTACTACCGCGTGACTGGTTTCGACCTGAGTACGCACTTTGACGAGGAGCTCATCACCATCGAAAAGTTTAATGCTGAAAATGTCATTACGGCGGTGTATTGGGAAGGGGAGAAGGGGCAGTACAACGTGAAGCGTTTCCATCCTGAAGAAGCCCAAAAGCCGGTACTCTTCATTACTGAGCACGAGAAGTCACTGCTGGAATTTGCTACCACGCATCCTTCCCCCAAAGCTGTGCTGCAATTTGACAAGCGGAGTGATGATCGTGAGGATGAAACCATTGAGCTTACTGAATTTATTGCCGTGAAGGGCCTCAGTGCCATGGGCAACCGGCTTACTCCCTACAAGGTTAAAGCCATTGATGTAGCGTTGCCACTTATTGAAGAGGTTGAAGAGGAATTGGTTCAAGAAGGTGTTGAGCAGATTGATGAAACCGAGGGATTTGTTGACGAATCTGATGATGGTACTGAAGAGGAAAGCCTGCAAGAAGAACAAACTACACGCGTGCCTGCCGAAGAAGTTGAGGATTCCCCAAAAGTAAAGAAGGACGAGAAGAACAGAGGCCCCGGCTTTCAGCCTACGCTTTTCTAAGCGGCCATATCATGTGGAATGGGTGGCCTGATGTGCTACACTATGGCCCGTTTTCAGTTATTTGCCGTTGCAGTGCTGCTCGATATTCACACTTACAAAGTCATCGAAAGCAGTCGTATAGCCATACTTTTCAGCTTTGCGAAAACTTTTACAGGCTTTATCTGCGTCTTTTAAGCTTAGGTAGATTTCGCCTGCATAGCGGTGGGCCATGGGGTTGGATCCATCATTGTTCAGAGAGCGCTTGATGTCATCTAGTGCCTCTTTCTCCATCTCCATATTGAAGTAAGCGTAAGCTCTATTGCTTAGTATGATTGGATGTTGAGGGTCAAGCTCAAGAGCGAGGTTGGCGTATTCAAGTGCGTCCCTGTAAAACTCCACCTGATTGTAGGTGTATGCAATGTTGGTTAGGGTTTCAATATCGTACCTGTCGAGGTTGTAAGCCCGCATCAAATAGCTATTGGCTTCATCATAACGCGCTTGTTTTGAGAGTAAAAAGGCTACTTTTTTCAATGCTGCCACGTTGGTTGAATCCACCTCAAGGCTGGTCATATAGTATACCGCGGCCAGCGAGTCGCTATCTTGTGCAAGGTGCACATCGGCCAAAGAGATGCGCGCGCGCGCCAGTGTAATGTCGTCCATGGCCAATATCTGGGACCATTCCGCGCATTTAAGGGCAGTATCAAGCTGTTCAGTATTTCGGAAATATTCTGCCAAACCGATCCAGATCAGCGCGTTGGTGCTGTCAATTTGGATGAGTGCATCGAAATCCTTTTTCGCTTGTTTGTTGCGCTCCATCAGCAGGTAAAGATTTGCCCTTTGGAGCAGTATTTCTTGGTTATCCGGCTCCAATTTTACGGCGCGGGTCATGTATTTGACAGCACCATTGTAATCAAAATAATTGAGGGCCTGCTGCGCCTGAACCATCATGTGTTCGGCATTCTGGGCTTCGGTATTTCCGCTGAAGAGCGAAAAAAAGAGGATGGTCAGTAGATGTTTCAAATTAAGGGGGGCAAGTGTGCTAAGAAACCGTCAATTTCTAAAGCAATATTCTGATTCAGTTGTAAAGCTAATTAATCCAAGTCAATTGGATATCCAAATTCTCCACAAATGTACGTTTCAAATGGAAATTCAGTTTCCATTGTGACCAAACTTTATTCAAAAATTTTGTAGTTCAATGTCAAGATTTGTTCGACAAGCGAGAAATTGGGTCTGATGAAAATTGCTTTTTCTGTGATCTCAGATGTGCCATCGCGCACACGCTGCATCGCTCAAGTGGCCCGAGCGATTCATCACGTGGGCGAAATGCCCTGCCATGGCTATCATGGCCCCATTGTCCGTACAGTACTCCATTGGTAGGGTATAAACGTGCCAGCCCTGTGATACGGTGCGGTGCTCAAATGCCTTGCGCAATCCACTATTTGCGGAAACGCCACCCGCCATAGCCACGTGATGTATTCCAGTGGCTTCCACGGCTTCTTCAACGCGCAGCATCAGTGTACGCACTATGGTGTATTGCAGGCTTGCGCACAAATCGTGCAGATTTTGTTGCGTGAAGCCTTCTCTTTCCCGCTCACCACGTTCAACCAAATTGCGAAATGCAGTTTTGAGACCGCTAAAGCTCCAATTGAGTCCTGGAACCTTCGAAATGGGCAGCTCAAATCTATGCGGATTGCCGAGTGCGGCGTTGATGTCGATGAGTGGACCTCCCGGGTAAGGTAAGCCCAGAATTTTTGCACCTTTATCGAAAGCTTCACCTGCTGCGTCATCAAGCGTTTCACCAAGCAACTCCAAATATTCTTCACTGTGCACCCGCAGCAGCTGGGTGTGGCCACCACTTACTGTGAGGCACAGGAAAGGAAAGGGTGGGGCTTGCATGCGCTCGTCATCAATAAAGTGGGCCAGCACATGGGCGCGCATGTGGTGTATGGGATAGGTAGGAATGCCCAAAGCTTGTCCCATGCTTTTTGCAAAAGAGCTACCTACCAGCAAACTTCCAAGGAGCCCAGGTCCCTGGGTATACGCAATACCACTCAGAGCATCTGGAAGCATTTGTGCCTGCCGAAGAGCAGCATCCACTACGGGTACGATGTGTTGTTGATGCGCGCGCGAAGCGAGCTCAGGTACCACACCCCCATAATGGCGGTGCACTTCCTGTCCGGCTGTAACATTGGCAAGTATTTTGCTATTATGAATCACTGCCGCCGACGTGTCGTCACATGATGATTCTATGCCCAGAATGGTTATTTGCCTTGCCAAATGAAGTGATGTGTGCGCTGTGTGTTGTAGCTTCGGCAAATTTAACACCTTTCAATGAACCGTGTTTTGCGTAAAGTAGGTCTTGTAGTGCTATTCGCCCTGGGTTTGCTCACGGCGTTGATGGTGTTGCTGGCTACTTCACATGGTGTGCAAACGCGGGTAGCACAATGGTATGCCTTGCGCCTATCTAAGCAGCTCGGAGCCGATGTGCGCATCGAAAGGTTAGAGTTTGACCCCATACGACGTCTTTTTTTACATGGCTTGCTCATCCATGACCAAAGTGGCGATACCCTGCTGCATGCTGAGCGTGCCGGGTTGATAGCCGGAGGCTTGCACTTCCGTGAAAGACGTTTTGAAATAGCGAGTGTAGAGCTGTTCAGGGCCAGCTTCAGGCTTTTGCAAATAGACAGTGCCGGAACCACCAACATTGATTTTTTATTGGACCATTTTGCCGGCAGCCCACCTGATACTGCACGTTCAGGTGCAGCTGTGGTGCTCACATTGGAAAGCTTGGAGCTTGAAGATTGCACTTTTTGGTACAAGGATCCTTACGCTCAGGGTCCCGTGTCCTTAACAGGTTTTAATACCGACAATATTGCCTTAACGGGAATCAATGGGGCCTTTTTGAACTTAAGTTTCCAAGACGATACCTTGCGTACGCGCATCGTCGGTCTGAGCGCTGCCGATAAAAGTGGACTGGAGTTGAAGTCGCTTGAGGCCTTGGCCACGCTCCATCCCAATGCAATAGTTTTGGCAGATATGCGCATGCAAACCAATCAATCATCACTGCAGGGCTATGTGGCTTTAAATCACAAGGACTGGAGTGATTATGGTTACTTCACACGGAAGGTGTTGTGGGAGGCTGAATTTGAAGAGAGCCACCTCCATTTTTCAGATTTGGGATACTTCAGCGATGAGCTTTGGGATAAACAGTTGGGAATTCAATTCAGTGGTAGGGTAAGTGGTCCGATTTACGACATCAAAGGGCGTGGACTTCGAATTGGACTTGGCAGCCGCACCATTTTTAGAGGAAATGTGGACATGCTGGGCTTGCCCAATTTTGAGAATACATTTATCGAGCTGCGCGTGCAGCAGCTATCGAGTGATTACGAGGACTTGGAGCACATACGCATTGGATTCGCCGGTGCGTATACCGGGCCGGGATTGCCACAGGAGCTGGCACGTGCCGGATCGCTGTATTTTCAAGGATCGTTTACAGGATTTCCCTATGATTTTGTGGCATTCGGCAATTTGCAATCATCTCTTGGGACTTTGAGCCTCGATTTGAATGTGAGCAGTGATGACGAGGTACACCGCCTGTATTACACAGGCAACGCGTCGACCAAAGGATTTGATATAGGAGGATTGCTCGACCTGGAGGAACTGGGAGATGTTCGGGCCGAGGTTCAAGTTCAGGCGCAGAGTGGAGCTGTTTTTGAACAAATGCTCCTTGACGGTAAGATTAGCGCATTGAGGTACAAGGACTATACCTATTCAGGAATCGCTGTCAATGGTCTTTTGCGCGAGCAGGCTTTTCGCGGTACGCTGAGCTGCCGTGATGCCAATCTCGATTTCGATTTTGATGGATTTGTAAATTTCGGGGCCGACATACCTTCCTTTGATTTTAAAGCGCTGGTGCATAATTTCGACTTGAGCGCATTGAAGCTCGTTGAATTGCCTCAGCGTTTTTATTTCAGCAGCGATATGAGTCTTGCAGGCAGTGGGTCTGGTCTTGCCGACTTTTACGGAACTGCAACCGCCCGGGGTACTTTTCTGTGCTATGGTGACACCACTGTATTTATGGAAGAATTGGTGTTGAGTGCTTTGGGCAATGAAAATAACCGCAAGGTCAGCCTCACCAGCGATTTTGCAGATGCTGCAATTACAGGGGTATTTCAGCTGGATGAATTGTATGCTGGTTTGCATCAAATGCTGAGTACAACCCTTCCTTCCATACGCACCACGGACGATGCACAGTTTAGAACTGCGCAGACATACGACTTTAGCGTGAACTATAAGGCGCCCAACATGGTCTCCGGATTGTTTTTACCGGGATTAGAAATTGCCAGAAACACCACCTTGTATGGAAGTTTTGACAACAGCACTGGCCAAATTGATGCCTTGATGCGCAGCTCTTATTTAAAGTACAGTGATGTGGCTGCCCACGATCTCGTATTGAGGGCTTCCAAACTGGGTGAATCGATCACAGTAGAATTCAATGCCGACAAGGCAAAAGCAGGAATCATACCCTTGGACCACACCCAGCTCAGCATCATTGCCTTTGACGACGTACTGCGCACCAAGTTTGGATGGTATAACCTGGAACAGAATACCAGTGGCGACATTGGCTTCGCCGCTGTACTCCACGAGCAGGACACCTATACTTTTCTCATTGATAGCTTGAGGCTTACTGCCAAGCAAAGCACCTGGAGGCTCGAGCAGGAGGCTCGGGTTGAAATAGATACGGATGGAATACACATGGATTCTTTTGAGCTCTCGAACAAAGACCAGCGCATCAAAGCCGCTGGAACGCTTGGGAAGCGGGAAGACCAACAGGCCAATCTGGTGCTACAATCCATTGATTTGGGATACCTTGATTCTTTGGGAATTGAACTCGACCGGCATTTTAAAGGCATTGTAAATGGCGAGATCATGCTGAGTGCTGCTTTCGAAGAGCCCGTAATCACATCCCAAACGCACGTGCGCGGCTTTGGTGTAGATGATATAGCCGTTGGCGACATCACTTTTAACAGCAGCTACCAGCCTTCCGGCAAAATGTTGGAACTGGAGGGCTACCTAACGCGGTCAGGTTTCCGTGTCATTGACTTTCAAGGCAGTTATGCCATCGCCGAAGAGCAACCCCTCAATGGCAAGTTGACGATAGACAACCTCAACCTTGAATTGGTTAATATCTTCGACCTTCAAGAAGTTGACCAGTTTTCCGGCAGGGCCAATGGTGAGATAACGGTAAAAGGTACTGCCTCAGCGCCCCAGCTCAAAGGAGCCATTCAATTTGACAAGGCGCGCTTTCGGGTTGATTATCTGAATGTGTTTTTTACATTCAGCGACCGACTTAGGGTAGAGGAAGATTGGTTTGGTATCGACTATAAGCCCATTTTGGATGAAGAAGGGAGACAAGGATTTCTTGTGGCATCAGCATTTCATGAAAATTTCGACAAATGGAGTTATGACATCAGCGCCGAAGTTGAGAACTTTTTGGTGATGAATACAGACCGCAGCATGAATGACCTTTTTTACGGAAGGGCCACTGCCACTGGTTTCCTGCAAATTGGTGGCTTTGATGATCTACTCGAAATTTCGATCGATGCGCAAACCGGAAGGGGAACCTCTATCAAATTGCCGCTGGATGAACCGGGCGATCTCACATTGGAAAATTTTGTTCGTTTTGTAAACCGACAGGAAACACAAACTGGCAGGCAGGGCAGCGACTTAGAAGGCATAAGCATGCGGCTCAATATTGAAGCCACTCCTGAAAGCGAGATACAACTCATATTCGATGAGCGCAGTGGCGACATCATGAGGGGCAGGGGCAAGGGCATTATCACACTCGAAATAGCTCCGACGGGCGAGTTCAACATGTTCGGTCGCTATGAATTGGTGGAGGGTAGCTATCTATTCACATTGAAGAGTTTGATCAACAAGCAATTCACATTGCGTCCGGGTGGCACTGTATCCTGGTATGGCGATCCCTATGAAGCCGAACTCAACATTGACGCGATATACAATTTGCGTACCCCATTGTACCCCATCATGATCGAGAACCGGGAGCGCTACCGACGCCGCGAGGAGGTCAATGTGGTGCTGCGCCTCAGCGATAAGCTGACCAATCCGGCTGTAGCCTTTGGCGTAGAGCTGCCACAGAGCACTGACCTCGAGCGCAGCCAGCTCGAAAGTGTGTTGAGCACCACACAACAGCTCAACCAACAGGTTTTTGCCCTGCTTATCCTCAACCACTTTTTGCCTGCCGTTGACGACGGCTCAGGACAAGGCATGGGAGGCCTTGGCTCAGCCACCACAAGTGAATTTCTCTCCACCCAAATAAGCAGTTGGCTTTCCGATATCAGTAAAGATTTTGACATAGGCCTGAACTACCGCCCCGGTGACCAAATAAGCAATCAGGAAATAGCCGTAGCACTCAGCACACAGCTTTTCAATGAAAGGGTGTTGCTCAGTGGGCAATTTGGTGTGACTACTGCCACAGAAATGCAGCAAAATATGGGGCAAAGTGGCCTTGTGGGCGACTTTCTGCTCGAATACCTCATCACCGAAGATGGCAAGGTGCGGCTTAAAGTATTCAATGAAACCAATCCGTACGAGGTATTCGCTAACGCAGGCAGCATTTACACCCAGGGCGTAGGCCTTGTATTCATGGAGGACTTTAACAATATAGGTGAGCTGCTCACAAAGGTGAGCAAGATTTTCTCCGGCGAAACCGAAATAAGGCCCCGGCCTGTACAGGATCCTTTGCCTTAATGGCAAATGGGCTTGCTACTTGGGTTCTTTGAGTTTGAGCTCATGTCCCATTTTATCACGTTTGGTGGTGAGGTACTTTAAGTTGTGGGCATTTGCTTCAATCTCAAGCGGAACTATTTCACTGATTTCCAACCCGTAACCAATAAGGCCGGCGCGTTTCTTTGGATTGTTGGTCAAGAGCCGCATTTTGGTTACGCCCAAATCGCGCAATATCTGTGCACCTACACCATAATCACGTTCGTCCATCTTGAATCCCAGCTGGAGGTTGGCATCTACGGTATCATACCCTTGCTCCTGAAGTTTGTATGCTTTGAGCTTGTTGAGTAAGCCTATGCCCCGGCCTTCCTGATTCATGTATACCACCACTCCTTTACCCAAGGCTTCTACAGTGCTCATTGCCGCATGCAGTTGGGCCCCGCAATCACAACGGCATGAACCAAATATGTCGCCAGTTACGCAGCTGCTGTGCACACGCACCAGCACGGGTTCGCCTTCCTCCCAACTTCCTTTCACCAGGGCTATGTGCTTGGCATCGTTGGTGATTTGGGTGTACAAATGGAGCTCAAAGTCGCCCCATTCGGTTGGCATTTCTACAGCTATTTCTTTGCGAATCAGCGACTCGTGCTTCAGGCGGTAGCTTATGAGGTCCTTGATTGATACCAGTTTGAGCCCAAACTTGTCAGCAATTTTTCGCAATTCAGGTAGCCGCGCCATTGAACCGTCCTCATTCATGATTTCTACAATCACACCAGCCGGGCTGTACCCTGCCAGCCGGGCGAAATCGATCGCGGCTTCGGTGTGGCCGGCACGGCGCAGTACGCCGCCGCTGCGCGCCTTCAGCGGAAAGATGTGTCCTGGCTTGCCGAGGTCCTCCAGCTTGGTATCCGGATTTACAAGGGCGCGGATGGTTGCTGCCCTATCGCTCGCTGAAATACCTGTAGAGCAGCCGTGCCCCAACAGGTCGACCGACACGGTAAATGGAGTTTCATGCAGTGCTGAATTGCTTTGTACCATGAGCTCAAGCTTGAGTTCATCGCAGCGGCTCTCAATGAGTGGAGCACAGATCAGTCCGCGCCCGTGTGTGGCCATGAAGTTGACCATTTCGGGTGTAACGCATTCAGCAGCAGCCAGAAAGTCCCCTTCATTTTCACGATCTTCATCGTCAACAACGATAATCACTTTGCCCGCTTTCACCTCGGCAATGGCCTCTTCGATGGTATCAAGCATACTGTCTTGTTCTGCCATAATTATATATACTGCTGCAAAAGTACCACAATAGCGCGGCTTAGTTCGTTTGTACTGCCTTAAGCGCTCCATCAGATAACCGCAATTCAGCAGCGAGGTTCTCTTGATGCATCAAATGTTCTAAACGTTGCGCTGATGCACTCCATGAAAATTCGGCTTGCACATATTGTCTTCCCGCGGCTGCGAGTTCATTGCGCATGCTTTCGTTTCTGAGCAGGTCCACCAGCCTTTCGGCAAAATGAGCTGCGTCATGGCCTACCAGAATTTGTCGACCCTCCTCAGCCTTGAGCGCTTTATTGGCGAGGGATGATGTGAGGCAGGGCAGTTCCATAGCCATGGCTTCAAGGAGCTTATTTTGAAGGCCCGTGCCAATTTGCATCGGCGCAAAAAACACTTTTGCGGAAGCATAGGCCTCCCTGATATCATCCATCCAGCCACTTACGGTTACACCGGGTACATCTTGCAGGCCGCGCACCTTGCGGCTCGGCTGCGCGCCTGCCAGCAGCAAGGTGATGTTGGGCACTTGCTTCCGCAAAAGCGGCAAAACCATTTCAACAATGTACACCGCAGTAGCCACATTGGGGGCATAGCCCATGTTGCCAGTGAACACAAGGTCGTACTTCTTATCAACCGTCAGTGCTCCTTTGCGGAAAAAATCGGTGTCAATTCCATTGGTGATGATGTGAATGTCCTTGCGTTCAGGGTGGTAAATGTATCTCCTGTCTTCTTCGCTGATGATAATCCTGTTTTCGAAATACTCAAAGATGATGTTTTCATAAGCGATGAGCCGCCGCCGTTCACTTGCAAAGATTTCCCGAAGGGGCCATGATGCCCGCTCAGCCCGCCGCTCCATGCCTTTGCTAAACGCATCTTGGTAATCGATGGTTTTAATGTAATTGTGCTCATTCTTCACATATTCTGAGGTGCGGATGAGCTGGCAGAATATGTGGTCGGGCTGTGAAGCTTCAATTAGGGCGCTGACTTTGTGGTGTACATGCCGTTGGTAAAAATAGTGCACCTGCATGGGCTTGCGCGAAAACAAGCTGAGTGCAACATTGAAGACGATGCGCCAACGCTCTAGCTTAAATACGTGGAGCTCTGTACAAAGTGACTTTACAACGTCGAGTTCGGCCTGCTTTGCTGGCACATCACTCAGGCAACACAGGATGACTTCATGGTGTTTGTGCAATTCTTTCAACTGGTGGTAAGCACGCAGTTTGTCCCCTTTATCAAGTGGGTAAGGCAGCCTGCTGAGCAACACAAAAATTTTCATAGACTTTTTTGTGGAGGAATTCTCTGAGCCCATGCACCAGGCTCTTGTGTGGTGTAAAAGTAGCGCTATTCCGCCGAATGCCCGATGCATTCCCGTGTCATTTCAAAACGAGACCTGAGGCGGGTAGCCATCATGTGGGTGCGTTTGCGTAGGCTTTTTTGGCGAAAAGCCTTCTCAATTTGTCCCAAAGGCGCACATATGCATCGTTGTCAAAAAGGGCCGCATCTTTGGCGGCTTTGTAGGTTAAGAATATGGCAATGGGTAGCAATGCAATGGTGCTCAACCACATTCCGTAAAACGGGCTGAGCTTGCCCGAATCCACCATTTTTTCGCCGCTTATGGAAGTAATGTGAAATACCAGGAAGAAGAGTACTGAAAAAATAACTGGAAGTCCAAGTCCACCTTTCTTGATAATGGCGCCCAATGGAGCCCCTATAAAGAAGAGTAGAATACATGCAAATGACAATGTGAGCTTTCTGTGCCACTCGAGCTTGTGCTTGTTGATGAACTCCTTGCGGCCCGTCAACTCTTCCTTTGATCGGGTCATGTAATTTTTTGAGTTGCGGGTCATGTTCATGGCCACACTCACCACCTGACGGCGGTCGGCCAGCTTGAGCGTGGTATAGGTGGCAAGCTGCACTGAATCAGGGATTGCTGCACCCACCGTTGAGCTGGTGTCCTGTATAGAAATGGAGCGCATAAGGTAAGAGCTTACTTCTTCCTTCCGTTTGGCCGATTGGTGATGAAGGGAATCAATTGCTTCGCGCAGCTGTGACATACTGAGCATTTTCATGTGGCTTTTCCAGAGGTCTTCGTCTGTACGCTGCAGGTCGAAGCCTGAAAGGTCCATGGTGATGAAGTCTTCTTCAAAAACAGTTTTGGTGTGGGGTACAGCATCGCGGTCGGCGCTCACTATTTCATCATAGCTCACCCCGTCGCGCAGGTGGAGCATCAGGTTTTGCCCTCCAGGGCTTTTGATCATCTCGCCCTCCTTTGCCCGTATCACGCGCCGGTTGCCAGGTGATTGTTGGTCGTGTTGGTAAATTAGTACATCATGCAGTGTTTTGGAATCTTTGTCTTTATCCATGACCCGTATGCTGTAACCTTCTATGCCATTATAGAATACACCCTCTTTGAGCTCCATACTGGGCTTTTTCTTGGTGATGTCCCACAGCAGTGATTTGAATTTTAAATTGGCATAGGGCGACACGGTATTGTTAAAATAAAACGCACCCATGGCCACCAACAGAATGAAAGCAATGAGCGGAAGCATAATGCGAAATAGCGAAAGTCCACTTGATTTCATGGCCACCAACTCGTAATGCTCGGCAAGGCTCCCCATGGTCATAATGCTGCTGAGCAGCACTGCCAATGGAAGCGACATGGGCACCAAATTGGCCGAAGCGTACAGGAGAAGTTCCACAATGACGTACCATTCCAGCCCTTTGCCAACAAAATCGTCAATGTGTTTCCACACAAACTGCATGACAAAAATGAACAGCACGATAAAGAAAGTGAGCACAAAAGGGCCCAGGTACGACTTCAGCAGAAGAACATGCAGTTTTTTCAAAACCTGTTTTGATCGTGCGCACCAACTATCATACCAACTCAGGCTCCAAGTACGCGTTTGAGGTCATCTACTTGGGTTTGCCAGAGTTGATTGGTGCTGTCGGCGTCCCCATCTTCTACGAAGTCAGTGACAATCAAAGCTACATCTTGCGTGATTGGGTCTACTTTTATTTTGAATTCAAAGTAATAATCTTCACCCTCGTCATAGTCCCACTGGAAGCGAACATAACTGTCTTTCAATTTTTTTTGGAGAATGGCTACTTCTTCGGTTCCATCCCAGAAGAAAGTAAAATGTTCTCCTTTTACATTCACATTATCAGCGAACCACTCTGACAATCCACTTGGGGTGCTAATCATACTGTAAAGGCTTTTTGGTGAAGCATTTAATATGAATTCGAGCTCTATTTTTTCTTTATCAGACATGGCAAAGGAGCGTAGGTTGTTTATTGGGCACAAGATAACAAAAACCTTAGGGAAGTCGATAAGGGTTCTTTTTTGTCCTAATTTTTAACAAGATTGAACTTAATTTGCGGGATGCATAAAATTTCTATCTTTGCGCCCGCAAAAACTATGGCGAGATAGCTCAGCTGGTCAGAGCGCATGATTCATAATCATGAGGTCCCGAGTTCAAGCCTCGGTCTCGCTACATCAAGTGAAAGACGGTTGCCCCAAGGCAGCCGTTTTTTTTTTCCAAAAATATGCTAAACCATGCAGCACGTCGCGAGATAAGCGTG
>DAIOTP010000010.1:0-45123 GCA_036751905.1 Cryomorphaceae bacterium
GTGCTTTTGGATTAGTGTACAGTTTACACTTGGCTAATGTAGAAGCAACAAGGGGCATGCAGAAATTAATTGAAAGAAAGTAGGGTGTGAAAATATGGAGGTGCTGATTATATAAAACTTTATATCAATGATATAAACAAATTAAACTTACTGAGATTAAAGTTTGAAATGTTGGATCGAGGGCGATGTAAATAAGGCCGGAGACAGGAGTTGGTGTCCATCGACCCCCATTCGTTTTTGGTCAGGAGATGTGCGAGCGGCGGCAGTGAAAAAGGCCGGAGTCTGGAGTTGGTGTCACCACGCCAAGAGCGTGGCTACAGCGCGACGGCAGGAGTTTATTCTTTTACCAGCCGTTTTACGGCCTCAGCTTCTATTGAACCGAAGCAAATTTTTGCACTGCTATGACCTTGTTGTCTTTGGGGTCGAAGGAGATGGCCAAGCCTGTGAGTTCAAATGAACGGAGGGTCATATTGTCAAAATGCCTTTTGGAATCGACCCATCCTACCACCAGAGCGGCGGCAATTTCTTCATACGTTCGTACAGGTAGGCGCTCGCCTTTTCGGCTGATGATGTAAGTTCCCACGGTGATGGTGCCAGCATTCTCCCCTACGTTGTAATTTATTGCACCATAATACTCAGCGCGCTTTTGGGGATCGGCCTTCCTGGCATTTTTGTTTTGAAAATGACTCAATTCACCGGTGCGCTTCAAATAATTCGCATGGTCGGATGCGGCGAGGTACAAAATGGAATCGTTGGCCAATGCGGCACTGCCGTGTTGTTGCCGCACGGCATCAACCCCCGCCTTGGTGAGTTCTTCCAGGTAGCGGAGGTTTGCATTTTTCATCTCGAATACGTCACCCGGACTTTGAGCAAATGCAGAAGCATTGGCAAAGCATAGCAGGGAGAACATGCCCAAAGTTTTGGCCATTGAAAGTGCAGCTGCCACAGTACTATCAAGCGAAATTATCATTGGGCTATAACGCAACCCGCTGTCCAATTATTAGCCAAGGAAAGTTAAGGTGAAAAGAAATGCTGTCATGTATTGGGCCTTTGCGCAAAGCGGTGTGTAGGGTTTCAAATAAGCACAAGAATTTATGTGATTATAAATGAATGTTACAAAGGGTATTGCGTATTGACATCAACGTTATGTTGTAAAGAGCGACAAGGCCGGGCGCTGAGGATGGATTCTATTGAGCTGGCTTGGTCTATGAAATGGCTGAAGCCGTTGGTATAATTAAAGATGGCATTGGTCTTGAGCACAGCTTTATTATTTTAGCGGCGCACAAGTGCAAAATGTTATGAAGAGAAATTACCCGTCAAGATACCGTGTCTTTGAAATTTTGGGATTTTGCCTCGCCTTAGTGATGTTTCAACAGCTTCATGCCCAACCAGGGTATAAAGTAGTACAAGAAGTGGTGGGACACGATTACCTCAACGGACAAGCCATTGAAGCCCCTGTACACAAATTCAACACTCCTGTATACGATTTTGATTACCTTGAACAAGGACAATACTTCTTGGCTCATATGCTGACTCCCCGTTCGATGGGAGAAGCGGCATTTCTAAACCATGTGATCTACAATACTTCTCAAAATAAGATATTGTGGCAGCATGCTGGTGGCGGACAGTCGTACGTTGCCTTGTTGGGCGATCAGTTGTTTAAGATTTATAGATCAAAAATTCAGTCCGTTAAAATTGATACAGGAAAGAAGAAATGGTATCATCTGGGAGAATTTCAAATGGCTTTGCCCGATGAAAACCGCTTGCTGCTGTACGCCCATTATGGAGGTGGTGAGGGCGATCATTTGCTAAAAGCCTATGAGCTCAACACCGGCAGATATCTTTGGAAACGCACTGTGCCGCGCCTTATGCCATGGCAAGGAATTGAACCTGTTGGCGAAGGCAAATACCTATTGAATGCAGGTGGATTACATCTTATTGATATGGAAAATGGTGATGGATGGTTCGAGCCTGGACTCGGTGGCTACCCGGGTTCAGATGGATCAGCAGGGGTCATAGCAGCCGGTATCATGTTTGGTATCGTGGGAGCGTTGGTAGTCACAGCGTTTCAATCACCGGTGAACAACAATGACCCCATGAGGATTTCGGAAGGACCTGAAGAGAATGGTATTTCGAAGCTGAGCGACAGGTACCTCATTGCTGATTTGGGCGGCCTTCTTTTGATAAATCCTGATATCAAAGAGAAAAGGCCTGCATACCATTATAACAACAGGCGAGGTGCGCGAAAATATATGTGTAAAGGGAATACCATCTACATGCTGCAAGTCGATGAATCCCGTCCTTCCAACGAGGGTCGAACGCACCGAGTTACGACCGTATATGAGTGTGTGCCTCCCAGTCCTGAAAAAAAACTGCTTATCACCGTAATTACCGTGAATGACAATTTGCTTGACTTTACTGTTCGAGACGATCGGATTTATCTGCTTTTTGAAAAAAGCGTGCAGGCCTTTTCCACAGAAACAGGTGTTCTTTTAAATTCATGTGAATTCAAAACAGAGGAGAAATTTCGCTTTCGCAGCATTTACGCGAATGAAGCGTTTTGGAAAAATAATAAAACGGAACCCATGCGCTATTCAGCAATACACGGAGCTCTGGTATTAAGAAAGCAAGACCCTGATATGCCTGTATTTTTTGATCAGGAGCTAAATCGCTTGGAAGACCATCCAACAGACGGCTTAACACACGTTAGTATGTATCTTGGAACATCCTTGATTTTCCAGAATGGCCCGCAAGTGCACTTCTGCAACAGCGAGGGAGTTGTGCTCAAATCGCTCGACCGTTGTGCCCGGCTGAGCTTTGGCAATGGCCTTCTGCGGTGCAGTGATGGCAAGGATGCGTACCAGTTGCCATTGGAGCAATTCATGGCTGCAGATTGAGAGAGCGGTTGGGGTAATTCACGACTTGCTGGAAATGGTATTATTGACTCGTCGTCTATGGGCTCTTTCTTTTCTTCATATACGATGGTTCCTAACTGGGCTTCAACGCTTCACAGAGCAAGCAGCAACAGTACACCTGGAATCAATTCCAAAAGTCGGGGGTCGACTACGCCGGCTTGCAGCATCTAAAATCTTTGAATTCGGGCTCAAGGTAGTGCACGATAAACAAAAGTGAAACCGGATCGAGACTGCGCATTTGGGTAACCACTTCTCTGCTGGTGTCTTTGGAATACACGGCTTCCACAATGCGACAATCTTCCATGCGGCCGTACTGAAGTACTTGTCCGATGATGTGCACTTTCGAACCTTCCAAATCCAAGTCCTCCTTATAGGTATGCCAAAACAGGTGAGGAGAAAAATCGTGGATGCTGTATTCCTTGTTCACTTTATAAAGTTAGACAACCACGGGGATTGGGTCAATGCCGGTTTAAATTGACATCTCTATTTCAAGGCTTCTCGCTCCTGCGTACTGCACGCCATATGCGTTGTGTTGTGGCGAGCTATGTGAACTGTCAAAGTCTCGTTTAGACATAGCTTGTATGGCCAATTCGCTACCTTGTCTCCGCATTTTGCTCAAGTACTTGTAACAGCATATGGTCAAAGCACCCACTTCGCGCATTTCTTCCATTGACCTATTGCGGGGTTTGGTGATGGTGCTTATGGCGCTCGACCACAGCCGGGCTTTTGTGTTTTTCGGTGAGGGCAGCGATCCTACCAATCTGGAAACCACCACCCCCCTGCTGTATTTCACAAGGATCATCACCCACCTGTGCGCGCCCGTATTTGTGGCGCTTGCAGGTTCGTCGGCATATCTCTACGGACAGGGAAAGCCAAAGGCCCAGCTCTCCCGCTTTCTGTTCACGCGTGGACTGTGGCTCATATTTGCGGAAGCGACCATACTCTCCTTTGCCTGGACATTCGACCTCACGCACAGCTACATTTACTTTGGCGTGATGTGGGCCATTGGCTTTGCCATGGTGGTGATGGCGGGACTTATTTATTTGCCTTTGTGGTCGTTGGTGGGGCTGGGGCTGCTTTTTGTGGCGGGCCACAATGCACTCGATGGGTATGCGTTTGCGGAAACCAATTTTGCCGAAAGGCTGGGACGGTTTCTGCTGCGGCCGCATACGCTAGACTTTGGGTTTACACGCTTGCGGCTGTCGTACACGCCACTGCCATGGCTGGGCTGCATGCTGCTGGGTTATGGCCTCGGCGCACTCTACACCCTCGATGTGGACAGGGCACGCAGGAGGCTGTGGCTGCTTGGCTTGGGCATTTCGGCGCTCTTGGTTTTCTTCCTGCTCAGGCCTTTGAATCTCTACGGCGACCCGAGACCATGGGCGGCGCAAGGCGATGTGGTGACCACGCTTATGGCCTTTTTTGATGTAAGTAAATACCCTCCATCCTTGCTGTTTTTCAGCCTCACGCTGGGTATTGCAGGCTTGCTGCTCATCTGGGCAGAGCGATGGCGCGGCGCTTTTACGCGGGTGTTGCTGGTTTTTGGCAGGGTGCCTTTTTTCTTTTACGTATTGCACCTCTACCTGCTGCATATCATCAAGTTGCTGATGCTTCACTTTCGTGAAAAATGGGGGCCAGGGGAGTTGCTTGCAAATGACCAAGCGGCCGGATTTCCCCTGTACGCGGTATACATTGTCTGGGTGCTGGCCTTGCTTTTGCTCTACCCGCCTAGCCGATGGTACATGCGCTACAAGGCGAGGAACAGGGACAAATGGTGGCTGAGTTATTTGTGAGGGAAGGTATTTGCCTGTCCAAATAATGTGTATTGGCAAACGCCATGCGTTGCCAGGCTTTTTCGACCCTAAAAAAACAAACCCCGCAATTTTGCTTGCGGGGCTTGTGGTTCGTCTTAGTCGTGTTTGCCTTTGGAAGCTTGCTTTGCCTTTTTGGCTGCGCGCTTTTCCATCAGTGATTTTTCAGCCGCCTTCTTGGGCGAGTTTTTCTGAACACTTTTTTCTTTGGCCATGTGTATAGTTTGGGTTTGTGAGCGATACCGTTCGGCTGCATCTGGAATCAGACCGGCCCTGAACGTGCATCAAAGGTACGCGGTTGGAGTATTCCATGCACACGGAACGAAAAAAATTTTGGCAGGCACCAGATCTTTTAATCGGCTCTTTGTTAACGCATAGCGGACACCAAGCCATCAGCCCGCGTTCACATCCGTTTTTTTTCGCTCTTGCAAATCCAGCACCCGCGCAACCACTGCGCTGCCAAAAATGGAGAGTCCGACGTTGAAGGCCACAAGGGCGCCGGTGCCCGCAAGGACCCAGTGCCAGGTGGATGCGCCGTTGTATTTGAGCAGCGCAGCTTCGGTGAGCAATGAAAGTCCGAAACCTGTGAGCACCAATCCAAGTGGTGCGCGCACAAGCCATCGGCGGTGGTGGGTGGAGGCCATGGAGTATATTTTTTTGCTGAAAGGTAAGGAATGGGAAAATGTGTGGGTCCCGTATCGGAGTGTTCAATTCACTGCGTCATGGGTTTTAGGTCTTTATCGCTTGTGTGTTTCATCGAGTTTGGCATCTTGTGCACAGGGCAGAGCTGCACTTCCGTTGGAGGGAAGATGTCCTCAATGGCTTTCCCGAAGCCTTTTAAGTTGTCGATAGCTATCGTTATACTTTGGTTACGCTTCTTTGCTATCTGTTGTTATAAGCTGCCGTTGCGGTCCCGATCACACTGCCTTCAGCTTTCAAACGCTCTATAGCTACGCGACTGAAAAATTCAAAATCAATTTTTTACGCTTTCTTTTTCATGTTTTCAAATTTATGAAAGTATAAAATTTGATACCGTTCATTGAACGTACTGGTCAATTATTGGCGTTGAATCCAGCATCACCCTTGTTTTCATATATTGGCCAAAATACCATGCACCTTTCGTTGACTTACGTGTTTCTTTGCACAATCAAAAAATAAAAAATCCATGCACAGATTTCTTTTCGCCTTCGTTTTCATCGTTGTGCTTCCTTTTGCCGCAAAGGCACAAGGAAAATTTGATCAGCACCACGATACCCTGCCAAAACCAATAGCCGTAAGCAGCAAGCAAAACGCCATAATCGCTGGCAAGCGGTTCGATTATGAAGCAACTGCCGGCAGAATGGAACTGATCGACGTGGACGGAAAACCCATGGCCCTCTTCGGCTATACCAGCTACATGAAGGTCGAGCCCGCTGTAAAAACGGCTGGCAACACGCCCAATACCCGGCCCATTGTATTTGCCTTCAATGGTGGCCCCGGCTCATCGTCCATTTGGTTGCACATGGGCGCGCTTGGGCCCAAACGTGTGGTGGTCAACGACCCACATCCCAGCCCCAATGCCCCTTACACGCTCGAAGACAATGACCGCAGCCTGCTCAACGTAGCCGACCTGGTCATGCTCGACCCCATTGGCACCGGCATCAGCGTTCCTATGGGCAAATATGAGTACAAGGACTTTTGGGGAGTGGATGAGGATGCGCGCTCCATTGCCGCGTTTATCAGGCAATTCCTTATCGTCAATGGCCGCATGAACAGCCCCCGATACTTGCTGGGTGAGAGTTATGGCACCTTCCGCAATGCCGCTGTGATGAGCCTGATGCAAGACCAGGGGCTTCCCCTCAATGGGGTGATCATGGTTTCGGCAGTATTCGATCTCTTGCCACTCACATTTCCCAATGACAATGATTTGGCCTTCATCGTACACCTGCCCACCTACGCCAGCACGGCATGGTACCACAACAAGCTCGAAACCAAGCCAGATGATTTGGAAGCTTTCCTGGATGAGGTGCGCCGATTCACGGAAATGGAGTACGCCCCTGCCCTGTTTCGCGGTGACCGCCTTGAAAGTGAAGCACAAAATCGCCTTGCGGCAAAGCTGCAAGCCTACACAGGCATAGAAGCTTCCTACTGGCTACGCGCCCGCTTGCGCCTGAAAGCAGATGAGTTTTTTGCCGAGCTGCTGCGCGATGAAGGCGCTGTGGTGGGCAGGCTTGACGCGCGGTACCGCGGGCCCAACCAGGACATGCTCAGCCAATCAGCCGACTATGATCCCTTCATCAGCAGCCTGAGTCCGCCTTATACCAGCCTATTCTTCGATTACTATTACCGGGAACTCGGTGTGCCTTACCACATCCAGTACAAAACAAATGCCTACTCCCAAAAAGGCTTCAAATGGAATTGGGAGCACAAAGGCAATACTTCATGGAATACCACCACTGCCATTACCACCGCACCCGACATGGCCCGCACGCTCACCCTGAATCCTTACACCAAGGTGCTCATCATGAACGGATATTTCGACCTTGGCACTCCTTTCTACGCTGTAGAATACACAATTGACCGTTTGGGGTTGATCCCTGAGCTGCGCAGCAACATCACCATGACCTATTACAAAGCCGGTCATATGATGTACACAGATGAGGAAAGTTTTGACGCTTTCGCGCGCGACATTCGGGAGTTTATTCTCGATGCGGCCGGGGGTTCAAAGCCATAAAGGTTCGGCCAAGCTGGTAAGCTACCCTCTGCAGGTCGGCGGAGGTGTGTGCAATGCTTTCACGGAGCGTGCGTGCTCCATTGCCTAAGGGCAAAACGGCAGCAATACCCATGGCCTCTTGTTGTTGTACCGAAGCTTTGTGCAATCCACACAGCACAAAGAGCGGTTTTCCTGCATCCTTGCACTTGCTTGCGATGGCTGAAATGAGCTTGCCTTGCTCAGTTTGTCCGTCGAAGCATCCCTCACCAGTCAGCACAGCATCGGCTTGATCGAGCATTGCTTCAAAACCCGTGACGCGGAGCACCTCCTCAGCCCCGGGCCGCAATTGGGCCCCGAGATATGCCATTGCACCATAGCCTGTACCCCCGGCTGCACCTGTGCCGTTCACCAAGCTCAACCGTTTATTTGCATGGGCATCGGCAATGGCGACAAAACTTTGTGTTCCGCGCTCCAGCGTTTCTATATCTGCAATACTGGCTCCTTTCTGTTTGGCATAGGTATGCGCCGCCCCTTGTTTACCAGCAAGCACACTCTGAACATCACAAAGTACGCTGCAACGAAAACGCAGAGGCTCTGCAGGTGGCAGCACTGAGGTAATGCGTTCCAGGTCGGCACCCGCAGGTTGATCAATTTGGGTGCTTTCCGCAAAAAAGCGCCAGCCCAATGCCGCCAGCATACCCGTACCGCAATCATGGGTGGCGCTGCCTCCAAGAGTGAGCATAATTTCCTCAGCACCCCTTGCCAAAGCATCCTTCATCAGGAGCCCAAGGCCGTAGGTGCTTGTGTGAAGTGGATTGCGTTCATGCTGCGCGAGCTGCTGCAGACCTGCCGCTTGAGCGAGCTCTATGATGGCCAGCTTTTTTTGCGGAAGCCATGCATAGTGCCCCGTGCAAGGTCGGAGGTGTGCATCGGTACATGATGCGCTGAGCCATTCGCCAACCAGCGCCGAGCACAAAATAGCGCTGCTGCCCTCTCCACCGTCGGCGAGCGGTAACAATGTGGTTGTAAATGACGGCGAGACCATGCGCAGACCTTTGTCCATGGCAATGGCCACCTCATTTGCCGAAAGGGCATCTTTAAAACTATCAGGGGCAATTAAGATGTGCACGTACTTTTTTCTCAAAAGTACAAAGATGCGATTCGGGTTTGAATGCCCTACGTTTGTAACAAATCTGTACAGAACGTTGTTAAAATCGCATCAATGACAGAGTGTGTAGTGAAATTGGTGATATTGTCATTCATAGTCAGCTTATTATGCGTATTGCCCGCACATGCCCAGGAACATGAGCAATACATAAACGGCTGTAGAAAAGGTGACGTGGAGTTGATTGCAACAATGCTCAGCCTTGAACCTGCCTTCGTTGACCTACCCGATGCAGAAGGCAATACCGGACTCATTGTCGCCTCCTATGCCGGCCATCCGCAACTTGTAGAACATATGGCTTCGCTTTCGCAAAATATAGACTACGCAAGCAGCTATGGCACCGCATTGATGGCCGCTGCGGTAAAAGGGCACGCCGAAATAGCAGGCACACTGCTGGCGCATGGAGCAAGCACCAACATCAGCGATGCGCAGGGCAACACTGCACTGACTTTTGCCACCATGTTTCAACATGATGCGCTCGCAGCACTCTTGTTGAAGGCAGGGGCCGATCCGCTCCGAAAAAATGCGCAAGGCTATTCGGCGCTGGATTATGCCCGAATGCAACAGAAAACTGAGCTGATTATACTATTTGAAAATTATAAACCTTAGTCCATGAAACATCTGTATTTACTGTCCATCCCCATCATTTCAATGCTTTGTACACCTTCCATGGCCCAACAGCAAGGCTTGATCAAAGTAACCCCAGCCACAAACCTACTGGCCGACTTTAGTGCGCAAATCACCAAAACCATGGATTCGGTGTATATTGAATTAAATGGGCCCGACGACCGCTGGTTCTCGATTGGTTTTGGTGCACAAGTCATGGTTGCGGGTACGGATGTAATCTTTTATGGCAATGGCAGTCAAGGTGCGCAAACCTATGATGGGCACCTTACCGGCACGGCTCCACCCCAGGAGGATGCTCAACAAAATTGGATTGTTGAAAGTGAAATGACCCCGGGAAATGGACAACGCGTGATCATCTTGAAGCGTGAACTCAACACCGGCGATGTCAACGACTACATCTTCAACTATGGGGACAACAGCATGCCCATCATTTTCGCCTATGGCGCCAATGCGGGGCAGCAGCTGCTTTTTCACCAGAGCAACCGGGGCGCACAGGTCGTGGCTTTTGAAGAAACCCTCAGCGATGGCGTTGTGGTGCAGCCCCTTGAAGAAAGGATCCGTCTGTTTCCCAACCCCTCGCAAGGACCCCTGAGCGTATCATGGGATAGCAATATGCAAATAGAGCGCATGCGTATTTTTGACACCCAAGCGCGCGAAGTCATGGCATTTGGGGCCATGGCAGGAAGCAGTCAGTTAATCATGGACGTACAGCAATTGGCCCCCGGCATGTATTACCTCGAAGCGCAAACGAATGGGGGCAAGGCCTTGCTCAAGTTTATCAAAGAGTAAGATGAAGAGCTACCCCGGCCCAATCATTGAGGCTCCTTATCACCGGTTTTGGGTGGTTCCGCTGGCGCTGATCTTTGGATGCCTCTTACTGCACCATGAGTTAAGTGCCCAGATTATTTCAGGGACGAATGGTTATGTGGAGTACCACCCGGGCGATATTCCCATTGTCATTTCAGTTCCACACGGGGGGTACCTCATGCCTGCACAAATCCCTGACCGCTCATGCCAAAATCCGGTTTTTGCGCAAGATGCTTTCACCCTCGAACTCGCGCAGCGCATTGATTCTTCCTTTCGGGAAATGACCGGTTGCCGTCCACATATCATTTATTGCATGCTGCACAGGCGCAAGTTGGATGCCAACCGCAACTTAAGTGCTGCTGCATGTGGCCAACCGGATGCGGTGCAGGCGTGGACGGAGTATATGGACTTCATCACACAGGCACAGCAAGCAGCCACTGCCCAATACGGCGGGAAGGTTTTCTTCATCGACCTGCACGGACATGGCAACCCTGTACAACGCATTGAACTTGGATACCTGCTTTTTGATGACGAATTTGAACTGCCCGATGCTACACTCAACACGCCCGTATACGTGGGCTACAGTTCCATCCAACAATTGGTAGCCACGCATCATGCAGGCGCGAGCCATGCGGACTTGCTGCGTGGACCGGATGCATTGGGCACATTGCTTGGCAACAACGGCTATCCCAGTGTACCGAGCCAGCAGATTCCAGCACCTGGCATAGGAAACAATTACTTCAGCGGAGGCTACATCACGGCCAACCATACCTCCTACGCTACGGACAACGATGTAAACGGTGTTCAGATGGAGTGCAACTTTTCTGGAGTACGGGGTACCTGGCAACACCGAAAAGCATTTGCCGATTCTCTTGTAAATACCCTTGCAACCTACATGGAAGTGCACTTTGAATTGGACAACTTTGGGTGTGAAGCTTTGTCGACGCCCTATCATTCCGCAGAAGTGGAGAAATTCCTTATTTTCCCCAATCCTGCCAGCCACTCTCTTCAAATCATTTACAATGGATCCCACAAATTGTTGCAACTCCGTGTGCGCGATTTGAATGGACGTGTGGTGCTCAGCATAGCCGATCCATCCACAGAATTGTTGATAGATACACGCACATTAAACCAAGGCATGTACCTCATGGAATTGGAGAGCAGTCACGGTCTTATGACACAAAAAGTGCTGATTAATCGGTACTGAGCTAAAAGGAAAACAGCGCCAGCTGTCCCCGCTCAGGCCTCCTGAATACGCTTGTGTTGTATTCCGTCATTTCCTTTCCTTGCAGATAGCGGTTTCTTGCTATCTCAAACTGCTGCTTCACCATGTGCGCATACTGACCCTCCCCTTTCATGCGCGCACCGAATCGGCTGTCGCTCAGTTTTCCTCCATGGGTATCGCTGATTTGATTCAAAACTTTATCGGCCCTATCGGGCATGGCAGTACGGAGCCATTGCTCAAAAATTTCTGCAACGGCTCCATTGAGCCTTACCATCGTATAGCCCACCTTGAGCGCTCCCCTTTGGGCTACAGCTTCTACCAGCGGTATGATTTCCTGGCTGTTGAGGCCCGGAACAATAGGCGCCACCATAACCTGTACTGGAATGCCCGCAGCGCTGAGCACCTCAACCGTTTCCAAGCGTTTGGCTATGGAAGCGGTTCGCGGCTCCATAAGCTTACGCAAATTTTCATCGAGTGTGGTGATGCTCAGCACCACCTTCAGCAATTGCATTGATGCCAGTTCTTTTAAAATGTCGAGGTCGCGCTGTATGAGGGCATTCTTGGTGATGATGCCCACGGGATGGCGGTATTCCAAAAAAGTGCTGAGCAAGGCCCGCGTTATCCCGAGCTTTCGCTCAATGGGTTGGTAGCAGTCTGTATTTCCCGAAAGGGCAATGGCGCGTGGCTTCCATGCTGGGTGGTCCAATTTCTGGCGCAGCAGGTCCACGGCGTTTTCTTTGACCAAAATCTTTTTTTCAAAATCCATTCCGGCGCTGTAGCCCCAGTACTCATGTGAGTTGCGCGCATAGCAATACACACAGCCATGCTCACACCCTTGGTATGGATTCAGGGAAAAATCCATTCCCACATCGGGGCTTTTTACTTCATTGACAATGCTCTTGGGGTAAACCTTGATGAACCTTGTGCGCCCGGCCTCGTGCTCGGGCGGGAGGTCGAGGGCTTCCTCATGTGCACGCTCATAGTGCTGCTTAAAGTAGCGGTTGTGGGGATTGTGCTGCGCCCCACGTCCTTTGATATGTTCTTTTTCTTCAGCCATTAAGCTCCCTTATCGACAATGTTTTAACGTGTACGTGCACATGGTTCCGCCCAAAAATGCCGCAACCTAAAGCTAGCCTTTTTTGGCGTAAAACCACAGCACCACGGTGAAAAAACAAAACGAGCGCACTACCGATTCCCAGCTCTATTCGTTCGTGGCGCCCTCCATGAGCGCATGGCTCAATCCTCTGATGGCGGAAGTCCGATGAGCCTGCGCTGCATGATGTAAAAGTTGCGGTCGAAGGCTACATCATATCCCTCAAAGGCAGTCCAAGGCATGGCTTGCCATGTGGTCAGAGGATGGAGTAAAGTCCCATCGCCAAGTCTCAGTGGCATAGCGAAATCCTCCACACAATTTACCCAACGGTAGTACATCTGGCCCTTGTAAATATTGTATTCCAAGGCGGGCACATTGGGGGTGCGGAGGTACTGATCGAACACCTTGCCGAAATCCATACCGCTGAATGTGCTGATGTATTGTTCAACTTGTTCAGAGGTCACAATGCTGTGATAGAATTCATTGTTTATACCGCGCATCATCGCTTTGAACAAGCTGTCATTGTGCATGATGTGGCGTATGGTATGGATGAGGTTGGCCCCCTTTCGGTACATATCGCCGCTGCCTGTGCTATGCACGCCATAGGTACCGATCAGGGCTTTGTCATTGAGTATGCCTCTGCGCGTGCCTATTGCGTAATCTTCGCCCGCCTGAACGCCATAATTGCATTCTACAAAGATTGACTCACTGTAGGAGGTAAAGGCCTCATGCACCCACATATCAGCTATATCGGCAGTGGTGATGCTGTTGCCAAACCACTCATGACCACTTTCATGGATGATGATGAAATCCCACTTCAGGCCCCAGCCGGTATGGCTGAGATCCATACCGCGGTAACCATTTTTAAACTGATTGCCATATGCAATGGCACTTTGGTGCTCCATGCCAAGGTGTGAGGACTGCACCAATTTGTAACCGTCTTCATAAAAGGGGTAAGGTCCAAACCAATCTTCGAAACAGGCCAGCATGCGGTGTACTTGTGTAAAATGAGGCTGAGCACTTTCGAGCTCATAGTCAAGTACCCAATAGTCAAGGCTCAAATTGCCCTTCAGGCCTTCGAAATTGTCACCGAAGTGGACGTACTTCCCAATATAAGGCACCATGTTGTAGCTGTTGATGGGATTCACCACCTCCCAGGCGTAGCCATAGAGGCCTTCATCCACCTTGCCGGAAGCGACAAGACGGCCATTGGCCACCGCCACAAGGCTATCAGGAACGGTAATGGAAATGCTGGCACCAAGATCAGGTTCATCACTTTGGTGGTCTTTGCAGGGCATCCATACGCTGGCCCCTATTCCCTGACACGCCACGGTCATCCATGGCCTTCCAAGTAGGTCCTGCGCCCATATCCAGCCTCCATCCCAGGGAGGTTGCCGTGCTTCACGGGGTTTTCCCGAAAAGGAAATGTGCAGCGTCAGTGTATCTCCTACCGGGAGCGTTTCTTCAAAATGGGCATACCATACATCGCCTTCATTTCGGAATATGGGTCGAAAGTTGCCTAGGCGCAATGAATCAATACGCATGGGTTTTTGCAGGTCAATTTGCATTACACTGCCGGTATCAAGCACCAGAAAAGTAATGCGCTGCACACCTTCGAGATATTTGTCTTCGAAATGCGGCGCGAAGGCCATATCATAGCGCATTACATCCCACCATGCGCGCTCAGGGGTGATGGAGCCGCGCAAGGTATCGGCCCGGGTGTACGTTTGTGCGTTCATATACAGGCTACCCGCTAATGCCATGGGCAATATAAGCCGTTGAATACAAGCAGCCACCCACGATGGTATAGCGCCACGGAAATTGCTGTGAAAGGGTGGAAAGTATTTCATGCCGGGGCTAAATTGCAAAAATATCACCACTTGAAGCAGGTAAGCACATGGAGGATGTGCAGATTATATTGCCAAAGTGCTGATTCAGCTCCTTTCAACTGCAAGCACTTCAAGGGCTGGATTGGGCTCCAAGGTGCATTCCACTACAAAATCGCGGCCTATGGCATCCAAGCGTACCCATTTGGTTTGGTTGATCAGCTGTGCATTGAAAGGCAACTTCAGTCTTACGTAATTTCGCGTAAAGCCGTACATCATGCCCTCCTCCTCTTGTGCTTCGAAAAGCACTTCGTGCACCTGTCCCAGCTGGCTTCTGTAAAAAGCCTGTAACTTGCGGTGCGACAGCAGGCGGAGTGCTTTATTGCGCTCTTGGCGCAGTGCCATGGGCACTACATTGGGTATGCGCAGGGCGGTGGTATTTGGGCGCTCGCTGTATGTGAATACATGGAGGTAGCTTACATCCAAATCGGAAAGAAACTGTTGCGTTTCCGCAAAATGGGCATCCGTCTCACCAGGAAAGCCTACAATCACATCCACTCCTATACATGCATCGGGCATGAGGCGCTTGATGCGGTCTACCCTCTCCTTATACAGTGCGGTTCGGTAGCGGCGGCGCATGGCTGCCAGCACCTCATCGCTGCCACTCTGGAGCGGGACATGAAAGTGAGGCACAAATTTTTTGCTCATGGCCACGAAATCTATGACCTCATCGCTCAGCAGGTTGGGCTCAATACTGGATATGCGGTACCGCTCTACGCCTTCTACTTCATCCAGGGCAGATACAAGCTGCAAGAAATTTTCGCGGGTGCCATGGCCAAAGTCGCCGATGTTCACCCCCGTCAGCACTATTTCTTTGGCGCCGGCAAGCACCGCTTCATGTGCTTTGGCCACAGTGGTGGCAACATCAGCGCTGCGAGAGCGTCCACGGGCCAACGGAATGGTGCAGAAAGCACAAAAATAATTGCAGCCATCCTGCACCTTGAGGAAGGTCCGCGTGCGGTCGCCACTGGAAAAGCCGGGAACAAACTGCTTGGTATGCTTGATTTCTTTTACCGCCATTTGGCCTTTTCGGCCAATATTGCTGTGCTCGAGGTAGTCCACCACATTGAACTTTTCCTCGGCACCCAGTACGAGGTTTACCCCGGGTATGGACGCAATCTCTTCTGGCTTCAGCTGAGCATAGCAGCCTATGACGATGATGGCGGCTTCGGGATTCACGCGCAGGGCTCTGCGTACAATGGAGCGGCATTTTTTGTCGGCATTGTCAGTTACGGAGCAGGTGTTGATGATGAACACATCAGGATCATCTTCAAACTTTACCCGTGCATAGCCTGCGTCCACCAACTGCTTGGCGATGGTACTCGTTTCCGAAAAATTGAGCTTGCATCCCAGGGTGTAAAAGGCTGCTTTTTTAAACTGAAGCATAGTACAAAGTTAGGGCAAAAAACGCGGCTTTGTGATTTCCATGTCATTCAACAATCATCCGAGAAAAACGTTGGCACTCTCATGTCAAATGTGGAGGCTACCACCAAATGAAGTCCTGCATCAATGCGGTTCAAAGTCTTTGACAAGGTTAGGTTGGGGCAATGAAACCCTGAAGCGTGAACACGTGTCCAGAGTCGACAAAATGTGTTAAGTACTGCCATCAACTGGTTAAGGAATGGAGATTATCTGTAATTTCCTCCAAAAAAAATGGCACACCAGTACGACACGCTCTCCGAAGCGACCAACGACTTGCACAAAAGGGGTTTCAATCTTGATTTCGATCAGAGGGGCGAATACCTTGAATGTGTTCAGGACAAAGGCATTTGCCTTAACCCAGAAGATTTTGAGATTGTTGAATTCCACCGTTTTGAAGGCATGAGCAACCCCAGTGATACGAGCGTGGTATATGCGCTTGAAGCCAAAAACGGCAGAAAAGGTATCCTGATTGATGCCTACGGCGCATACGCAGATGGATACAGCGCCAAAATGCTCAAGAAACTCGACATCAGAGGACGAGAATAGCCTCGATCACCCGATGCCAGCATCGTAGGAAAATTTAAAATCTCCGCAACAAGTTCTGTTTGCAACTGCCCAAGTCTCGCTTTCCGCCCTAGAAATCGTCTCCACCGTTCATGTCACCCCCACGTCCATTTTCGGCTTTCCTGTCCTTGAAGCCCCCAAATCGGTAAGTGAATGCCAGTGTGGCAATGCGGGTTTCCCAATCGAACACCCGGCGCTGAGAGAATGAGACATCGTCCACCTCAATAATAAATCGGCGGGTATTGAAGATGTCGGTAACATTGAGACTCACGGTTCCCTTACCTCTGAGTACTTCACGTCTGAAACCGACGTTTATTCCATACATTGGTTCCACGATACCCTGCGGCCTGACTATAGGTCCCCGGTAATTTGCCATAATCTGTGCGGTGCCTATACTGCCCAGCTTCAAATTGGTAAGCAAGTTGAGCGTCCAGCTAAAGTTGCTGTTGTCAAAATCAGGATTCTCTGGTCCGCCTTGAAGTTCATTGTAAAAAAAATTGGCAGTAAAAGTTGCGTCAAGCCAATTGTCGAGCTCGAACTGATTGATAAGCTCAAGCCCCGTAGCAAGCTCGGTATTGACATTGGCCCAAGTCATAATGGCCGCATTGGTGCCTGCTTCCTCAAAAATTCGCGACATGACATCGGCGGTACGCCGGTGAAAGACCGTGGCCGTTACGAAATAGCCTTTGAACGATTGCGCAACGCCCGCTTCATAGCTATCGGTGTACTCTGGCCTTAGGTTTGGGTTGCCAAGACGCAGGTTCAGCGGATCCTGCACATTGAACAATGGAGCCAGCCTCCAAAGATTGGGACGGTTGATGCGCCTGCTGTAATTCACAAGCAAATTGCTGCGTTCGGTGAGGGTGTAGCTGAGGTATGCGCTTGGAAAAAAATCAATGTAATCCTTGCTCACTGTTTCGCCGCTCTGTGCATCACCCACATTTTCATAGGTTTGCTCAGCCCTCAATCCAAGCTGAAAGCCCAGATCGCCAAAATTTCCACGCACAATGCTGTAGGCGGCATGTACTTGCCTGTCGAAATCAACTTCATTGCTGATTTCATTGTCCCTGACAAAAAAGTCTTCTTCAAAATTGAAATCTTCCAAGACCTGTGGAAAATTTTCCATCTCAATGGTCGATTTCACACCCAATTCCAGCTTGAACCCATTGCCAAAGGGCTTTTCCAGATCGGCTTGCATCTGTATCAATTCATTGCGCCGTGGCCTGAAGTAATTTTGCAACAAGCGGCTTGAAGTCAATTCACTGTCATCGGAATAGCTCACGTTTTGGCGGATCACCTCAAGCCTGTCGCGGTCGTCATACGCATAGGAGAGGCTCGTGCTCAAGCGGGTTCCTTGTGTGTCGAGTGCCAAAGTATAATTTAAACCCGTTTCAAAGTTTGTGCGCAGGTTGGTTTCAAAGATGTTGCGGTCGATGAGGCTATCGCGCAGTCCTTCGGCACTGCTGAGCAGCTGCGCATAGTCACGGTTGCGGAAATCATTGCCAATATTCACCTGCCCATACCAGCTCAAGGTGCTCCGGTCGGAGAAATCGTGGTCAAGTCCGGTACGAAACAAGTGTGCACGGCTGGTGCGCACGGTAAAGTAATCTTGCTCCAAAAAGCGTGAAAAATCCGGATTGAAGCTTTCGCGAAAAGTGCTGTTGTCCGAAAACCGCTCTTCATAACGAAAGTCGTAATTGGCAAAAAAGTTGGTTCGGCCTTTGCCGTAGTTCATATTGACACCACTGTTGTACTTGTGGCGCGTACCCGCTGAAGCATTGGCCCTTCCATTAAATCCCTTTCTTTCCTCCTTGCGAAGTATAATATTGATGATGCCTCCTGCACCGGCTGCATCGTAGCGCGAAGAAGGATTGGTGATGAGCTCAACGCTCTTCACAGCATTCGCAGGAAACTGCGCAAGGATACTTTCGGCCTCATCGCCGCTGAGGTTGGTGGGCCTGCCATTGATGTAAATGAGCACCTCACCGCTGCCACGCATGCGTATGCCCCCCTGCTCACCCACCTGAATGGAGGGCAAAGTTTCGAGCACATCGATCGCGGTACCGCCCTCGGCTACTATGCTGTTCTCCACGTTGAATACACGCTTGTCGATATCAGTTTTGAAAGAGCTTTGCAAGGCTTCTACTTTGAACTCCTTGAGCAATTTGGCATCAGCCACGATGCGCAAGTTTTTCAGGTCTTTTACACCTGCTTCTTCAATCTCTACCTTGCGGAAAAAATCGGTATATCCCATAAAGCTGATCCGCAACAAGTACACTCCAGCTGATTGGTGAATAACAAACTCACCTTCCAAATCGGTTACAGCACCTCCTGCCAGCGCCGAATCAGGAAGTTGTAACAAGCTTACTGTAGTAAAAGGCATAGGCTCAGCACTGCTCCCGTCGAGTACCCTGCCCGTCACGCCACTTTGCGCCATAGCTGACTGGTGCATAGATTGCAAAAGAATGGCACCGATCAGGGCGACCATGGTTGGAAAAAAAGCAAGAGAAATACGAGGAAAAAGATGCAAAATCATGAGCAATGGCAAAGATGAGGTACCTGAAAGCATGCAGCAAGGCTGTTCACAAGGTTTGGCTATTACATGTACATACAGGCATTCTTTTTGTTTAGCTGTTTTCGCAAACTTTGGTTCAATTTGTCGATCTTTCAGCATCTTTGAATGTCCATGAACACGCGCTCAGCACTTCAGCCACACGCACCTACCAGCCCAAAACGGTTCTGGAACACTGTTCACGTTTCACTTTTTTCAATTTTTATGGCATGCTGCACGTGTTTTTTGCCCAATGAGGCCAATGCACAACAAAGGAGGCCCCTCACCGGAACAGTGGTCGATGCCGCAACGGGCAATCCTCTCTTTCGGGCCACAGTACGCTCCTCCAAGTATTCCAAAAAGACCCACAAAGATGGAAGTTTTGAGTTGTCCATTGTTCGGGGTGAGCGCATTGAAATAAGCAGCGTGGGCTACCAATCCAGGCGTATTGCATACCACAGGATCAAAGGCATTTCAGACCTTACCATTTACCTCTCTCCCAACAGCACCCTGCTTGCCAATGTGGACCAGACTACCAAAACAGAGCTGGTACATTCCAAGAATTTTGAAGGAGTGCTGGACCACACCATGTTGGGCGACACCTTGGCTGTATTGAGCTTCATGGAGTACCGACCGAGAACTCAGTATCAATCAGATAGCTACCTTCACAACAGCCTGTCACTCTACAAGTACGGTACTGAATTGGTAAGGCTCAACCTCCCCGATAAGTCAAGGGGGCTATTTCCGGATTTGTTCGGAAGGCTGTGGATCATTGGCGACGACTTCATTTTGAGGTTGAAGCGCAGCGGCAACACCTTTATACTCGTTGAGGAAGACAGTGATTTGTTTCGCACCCGCATAGAACCCATTACCTCCACTGCGCGCAATAAGGTATTTTACACAGAGGTGATGCCCATAGTTCCGCAAATCAACTTCTACATGTATGTTGCTGAAAAAGATACTTCAGTGAATATTCGTAAGGTGCGCAATGAAAGCTATTTCCGAAACATCACCTCCGACTTTTATGATTTGGGACATTTCGGACGCGCACGAACCGAAAAGCTCTCAGAGAAATACGGCCTGCCCGCCGAACTCTTTGCCCCGTACGTACTCAACGACGAAAGATACAGCGCCATTGTCGAAAGCAAAGCAATGGACGCAAAGTACACGTCTATTTACGAACGCCCCATTTCGCAAGCGTTCGGCATAAGCGACAACCTTTTGATTTTTGATGTCCTCAATTCATGGATATTCACCCACGACGCAACGGGAGCGGCCGTAGACAGCGTTTCCATGTATCACCACCAATTCGATGGTGAAAAGTACCGGGGCATCGTGCAAGACAGGGCCAACGGAGCATGTTACGCACTTCACACCAAAGGGGGCAATGTGTTTCTGCGCCACATCAATCCGCTCACAGGAGGCGCAGGCCGCGCGTTCAAATTGGCGAAAAGCTTTCCCACGGCAGTGCGCATTCATGATGGCTGGGCATATTATACCCACAGAACCCCCGAAAGCCGCGAATACCACAAGCTCTACCGCGATAAGCTGCCTCCCAGGCGTTGGTAAGCATTGCCTTTACGGCAAAAATGGCTGATAACAAAGCGATTGCTCAATGCGCACTTTGCCTGAGAGCGAAACAAGGTAGGAAGGGTTTGCACTGAATTTCCAAGCACCTCTTTTACTGAAAAAGGGAATTGGCCAGGAGTACCATCAAAAACGAGAAAGCCGCCGCGCCCAAGGGCACGACGGCTTTTATCAACCATACACAAACCGTTGCAGGAATGCGGTCAGACCATGGTTTAGTTGAAGATGTAACGGGCACCAATCATTGCTACCCAGCGCGACCCCCCTAAAGGATTGTCATTGGTGAAGTAAGGCTCACCATTGGCCACTGGTGAGTAGCGGTACTGAGGTACATTGTCTTCAGTGAGTGAAGCAAACTGGAGCAGGTTGTACCTGTTGTCAAAGAAGCTGTTGCCATAGGTAAACTGACGTCCCCAATCTTTGTTGAGCAAATTGCCAACGTTGAAGATGTCAAGTGACAACTGCAAAGTGTTGCGGTTAGGACCGATGTCAGTGAAAATATCCTGAAGAATTTTCAAGTCAATCTGGTGTGTAAATGGCGTACGCGCTCCGTTGCGCTCTGCATACTCGCCCCGGCGGTTGCGCAGGTAAGGGTCTGATTGGATGAAAGCATCCAACAAGCGCCATTGGTCATCAGGGCTCAGGTCGCCATTCTGCACAAAGCGAATCTCATCCTGTGTGCGTGGTATGTATACCAGCGCATAGTGGTCATTGTTGCTTCCACTGATGGCCGAGCGGTTTACATTGCCTTGCACAGTGTATGAGAATGGTGCACCAGTTTGACCATTGTAGAACAGTGTGACGGTAGTTTTACCCAATCCAAGATATTCTTTTGAGTATGAAGCCAAACCGGTTATGCGGCTGCGTGCATCAAAAGGATTCGAAGCGGTTTGGGCATAGTTGCTGCCATCTACTGTGGCTACACGGTAGTAGTTCGACTGGTTTTGTGAAGAAGTACCAGGGAAGAGGTCAGTGCTGCGGGTGTAGCTGTATGCCAAAGAGGTGTATAGTCCAAAATCAAAGGTTTTCTGAATTTGCGCTGTCAGGTTCCAAGCGTAGCCTTCATTCACATTGTCCACATAAATCACCTGGGTGTAATCACCCAATACCCTGCGGTCATTGGGGAAAAGCAGGCGGTTGTCAGCCCCTTCAAGTGTACCTTCAGGACCCACCAAGTTCAAGTTGGTGAAGCGGAAAGCATTCAGGTTGTGCGAGTACATCGCATCTACTGTGGCAACAAAACCGCCGCCGAGCACATGGTCTACACCAATGTTGGTACGCCATACCTGTGGCAATTTGAAATTGCGGTCGATGATGGTCATGTTTCCACCGGGGGTGAACAGATCCGCATCCCTGCGTGGCTGGTTGTTGGGATCGGCTACGAATTCAATGGTCGGGTCATCAACAGAAGAAGACTGCTGAATACGGTCCAAAAGAATTCCGTTTTGTGTAAACGCACCGCCTACCCATACAAATGGAAAGCGGCTGGTGAAAATCCCGGTACCTCCGCGTACTTGTGTGCGGCGGTCACCAGTCACATCCCAGTTAAAACCTACGCGGGGCGATACCATTACGACAGGCTGTGGTAGCTCGTTGTTGTTTTGGCCGGTAAGGTTGCGGCCGATTGCTGACTCATTAAAAGAATCATTCACGAGCGGCTCATCCAGATAGATCGGTGTATCAAAACGTACACCAAAGGTCAGTTTAAATTTATCGCTCATCTGGTATTCATCCTGAGCATAGAAGCCAATTTGCAAAGCACGGAATTCAGCTCCTTCCCGTGGATTATCTGTACGGCTATACTGCGCAGTGAAGTTGTTGGCCAATCCAGCTTCCCATGCCTCAATGCTTGGGAATTGGTAATCACCAAAGGCTTGTCCAATGAATGCATTGTAAATGCTGTAGAATTCATTATGCGTTCCAAAGGTTAAAGTGTGCTTTCCTCGGGCAATGGTGAAGTTGTTGGTTAAGGTAAAGATATCTTGCTCCAGCAGATTCACAGTTGAAAATGCTTCAGATCCAAGGAACAACGACTGTGGGGTGCCGGGAATATTCACACGAACCCTTGGAAATGGATCCCCAGGAGTACCTCGTGGTTCACGCACAGAGGTATAGCCAGCGATGAGGTTGTTGCTCATGCCGTTGCCTAAGTTGGAAGAAAAATCCAAAACTGATGAATTTGTGGTGCTTTCGCGCAATATACCCCCATTGCTGAAAGTTACCTGGTTTGGATTTCGGCTCAATTGAACGGCCTCACCATACGTATAAGCATGACGGAAAGTAAGTTTATTCTTATCGTCGATGTTCCAATCCAATCGTCCGAATAATTTCAGTGACTCATTGGTGCGTTCCTGACGTCCTAATGCGTTGCCTGGATCATAGCCAAGCTCCCGAGCACGCGCTTCTACCCGTGCCACTTGATCTTCTGTAATGTTACTTTCAGCTGTTCCGGGAGCGAAAGCAAGCGGAGTGATGTTCTCAGTAAGCTCCACACTTGCAAAGAAGAATAATTTGTCTTTCACGATGGCTCCACCCAATCGGGCTCCATATTGCCAATCGGTAAAGTTGTCGTATCGGGTGCGCTCGAAGTTTTCATTGCCTTCGTTCTGGCGCACTATGCTTCCAGGAGTCAGTCCTGAAAAGGTGTGGTTGCGGTGGTATCCGTATACAGATCCCTGAAAATCATTGGTACCTGACCTGGTTACAGCCGAAATGGCTCCACCACCAAAGCCGCCCAAGCGCACGTCGTACGGCGCAATCTGTACGCTAAATTCCTCAATGGCATCAAGTGAAATGGGTGAAGTACCTGTTTGGCCTCCGTTGGTGCCGGCATTGGCAAGACCAAAAACGTCATTGCTCACAGCACCATCGATGGTTACCTGGTTGTACCGGTTGTTTGCACCAGCAATAGAAATGGCATCACCACTGATCGTGGCTTGTGGAGTAAGGCGTGTGAAGTCATTAAATCCACGGTTGATGGTTGGCATTGCCTGCACTTTGTCATTGTCAATCTTTGTTGCAGCACCCGTGCGGTCGCTGTTCAACTGCTCATTGCTGAAGGCAGTGATATCAATGGCTTGCAGCTCTACCCCTTCAGTAAGCGTAGTATTCAACACATAGTTTTGACCGAGGGTCAGGTTAATTCCTTCGTACTTTCGGTCTTGATAACCAATGAAAGATACAGTAACCGTGTAAGGACCTCCCACACGCATATTGCTCAGCGTAAACCGTCCTTCCATATTGGTAGCAACCCCGTATGAAGTTCCTGAAGGGGTGTGTACGGCAACAACCGTAGCACCTGGCAGCGTCTCAGTACTGCTCGATACCCTTCCTGACATACTGGACGAGGTAGCTCCTTGTCCAAATGCCATCTGACCACCCAAAAGAATGATAACCAATGGCATTAATTTTTTAAATAAAAAGTTTTTCATAAGATTTAACATAGGTTGGTGACTTGTTTTTCCAAGGCAAAAGTAGCTGTAGACACAGCCTTATATTTTTAGCAATTGTTATGATTGAGGCCTCTAATGTTAAGGAATCATTACCGCTGTATCTACCCAAAGCGCATTGCCTTTCATATGAGCTCATTACCGGAATTGAGAACTTTACACTGGCGTTTATCCACCATGATTGGCTTTAGGTATCTGGGAGGACATAAGGATCCGTTCAATGTTTTTAACACAATGTATCGTTGCCATCTAAATTGGTTGTGTCTGATATCAAATAACTTAGCTGATTTATTTCGGCATTATCAATGCACAGATTTTGCAATTGCATACCTTCGCTGAAGTATAACCAACCCCTATTTAAACCAGCAATGAAAAAACTACTTTTCTCCGCCATCGCGGCCTTAACATGTATAACGGGCTCAGCCCAGGAATCCACCTTCAATAGTGGTGACATTGTGTTCAACGCCGGCATCGGTTTCGGAACCTCCCTTTACAGGGGCGCCGAGTACAACTCTTTTCTTCCTCCTGTTTCCCTTTCGGGAGAATACGGCATAGTCGATGATTTCCTTACGGATGATATGACCCTCGGCATAGGTGGTTATCTGGGTTTCGCAGGATCTGAATTCAGATCAACTTTTCTCGGCAGCACCTATGGATGGCGATACAACTATACGGTACTAGGCGGCCGCGCTGCGGTGCATTATCCGCTGGTTGACAAGCTTGACACCTATGGCGGCGTAATGCTCAGCTACAACATTGTATCATCCAAGGAAATAGGTGATATCCCATCGGGTGGTGACTTTAGCGCCGCAAGCGGAGGTCTTGAATTTTCACTGTACGTGGGTGGGCGCTACTATTTCAGTGAAAAATTCGCTGCCATGGCAGAGCTGGGTTATGGCATCGCCTACATCAACCTGGGTGTGGCTTTGAAGCTGTAGTCTGTCTTTCAGGAAGTCTTCCGATCAAAAGAAATTGGCAGAATGGTTGCCCAAGCGATCATTCCTGACCCAGGAGTTCCATGGCATTGGCAATGGCTGCGTCGGTGGTCCTTACGCCGCTGAGCATTTGTGCTATTTCCTGAACCCGCTCCGAGTCGTTCAGCTCCACTATGCGGGTAAAGGTCTGACCATCTACAATTTCCTTAAATACCTTAAAATGGCGCTCTCCCTTGGCAGCTACCTGGGGTAAGTGTGTAATGCTGAGCACCTGTTTGGTCTGTGTCATTTGCCGCATGATGCGTCCCATGCTGTGCGCCACCTCACCTGATACTCCCGTGTCGATCTCATCGAATACGATGGTGCCCCTACCCTCCTGATCGCTGGCCGTGTTCTTGATGGCCAACATCAATCTCGACAATTCACCACCCGAAGCCACATCGCGCAGGGCAGCGGCCCTTTGGCCGGCATTGGCACTGAACATAAATTCAACCTGATCCATGCCCATCGGTGCTGGCTCGGCCAATGGATGCAAGCGGATATCAAGCGATGCATGTGGCATATTCAAACTCTGCAATACCTCCACCACCTTGATGCAAAGCCCTTTAATGCCCTTTTCACGCGTTTTTGACAAGGCTGATGCCCTCCCTTTCAGGTCCTTGAGGGATCTGACTACTGCTTCTTTGAGTATTTCAATCTGTTCTTCCGCTGAGCTGGCCGATTCAATCTTGTCGCGCAATCCATCCCTTATTCCGACCAACGCAGCAAGGCCCTGTACGGCATGCTTTTGCTCCATTCTGTATACACTGCTTTGCAGCGATTCGAGTTGCTCCAGCCGGCGCGGGTCGGCTTCTACATTTCCCGAAAGGGCCTCCACTTCCCGGCTGATATCCAGGAGCTCAATGGATACGGACTTCAACCGTCCATGAAGCTCCTCGTAGGTCTTGGACAAGTGGCCAAGACCAGCCATGGCATCGAGCGCTTTGTGCAGTTGGGTCAGCGAACTGTCTTCACTTTCGGTCAAAGCCTGAAGTGCAGTGGCGAAACCCATGGCGATTTCATCGGCGTTGCGCAGCATGTTCAATGATTCCGAAAGTTCTTCGGCATCAATGGCATCCAAACGCAACGCTTCCAATTCCTTCAGCTGAAATGCAAAATAGTCGAGGTCGCGTTGAAGCGCATCGGCAGTAGTGAGTGCGTTGCTGTGGGCTTTGTGGGCTTCACGGTATTTGGCGTAAGCGGCGTTGTATTCGTCAAATGCACCACCGGTTTGGGCATAGCTGTCAAGTATGCGCAACTGGTAGTAAGGGTCATTGATTTGCAAAGTATGGTGCTGTGAATGGATGTCCACCAGCAACATACCAATCTCTTTGAGTACTTTGATGTTTACAGGGGTGTCATTGACAAAGGCCCTGCTCTTGCCACTTGAAAGTACTTCGCGGCGTATGGTTGTTGGCTCCTCAAGGTCAAGATCATGTGCCCTGAGCAAATCCGCTAAATTGATGCCCTGTGTACCAAAAACCCCCTCCACTACGCATTTGGTTTTGCCCTCTTGTACGGCCTTGGTATCAGAACGCTCGCCAAGCAACAAGCCCAAAGCTCCTAAAATGATGGACTTGCCACTACCGGTTTCGCCAGTGAGTATGTTCAGGCCATCTCCAAAAGAAATGTCGAGGTGCTCAATGAGCGCATAATGTTTGATGGTGAGGTGGCGAAGCATGGTACAAAGTTGCAAATAAGCAGTGCAAAGCTACAGCCCCTTGCGGATAATTATTTACCCTTTTGCATTTTCTCGTATTTGCCCATGTTGCCGGGGTCTACCCGCGCCAATACTTCGTACAAGCTGTTGCGTTCATTGGGCTGGCCTTGGGTAAATATGTTGACAATTTCATCGCTCTTGGCAAGAAAAAACATTTGTGTAGTAAATGCCATTGGCTTCACCTTGTGTATTTTATCTATTTTCACAAGGGCATTCAAGCAATTCGTTCTGGCCTGTTGCATTTTTTCGCCCATTTGATCCATACCCAGCCTGTGGTATTCGTAAAGGCACTCCCTCAGTGGTTCAAAAGTGCGGTGCATGATATCCTCGGCAAGCCAATAGCGGTTGCGGTCACCTTCGAATGCCTTCCATCCTTGCGCATTTCCGGTCTGTGCTGCCTGCACAAGCCGCTGTGCCTGCTGAAAATACGGGGTGCCTCCTCTTGGCGAAAAAGTATCGTAATCATAACCAATAATGAGGTAAGCATAAAATGCCAGAATGTGCAGCAGGTTGTGCTGAAATACATCAGGATTGAATACATACTGTGTATTGGGAATAAACTCGAACGATACATTTCTGTCCTGGATATTCAAGATAGGACTAAAATAGTCCGTATTGAAAACAGGGCGCCCTGAAATAACCTGTAGGGTAGCCTCGAATCGGTTGCTGCTGGCTGAGGCTGTAGGACTGATATTCAATATGATGCTACACCTTATGCGCTCTTCGATGGTGAATTGATCGCGGGTCCACTTCCTGTTGTTCATGAACTCAAAAATCAACTGCTCTAAAGCCTGAAATATGGCTGGATTCACTCCCTGCACCTGCTGTGAGAGCACCTCTACGGAGCAATTGAGCTCTTGGGCCTTCAGAGGTTTGGACACCAAGCAGAGCAACAACATGAACAAGATTAAAAAGTGCTTCATTCCAATTGATTCAAAATATACTGGAGCAGGTCGTCGGCTACCTCCCTCTTTGACTTTAACGCCAAAGGTACCTCATTATTTCGCCCTACAAAAGTCACCTTGTTGGTGTCGTGGCCAAATCCGGCCCCCTCATCTTCGAGGGTATTGAGCACGATCAAATCACAGTTTTTGGCCACGAGCTTTTTGCGTGCATTTTCAAGGGCATTGTCAGTCTCCAAAGCGAATCCCACCAACAATTGTTGGCCCTTAATTTTTCCCAGTGCAGCGAGTATATCCACAGTGGGCTCCAACTTGATTTGGTAAGGCTCTTCGCCTTTTTTTATCTTTTTGCTGGCTATGCTTGCAGGCCTGTAGTCGGCCACTGCAGCACTCATTATCACAATATGGCTTTCGCCAAATTTGCTTTGCACAGCCTCCAGCATGTCCTGAGCACTCTCCACCACGATGCGTTGCACACCATCAGGACAAGGCAGGGCAGTGGGACCACTTACCAGCAACACCCGGGCACCTGCTTGCGCAAAAATCTCAGCGATGGCATACCCCATTTTTCCTGAGCTGCGGTTGCCGATGTAGCGCACTGGGTCTATGGCTTCATAGGTAGGTCCAGCGCTCACCAAAACTGTTTTTCCCAGGAAGGGTGCGCGCTCCCTATAGTACTTTTCCAAAAAATCAACAATATGTTCCGGCTCGGCCATGCGTCCTGTTCCTTCCAGTCCGCTGGCCAGTTCGCCCTCTTCCGACGGGATATGGTGAAATCCACGCTGCTCAAGGAGCGCTATGTTGTGCTGATTGGCTGCACTTGCATGCATGTCCACATCCATGGCCGGCGCAAAAAATACCGGACATCGGGCACTCATAAATGTAGTGAGCAGCAAATTATTGGCCTCACCCTGAGCCATTTTGGCCAAGGTATTGGCCGATGCTGGTGCGATGAGCATGGCATCCGCCCAAAGGCCAAGTTCTACGTGGTTGTTCCAGACACCCGCATCAGCATTGGCCAGCAAATCGCTCAGCGCAGGACGCTTACTTAAGGTGGCAAGGGTGAGAGGAGTTACGAAATCACGCGCCGAAGGGGTAAGTATTACTTGTACTTCGGCACCAGCCTTCACAAGGCCGCGCACCAAAAAAGCCGACTTATACGCGGCTATGCTGCCGCTTACGCCCAGCACTATACGCTTGCCCCTGAGCAGGCCCATGTCGCTTTACTGTGCGTTGGGCGCTGCGTCGTCCTCGACAATGCGGCGAAAATAAATTTGGTCTTCCAACATATCCTGTACGGCCATGGCATGTGGCTTGGGAAGGCGCTCGTAGAATTTGCTGACCTCAATTTGCTCGCGGTTTTCAAACACCTCCTCAAGATTGTCCTGGGCAGTTGAAAACTCTTGAAGCTTTACGCTCAGTTCTTCTTTCATCTCAGCGCTTATTTGGTTGGCACGTTTTGACATCACTACAATGGATTCATAGATGTTGCCCGTTTGATCCTCGAGTTCTTTCAGATTTCTCGTAACGGTGTTTCGTGCGGCGTTTGTTGTTTTGAAGTTCATGATATGTGTGTGTGGCTGGGTTAAAATTTGATTTTATCGAGTTCGCGAACGGAATTTGCATAGTATACTTCAGCTTCCTTTACAAGTTTGCTTGTGCTTCCGTAATCGTCTACAAATTTATGATATGCTTCGATGGTTGCATTGAATCGTTCTTCTTTTTTTGCATCCACGCTATTTATGGCAAGCAGGTAATTGCTTTTCACAATTAAGAATTCAATTTCCTCCCGGTGCGGACTCTCAGGAAACTCCCTGAGCATGGTATTCAACGCCACGGTGGCCGACTTGTAATTCTCTGTTTGATAATACAGTCTGGCATTTTCAAAAGCTTTGGATTCCAACTTCGACCGCAGCTCTGCTATCATGGTGTTGGTACTATCTTTCAGCGTGGATTTCGGATAACGGTTCAAGAACAGCTGAAATTCTTCAATGGCCTGCTCTGTTTCGCGCTGATCGAGTGAATAATTGGGTGAGTTCAAATAGCTGCAATACGCACTTTTGAACAGGGCTTCCTCCGCCTTTGGGCTATTTGGGTATGACTTGGCGTTATTCTTATAGTAATACGCAGCAAAATAATTGTCTTTGAGGTTGAAATGGCACTCTGCGATGTACCCATGCACGGCCTCACTGCGGCTTGTACCCCTCAACAAGGTGCCCAACTCATCAAAGAGCGAAAGCGCTTTGGCATACTCACCCTTTTCATAATATTCCACAGCCCGGTTGTATTTATAATCTATATCGTTACTCTTGAGTACTTTGTTGTAGTCAGAGCAAGAAGAAATTACAAATACCAAGGTAAAAATAAAAAGTGCGTTTCTCACCACTTTAAAAAACATCGCGCAAAAGTAATACAAATCTACGGATGCAGGCATCCTCCCACCTAGAACGCAAGCCATGCGCCCATATTTTTAGCTTGTTTTGCAGGGATATCAAATAGATGTACCTTCGCTTCCTAAATCAATTGATGATCGCTGTTTATGCAAGACATTTTTGACAAAATCAAAAACAACAGGGGCCCTTTGGGCAGACATGCCAAGGAGTCGCACGGATACTTCACCTTTCCAAAGTTAGAGGGTCCTATTGACCGCAAAATGATGTTTAGGGGCAAAGAAGTATTGGTATGGAGTGTGAACAACTACCTTGGCCTGGCCAACCATCCCGATGTTCGCAAGGTTGACGCAGAAGCTGCTGCCGAATGGGGCATGGCCTACCCCATGGGTGCGCGCATGATGTCGGGACAAACGTCCATGCACGAAAAGCTCGAAAAAGACCTTGCTGACTTTATGGACAAAGAGGACGCTTTTTTGCTGAATTATGGTTACCAAGGTTGCCAAAGTGCCATCGAAGCACTGGTAGATCGAAATGACGTCATAGTATACGACTCCGAATCACATGCCTGTATGGTTGATGGAGTACGGCTACACAATGGCAAGCGCTTCGTGTACAAGCACAATGACATGGATAGCTTTCGCAAGCAGCTGAATCACGCCCGCAAAGTGACTGAAGTAAGCGGCGGTGGAATTTTGGTAGTTACCGAAGGAGTATTCGGAATGGCCGGCGACCAAGGCAAACTCCGTGAAATTGTTTCGTTGAAAAAAGAGTACAATTTCCGTTTGTTCGTTGACGATGCGCATGGATTCGGCACGATTGGCCGCGACGGACGAGGCGCCGCCGATGAGCAAGGTGTACAGCATGAAGTAGATGTGTACTTCGGTACATTTGCCAAAGCCATGGCCACCATTGGCGCATTTGTGGCTGGCGATGAGCAAATTATAGAATTTTTGCGCTACAATATGCGCTCCCAAACTTTCGCCAAGTCACTGCCTATGCCCATCGTTATTGGTGCCATCAAGCGGTTGGAGATGATGCGTACACAACCCGAACACAAAGAAAAATTGTGGACCATCGCCCGTGCACTTCAGAATGGATTGCGCGACGCTGGATTTGACATTGGCGTTACAAATTCGCCCGTTACCCCCGTTTTCATGAAAGGAAGCCTGGGCGAAGCCACCAACATCACCATGGACTTAAGAGAAAATTACGGCATTTTCTGCAGCATCGTGGTTTACCCTGTAGTTCCAAAAGATGTAATTATGCTGAGGCTTATCCCTACGGCTGTACATACCTTGGAAGATGTAAGATATACCATAGAAATTTTCAGCAAGCTCAAGCTCAGACTTGAAGCTGGTGAGTACCACGCCAACGAAATCGTTGATTGGCGTTGATGCTGATTGCAATTTCGAATTCAAATGCGAAAGCCGCTCCTATATACGGAGTGGCTTTTTGCTTTTGGACAGCGCGCTTGATGCACTTCAATGCTTTACCTTTGAAGTCATGAAGCACGGTGTAATTACGCAAGCATTGGTACCCGGTAGGCGTGAGCCAGGTGACAAATTCGAGATGGTCACGCAACTCATCTTTGGGGAACGGTATAAGGTACTTGAGAGCAGCGAGAAATGGGTGCTCATTGAAAATGAGGCCGACAACTACCAATGTTGGATAGACGTAAAACAACACCACGGCATATCCGAATCCAGCTTCCTTGAGTTGTGCTCGCTTCCGCAAAAGCGATGTGGCGACTCAATAGGCTACCTTACTGACGCCAAGGGACATAGATTCCCAATACCCTGCAGCGCTTTGTTGGCAGGTTACCATGATGGCCACCTGGCAGTAGACGGTGAAGCCTACAACTTTGACGGCCGTATAGCCCGCCATGATGCAGATAGCGTACAGCGCCACGCCCGACGACTGCTGCATACCCCCTACCTGTGGGGTGGCAAATCAGCTCTGGGCATGGATTGCAGCGGGTTCGTACAGGTGGTTTTTGCCTGTGCCGGCAAAATGCTGCCGCGTGATGCCTACCAACAAGCTGAATTGGGCGAATCTGTTGACTTTATTGATTTGACAAAAGCGGGCGATTTGCTCTTTTTCGAAAATGCAGAGGGACGCATTCACCATGTTGGCATTGCTCTGGGCGGGGGCCTGGTAATTCACGCGAGCGGTAGTGTTCGCATTGATCAGGCAGATCACGAAGGCATTTTTAACGAAAAGCTCAAAAAGTACACCCATAAATTAAGGCTCATAAAGCGATTGTAGTCTATTGGCACGCAGCAACAGCCATATTTTTGATTTGCTTCTGGACCAGAATCCGGAAGATGTCGAAAAAGTAGTCCTTTCGCGCAATCAGCGCCTGCTTGCGGCTGGATCCATTGAGCGCCATGTGCATAGCATTCGCTCTGGCGCGGTACGCGTAGTGTACCGAACGGAAGGTAAAGAGATAAACATACGGTTTGGATATAAGGACAATATCATCTCTTCGATTCCTTCTTTTTTTGACAACAGTCCTTCCCTTTTTGACATCGAAGCCCTGAGAAAAACAACGGTGTGGAGTGTCAAAAAGGAACTCTTCGTCCACTTCGTACGCAACAATACTTCGGGTGTGGATGCATACCTTGTACTTCTGGAGCAATTGGTAGCCCAGCAAATGGAGCGCGAAATCGATTTATTGACACACTCCCCCGCGGAACGTCTGAATCGCATCACAAAGCGAAGTCCAGGTTTATTTCAGGAAATTCCCCTGCACCACATCGCCAACTATCTCCGCATGACACCCGAAACCTTGAGCAGACTGCGGAAATCTTGATCGAAGTCAAGATCTGCTGACTTGGCAAGTCTCAAATTTGTACTGCTCAATAGCTGTAACTTATGAAAACTGAAACCAAAACATTGTTGCTGGAGTTAAAAAATATGGTGAACAGTCATTTACTCCGCACCACAGCACTTTCAAACCGCGAGGAAGCAGCATTGCTCCGAAAGCCGACAACTGCAGCATGGAATGCATTGGAATGCATTGAACACCTGAACCGATATGGGGAATTCTATATCCCTGAATTGAAGTCAGTCATCGCCAATTCCACCCATCCTTCCGAACCTGTATTTGAGTCAGGATATCTCGGCAACCGAGCGGCGCTGTCTATGCTCCCATCAGATGCAGGACTGAATACAATGCGCACTTTTAAGAGCAAAAATCCGTCAATTGATGGGGTAAGGCCGGGAACCATTGCAGTTTTCCAAGAGCAACAATACGCTTTGCTGCAGGTGTTAAACTTATGTAAAAATTTGAGTTTAAATAGGAATAGATGCAGGCTCACATTGCCGCTTTTGAAGTTCAAACTCGGTGACGCCTTGCGCTTTGTAATCTACCACAATGAGCGTCATATGCAACAGGCTGAACGCGCTGCAGGCCTTCGCTGAGGGCCCGTAACCGTCAAACAATTTTCCCCTGAGTAGGATTCTTGCTACCTTAGAAGCCAACAATCAAACGCCCTCCATGAAAAAGCGCGATTTTATCAAACTCAGCACTATTGCAGCAGCAGGAACATTCCTGGCTCCCACCCTCACCTTTTGTGGAAGTGGACCATCGCCTGCGCAGGATGAAACAAACTCGGATGATGAAAAAGCGGGTGGCTTTGAACTGATGGCGTTACCATATGCTTTTGATGCCCTTGAACCGAACATAGACAGCCGCACCATGGAAATTCACCATGGAAAGCACCACAAAGGCTATACCGATAAGCTCAACAAAGCGCTGGAAGACCATGAGCTTCGTGGAAAAACAATTGAAGAGATCCTTGCGCAACTCACACCTGATGAGGCCCACACAGCATTGCGCAACAACGGAGGCGGTTACTACAACCACAACCTTTTCTGGAACATCATGTCGCCCTCAGGCGGAGGAGCACCTACCGGCCCTGCAGGCGATGCCATCCAAAGCAAGTTTGGCAGCTACAGCACATTTCAGGAAGTTTTTACCAAAGCTGCGACCGGCGTATTTGGCTCGGGTTGGGCATGGCTTTGCGCCAAAAATGGTGAGCTTTTTGTAACGTCTACCCCCAATCAGGACAACCCGCTTATGCGGCATATTGCCGAAGATTCAGGCACACCAATTTTGGGTCTGGACGTATGGGAGCACGCATATTACCTCAATTACCAAAACAGGCGAGCCGATTACATCCAGAATTTTTTCAACGTGGTGAATTGGGATGATGTAAACCGTCGAATGGCCGCGGTGTAGCGCTTTGAGAGGGTATTCATTGAGGCGTTTTTTAAAACATGGAGCAAAAGCACGAAATACTGCATAGCTCCAGGTCACTTTGGAGTTCGAATTGGAAAAATCAGCCACAAAGGGCTGATTCTAAAGTGGTTTTTTTTTGTGGTAAATTGAATTTTGGATCATTCAATTTATCAACTTCGTACTAAATTAACCCCCTACTACCCTACTACCCTATGATTCATCCGCATACCGAACTTCGCTTCATTAGTAAAGAAATTGGATATGGTGTCGTTGCCACCGAATTCATTCCTAAAGGTACCGTTACATGGGTGCTTGATGCACTTGACCGCACATTCAATGCTGAAGACGTAGATAAACTCGATGAAGCTTACCGTGAGCTTATCGATACTTATTGTTATCGAAACAGTAAAGGGCAATACGTACTGTGCTGGGACATTGCACGCTATGTAAACCATAGCTTCAAATCAAATTGTTTGAGTACGGCCTATGATTTTGAAATAGCCGTGCGTGACATACATCCGGGGGAGCAACTCACCGACGATTATGGCTACCTCAACATTATGCAGCCTTTCAGGGCTGTGAATGAAGGGACCCGCCGTAAGGTTGTTTACCCGGACGATTTGCTTCGCTATCACCAGCAGTGGGACAAACAGATACTTGCAGCCCTCAAACTAATGCCCAAAGTGGGGCAACCGCTCCGCAAGTTCATGAATCATGGCAGTTGGTCTGAAGCGCATGACATTGCAAAAGGCAAATCCGCAATGCGCTCAATTCTAAGCTGCTACTATCCTGGCAGCAATGGTGCACATGAACACAGCAACGCGCTTTGATCCTATTCTCTGTTTCAGCACGCTTTTTGTTACTTTAATGCCATGAGTTTGGGAATATGTCTAAATCCTTAAAGTGGACCATCATTGTATTCGGAGTTCTGGCTATTGGAGCATGGGTTGGCCTACGTTATCTGAGCCACCGCGCCGGTGATATGCTGAGTAATGCAGTATCATCACATCTCGAAGAGGGAATTGAATTGGGTTTTGAAAAAGTTTCCTTAAACATATTCAAGGGTGACTTAGGCATCAAAAACCTTTACCTCCGTCGTCAAGATGACAGCGTATATCAATGGTCCATCGAAGTGGGCGACTTGTATCTTCAAAAGTTCAATCTGTATAGAGGCACTGACTCAACGGCACTCTCCTTCGCAGGTATAGGCTTTGAAGATGTGAAAGTCAATATCCTTAGTCCTAACCCGAATTTCAAAATTTTCAAGAAACAGCGTGATGGAAGTGACGACAGTGCAGCAATCCACTTTAACCTGAATGTGGACAGCCTGACACTGCGGGATGGCATGTTAAATTTTAATCCCGGCAATGGTTCATTTGCTGAAACCAATTTCTCTTTCACCGCAGCCGGCATGCATTACCGAAGCAGTGAGGATCGACCGGTATGGAAAAGTGCTGTTTTCAATGCTGACAGCATGGTGTACCGAAATAAGAGTGAAAGCCATCACATGGTGGCCGACGCACTTGAATTGGATCTCGTTCAGGAGCAGCTGCAACTTATTCAGTTCAAAATTTCGGCAAGGGAGGGCAACCAATCATTTCTGCAAAACACAAAGTACCGCAGTTCAAGGGTCAGTGCCCGTGCCGATACACTCACTTTAAATGGTTTTCCGCCTTCAAACTCTGATGTTTTCCAATTCAAGGAATTGGTATTGACCAACCCTTCGGTGCACCTGCTGCGCAACAACCGTTTGCCATTTCCCGAAAGGGTAACCGAATTGCCCCAAACGCTGCTGTCGAAACTGGATTTTACTTTTGAAATAGAACAGATTGTTGTGGACAATGGGCAATTGGACATTGAACTTTTGGGTGAACGGCTCGAAGAAACGACTACGTTGTCGTTTTACAGGCTTCAGGCGCAAATAAATCAGCTTCAAAACAAAAAGCTCCAGGGATCCGCATTTACGGCCTCGGCTTCAGCGCAATTGCGCGAATCGCGGCTTCAACTCAACCTCAATTACCTCTATGGCGTCAATGATCCCTGGGAGTTGGATTTTGAAGCAGGCCGTCTTGAAATGAGCGAATTGAATCACTTGCTGAAAAGTCAAGTGGGTATGACACTTACTCACGGTATTTTAAAATCAATGCGGATGGAGCTCAAAGGCAATTTGCATGGATGCAGCGGTATTTTGAGCATGGAATACAACGAGCTCGATATAGCCCTCGCTGATGACATTGTGAACGAAAAGTCGGGATTTCTGAAATTTCTTGTCGACAAAGTTGGGTCCTTGGTTTATCATCGAGACAATCCCCACAAGCATGAGGAGCCTCCACGCACTGCTTTGATTGGTGTAGAAAGAAACGTCCAAAAAGACTTTACCGGACAGTGGATTGATGCGTTGATGGCCGGAGCCGCTCAGGTGGCAAGCAAGGTAGATACACAAAAGCTCTCTGATCGTGGTACAGCAAACAAAAGTAAACGGGAACAGCGCAAATTGAGCAAAGCGCAATAGTTCACTTTAAAAAAAACACACATTGAAACGTAAAAGACCTGCCTCGTTAGGCAGGTCTTTTATTATTAACCAATCATTTAACCATTCAGAGTAACCAGCTCTGATGAAATAAAATGCTTACAGCAATAAGAACGGCTATTGCACCAATTTGTTACGCTTTTGACACTTTTTTGCAGTTGTCTGCTATATTTGTTAACGCGGTTCCAACGTCTTTTACAGAAAACGGGATGAAAGCCTGTCGGTTATCACCAAAAGTGAAGTCTGCCCGCTTAACAACTCGAACAGCAGTGGACTTAAAACAACAAATCCCGCTACGTTTAGCGGGATTTGAAGTATTAACCAATCATTTAACCATTCAGAGTAACCAGCTCTGATGAAATAAGATGCTTACACCTATAGAACGGGTAGCGATTACAATTGTTACAACATTGACATATTTTTACAGATTGGTTCATGAAGTGTTAACAGCTTCATGAAAGCATTTTAGTAACAATCTGTAAATCAGATCAAATGCGATTGATAGGTCATAGAAGTTTTTAACGATTGAACTGAGCATAGTCCAAAAACAACAAATCCCGCTACGTTTAGCGGGATTTGAAGTATTAACCAATCATTTAACCATTCAGAGTAACCAGCTCTGATGAAATAAGATGCTTACAGGTATTAAACGCCAATCAGAAATGAATGTTACATCATTGTGACATTTTTAGAAAAATCGCTTTAAATGCAAAGAATTGCCAATGAAGTTTCTCGATGCTTAGGATGTACGCTTGCACAAAAAATCCTGCCTCGTTTGGCAGGATTTTTTGCATTAACCAATCATTTTAACCATTCAGAGATTCAACCCTGATGAAATAAGATGCTTATCTAGCATTACAGGGCAATTTGCATGCCACTGTACGCTATTCAAATGTAAGACCTAAGATAAAATGGTAAATGCACTGAAACAGGGATGTCTCAACATGTATGTGTTCACAACGTAAAGTCATAACCCCCTCAGGGGTTTACTTCTGATCTTTTGGTTGTTATATGGTGCTGAATGTTGTTCGAAACCAGGGTTCACTTCACGAAAGACTGGAACATCCAGATTTTCTGTTCAAGATGTGTCAACATCTTTCGCGCCAAAAAGTCAGTACCATAATCTTCCAGAGCGAGTGCCCTTTTCACAATTCGGTGAAGGTCGCCAGCCAACTCTTTGTAATCTTCCACGATCTGTGAAACCATCTCCATGGCCTCATAATTCAAGCTATTTTCTTTGATCACAGCATGTTCCACGTAGCCAGCCAGAGTGCTTACAGGCCTAAATCCAAGGATGCGCATGCGCTCGGCAACTTCATCAATGAAAGCGGTAGCCTTTTCATACTCCTCTTCAAACTTCTCATGGACATCGTAAAACTCACCTCCCACCACGTTCCAGTGATAATTTCGAAGGCGTTGGTAAACGATCATATAGTTGCTCAACAATTTATTGAGATCAGATGCGAGCTCGAAGGCATTTTCCTTCGAAATTTCTGGATTTGATAATTTTGTTTCTGCTTTTGGGATAGACATGATATTAAATTTATTAATTTACTAGTATAACATTCCAAAAGATATGAATGTTCGAGACAAGAGAATACTTAATAATTCTATAAAACGCTATTTTTCAATGGCCAATTGCTTCAACATGTCTTCCGCAGCAATACAAAAAAGGTTAAAAAATCGAGATATATCTTCTTTGCATAAATCAGCATTTAACAAAATCAACCGTATTGAAAGCCCATTTTCGAGATGACAGTAATTGACCATTGCCTTGCCATTGGTGATCAAAAAATACCGCAGACTTTCGTTAAATTGATCGCTATCAACACCTTCTGGTACTATGTATCTAAAATTGACATTAAGACTTTGGGTGGGGAACATGAGCTGCAGACTGGGATTATTTTCTACAATTTGTGTGGCATGCTCAGCCAGTTCCCAGAGGTGTTCCATCCTTTTGGCATAGCCATCGGTACCGAAGTACCTCCACGCCATCCACAGCTTAAGAGAATCAACCCGTCGCCCGCACTGCAATGAAGCGGGACCAAGGTCATATGCACTTGAATCGTTGTTGTGGTAAATGTAATCTGCATCGTACGATTGAATTTCTTCACGCATCACCTTTGGGTCACGCACGAGCAATACCGAACAGATGAGTGGAATATTCATCAACTTATGAGGATTCCAGGAGAAGCTGTCGGCAGCGTGAAGTCCATCAAACAAATGTGCAAACTTACTGCTCAATATGAGGCTGCCTCCCCATGAGCCATCAACGTGGTGCCAGAGCTGGTGCTTTTTGGCGAAAGCCGATACCTCGTCAATTTTATCAAACGACCCTGTTTCAGTAGTGCCAGCTGTTGAGCACACCATAAAAGGCATCATTCCATTTTTGATGGAGTAGGCCATTGCTTTCTCCAAACCATCTCGCCCCATCCGTCCCTGATCGTCAAGTGACACTTTTACGACGCCCTGCTGACCAATTCCAATGGTATTCGCCCCTTTGAGCATCGAAAAATGGGCCCTCTCCGAAACAAGTATGGCCAATTTGGGAAGGGCTGTAATGCCCTCATACTTCGCATTCTTGAAAATGGAGTTGCGTGCGAGCAGCATGGCCACCATGTTGGTATTGCTACCGCCAGTCATCATGGCTCCATTGCCGGAAGGCCAGCCTGTGTAAGTCAACATCTTATCGACCACTGCCATTTCCATTAAGGTGGCTACCGGCGCCACTTCGTAGGTATACATGCTGGTATTGGTGGCGGCAGTGATTACTTCGCCGATGTATGCGGGCAGGTTAAAGCCACCAAATAGCTGATTGAGGTAGCCCGGGTGGGCTGTACGTACGGCATAATTTAGGTATTGTTGGGCATCGGCAATGATGCCATCCGCAGCTCCCCCTTTGTCCTTCAGTTCTAAATCAAGCAGCGCCTTGAGCAACTCTGGCGGCTGATGGTTTATTACAGGTTTTTTTCCCTCTAATGACTCTTGAACCCACTGATCTACGAGCTCGTACACATCGTTGAGCAGGGATTGCTTGCTTTGGTGTTGCAACATTGACTTCAGCGCTCAGGCTTTAAAAATGATCACAAAGGTACAATATTTAACACATCGGTTCATCAAGGCTCCCGCCATATGATGCGCAGCTTACGGCAGTTGAAATAGGCGCGTAAAAGCTTGCCTTCCGTAATTTTGATCACAGCTTCATCAACCTTCTCAAATGATCCACCAATGAAAACGGCAAGGCTATCGCCGCGATGATTGAAAATGGTGTGCAATGTATCGCTGCTGGCGAAGTACATGATGTCGAGTTGCTGTATATCATTATATAGAGGTGGAATGACCCAGTTGGCGTACACATCTATCAAACCTGTTTTGCCTTTGATGGTGACCACCGCCATGCTGTCCGCAAAATCACCAGCAGCGTCATACTGATATTTGATTGCGAGGTTCATTTTCGCGTCAGCGTATCCCCATAAATCCTTTTTGCGCACGGCAGTGAGTGTTTTTGAATACTGGCCTATGCCTTCAAACATGGCTGGCATCACCTTTTGCCCGAGGGTATCGATAATGCCGAGCTTCACTTCGCGCTTCACCATTTGGTACACCCTTGCATAGCCGCCACTGAAGCCCGATGTGCTGAGGGCCTTGGGGCCGTAATGAAATTGCAATGGAATTCGCTCTTCGCCTTGGGCCGTAATGTAGCCGTATTTCCCATCTCTTGCCACAAGGTAATACCCTTCACTGTAATCGGCAATCGCATCAAATGCGACATCTGCCACCGAATCACGGCCTTGATGTATCAATCCAAAACTTTGGTCGAGTCTGTATCTTGCAACCCCATGTGGTTGCATTGATTCCAGCCATTCATACTTAAGGTCTGTGCGTGGAACACCTAGCGTATCAATGTATCCAAAAAGACCGCCTTTGCCAACAACCGCAAGACCATGGTTGAAATCGGATGCAAAATCGTATGCCAAGGGGATTACCACTTGCCCTTTGGTATTGGCATAGCCAAACAAGCCATTGACTCCCACATAACAAAGTCCTTCTGAAAACTCACCACAGGCATCATACTCGGGTTTTATTACCCATTGCCCTAAACGGTTTATGATGCCTTGCTTGTCATTGAATTGCACCATGGCATATCCATTGTTGAAGGGCAACCCGTCCTCGAACCGCTTGCGCGTGATGGGCTTTCCTCGTTTGTCGACATAAGCGGCTTCACCATGCATGCCCACAAGCGCCAAGCCTTCACTGAAGGGCTCTGTCCATTCATACTGGGGAGCAATGCGCACATTGCCTTCCTGGTCTATAAATCCCCAAAATTCTCCTTCGCTTATTGGATAAAAAGGTGTGGTGGCCAAATCGAAATCGCGCTTAATTTCATCTTTGAAAGGATAATCTGGATAGTTGAGTGTAAAGGTTGCTATACTTCTGGGTGAATTGTCGCCCAGCTCGAGGGCATAGATCATCCTCCATGCGTCTTCAGTATATGGATTCTTTGGATTGGTATTGATGAAGGCTTTATAGTCCACTACCCTGCCTCCCAAGGTCGATCGGTGGTATATTTCGTACTCAGCTTCTTCACGGTGAGGACTTTCCGGATATTGATTCAAGAATGATTGGTATGCGGCTACCTCGCCGGAGGCCGTATTTTCCTGAAAAAGGCGCAACTCATAAAGCTCAAGGGCATTGGCAGTTTGTGGGGCATCGGGGTACTGAACTGCAAAGTTCAGATAACCCTGCGCGCTATCGGAGCGCCGGGCGAGTTCAAATGCACCCACATCCCGTTCAGTGCGGGCTATGCTGTAAAATCGTTCTGTACGCCTATGGCTCATGTAGGTCTCCAGGGCTACCACACTCCCGTCATGAAGCGCGCGGATCAACATGAGTGAGTCCACCTGTTCCCTTTGATGTACAATCGTAGCTGAATCAAGACCTAGTTTGACCTCATAGGCTGCCTTTATCTTGGGAACCAGTATTCCGTACTCACTTTCTGAGTGATAAATTAAATGACAGGCCGAGTCCAGATTCGAAAATGGATTGTCGGTACGAGCGTAGATCAGTGACAAACCATAGGCAGCTGGTACCGGATGCTTTTCGAAGGATTTGTCGAAACCCTCCTTGGCGGCAAAATAATTGTACACCCTGAGGGCCTCAAAAGCTTTGAGCAGGCGCCCAGGCACCGGACCGAAGCTTATAAAGGCTGTACAGGCAAGGAACAACGGCATCCATACCAAAGCCTTACGCATTGTGGAAGGGGATTAATTTTGTAATCGAAACGGTTTCTTTCAGGCCTATTTTACCTTGCGGTAAAGCATGTCAAATTGGGCATCACCCTGCAGTGCCGGAGCCAGCAAATCGAGCGTGCTGCGCGCCGAATCACGTTTGCCATCATTGATCAGGTACTCCGCATAATCGATTCCGGCAATGCGCAAAGTCTTTTTATCCTGGGCATTGAACTTGGTTACATCTGAACTGTGCAGTACTTCACCCGCCTTTTTGTAGGCCATCGAAGCTTCCGTCATCGACCTCATTTGCACCTGGCAGTTGCCGAGCATGAGCCACGCACCTGCATCATTGGGATCGAACTTCGTGATGCCATCATAGTAGCGTTTCGCTCTGCTGTATTTTTGATCGGCCATGAAGCCGGCTCCCTCTTCGAGGGCCGCTTTTTTGAGCTCTTCGAAGAACAGGTCGTTTTCTCTGAATAGCACCCCTTCAGGATCCTTCTTGCGGTATTTGCCCGCCCATTTCAGCGCATTGGCAAAGGTTTTTTCGGGCGGAAAATCCTCGTGCATGTCCTCCATCCGCGATATCTCGTAGTATGCTTTGGCCATGTACATATATGGCTCCGGCTCTTTTCGGGAATCCGTTTTGCCCAAATATTTTTCCCCTTTGGCGATTACTTTTTCGTATTTCTCGTCGATGTAAAGCTTCCGCAAATCTTCATAATCACGGTCTTGCTGTGCTTGCAATTTCAAACTTGCCAGAAAAACGAACATGCAAAGCGCACCGAAGCGCATCAAAGTTAATTTCATATCGATGGTTTACCTTTGTGGTATCAAATATAGTACCGAATTCATACGACGGCGAATTTCAGCAAAATTTCCCAACAGTATCTAAGGAATCATGCACATTGACATCATAACAGCCCTGCCTGGATTGCTGGAAAGTCCATTCAATGACAGCATTGTTAAACGCGCTCAAACCAAAGGTATTGTTGAAATCAGCTTGCACGACCTAAGGACCTACAGCACCAACAAGCACAAAACCATTGACGACTATGCCTTTGGAGGTGGTGCAGGGATGGTGCTGAGCCCTGAGCCGCTGGCACTTTGCCTTGACGCTCTTCTGGCGCAACGCACCTATGATGAAGTGATTTATACAAGCCCGGATGGCATCACTTTCAACCAAAAAATTGCGAATACCCTGAGCTTGTGCCAAAACCTCATCATGATATGCGGCCACTATAAAGGAATCGATGAGCGCATCCGAACCCATTATGTAACACGCGAAATCTCCATTGGCGACTATGTGCTCAGTGGCGGAGAACTCGCTGCCGCTGTGATTGCTGACGCCATCATCCGCTTGATTCCCGGTGTACTCAATGATGAAACGTCGGCCCTGACCGATAGCTTCCAGGATGACCTGCTTGCTCCGCCCGTGTATACCCGACCGGCCGATTTTAGAGGAATGCATGTCCCTTCTATCCTTACCTCAGGCAACGCGTCAGCCATTGAAGCATGGCGGATGGAACAAGCCATGCAGCGCACCCGCGACAGAAGACCCGACCTTTGGAAGCGCTACCACGACGAAGGAGAATGATTTAAAATAATTGACCGACAATGTTAATCTCAGATTGTTTTCGTAATATTGCAGCCCGAAATCCGAGAGGAAACACATAATTATCTCAGCATCATGGACTTTTTGAAAAAAATAAGCATCGAAATCAACGGAAGCGTTGAGCAGCCTGATTTCAAGGCTGGTGACACCGTAACCGTGCACTATAAAATTCGCGAAGGAAACAAAGAGCGCATCCAGCAATTTCAGGGTGTTGTGATCCAACGCAGAGGCACTGGCCCAACGGCTACATTTACCGTAAGGAAAATGTCAAGTGGTGTAGGCGTGGAGCGCATCATTCCGATCGCTTCGCCATTTATTGACAAAATTGAAGTAAACAAGCGTGGCCGTGTGCGCAGAGCACGCATCTTCTACCTGCGCGACCTTACAGGAAAAGCAGCACGCATCCGCGAGCGCCGTTATGTTGCTCCAGAAAGCAAATAATCCTGATTGAAAATGATTCAGAAACCAGCCTCTTGAGGCTGGTTTTTTTGTTTGAACGCAAAGCTATGTCAATTTGAAAATAAAAATTCTCAGGCCGACGTGGACCCCGTTGAAGTGGATATAAATTGTTTGTGCTCAATTCAATTTTTTGGTTGATTTTTGTTCCAACAATTGGAATCTATGAAAAGAACCATTCAAGTACTTGGTGTAGCACTTGCTATAGCAATGAGCTCAAATGCCAGCAGCAGCGACAATAGCCATCATGCTCCTCCTCCTGCCTCTATTGCTCAAGATGAGCTAGATCCAACTGACCACCTGTTCAGAATATCTTTTGAAAGCGGCCCATATCAAGGTAAAAAGTATGAATTCACAATTCCTTATCTCGATTTGAGCAAGCAATATGCAGTTGAGCAACTTGGCAATGCCCACACAATCAATGCTACGCATGGGGATCTTGCCATCAGTTTCAATATGCGCGTGGCCAACGGACAAGCCCTTCCTTTCAACAGCGAGCTGGGCACCACCTATTTCAGTATTGTGATCACGGATGCAAGTGGGCAAATGCTCAGTGACTACCGTATGGTAGATGGACAGATGCAGGTGAGCCAATATAAAGCGTATCCCCTAACCAGTTTTACAGGTTACGCATCGTACATCGCAGCCTTTGATCTTGAATTTCAGGATTATCAAGACATGGAGCTGCACTCTGCCCGCATCACAGGCGAATTTCATGTGAATTACACGCCCTGATATCCATCATTCAGATACGCTCTACTGCGGGTCCACATTCACCACGAGCCTTACCCCTTTAAAGGCCTTTTCGGCAAAAAAAGCGGAGGCAAAGTCTTGCAGTGACTTCTTGGTTGCTGCCAGGGGCATATTGGGTGTAAGCTTGAGCATGAGTTGCTTGTGGTATCGATTTTTAATTCGAGCTACATGCGGATACTCCGGGCCGAGGATGCACTTACGCGGCAAGAAGCCCTCGAGCCTTTTGGCAAACTCCGCAGCGGCGTAGTCAGTAAGTTCTTGCTCCTTATGCTGAAAGGTGAGCAGCAAGAGCCGCACAAAAGGTGGGTAGCCATATTTGTGCCGCTCATCAATCTCATGCTTGTAGATGGCTTCATAATTGCCATTGATGATTTGCAACATGAGCCAACTGTCGGGCTCCCTGGTTTGCACAAACACATTGCCTTGTTTTTGCCGACGGCCCGCCCTGCCCGCCACCTGCGTGATCAGCTGGAAGCCGCGCTCACTTGCACGAAAATCAGGGTAGCGCAGCA